>NZ_LR734815.1 GCF_902506655.1 Marinoscillum sp. 108 | reverse complement strand
TACCATCATTGTCATCATCTCCGCTGGGGTCAATGGCTTCACCATTGGACTCCTGAGCATCGGTGATGCCATCATTGTCAGAGTCTGCATCATTTTTATCAGCGATGGCATCCCCATCGAAATCACCTCTGAAGAGGTAATCGGGGATGGTTACACCACCTTCGGTGAAGTCATCAGACCAGTCTCCATTGCCATTGACATCTTCTCCAGCTGTGGGCGATCCGTCATTGTCGTCATCATCATCCTGCCAGTCGCTTTCGTCTGATCCATCGGTGTTTTGCAGGGGAGTATTGTAGTTTTCAAAGAGATCGAGCAGTCCGTCACCATCAGAGTCGTCGGAGAAGGTGCCGGAGCAGGCGGATGTAAGGATGAGGGAGAAGTTATCAAAGGTTAGTGTGCCCGATGCCCCGGATTTATAGGTCCATAGCTCTATGAAAGCAGTTCCAGCCGGGGCAGTAGCATTAACCGTATAAAGGGTGTAGGTGGTTGCCAACACCTGAGCTTGAGGTTCGCTGAGTCGGGTGCTGAGGTCTTCATCCCAGAAGGTAATGCCTATGCCGGTATAGCCAGGGCTTCCGGCTATTTTGGCGTAACCAGTAAACTGAAAAGCCTGGCCTTGTTCTGCGGGAATGTACTCAGAGACATATGTTCCTCCCTCTGATGGTCCTACGAGAATGGCAGAGCTGCCCGATTGCGCATCAGAGGTCACAAAGACTTCCCCTGAGAACCCGGAAAGTCCATTCAGTCCATTTTCAAAATCTGCATTTTCGGATCTGAGCAGACCAGGTGTTGAATAACCAGCACATGCATCAGTGTCATCGATAGATCCATCGGCATTGGTGTCCAAATCAGAGATTCCATTTTTGTCGGAGTCCCACCCTTCAATCAGGTCCACTACGCCATCGTCATCAGCATCTGTGTCTATATAGTCAGGGAGCCCATCTCCATCAGTATCTACCGGGGTGAGTATCGTGCCACCTATGATGGGATCATAAACATCTACCAGTCCATTGGAGTTGGTGTCATTGTTTTCAAAACCGATAAAAATTGAACTCTGCTGTGCTTCGATGTAATCTCGGATGCCATCATTGTCAGAGTCAATGTCCAGATAGTCTTTGTACCCATCACCGTCAGAATCCGGAAGTGGGAGCGCCACGATCTGCTGTTGATCATTGAGTCCATTGCCATCGGTATCTGTAAAGTCGGCAATCTGGCCTGTGGCTGTATTGGCTGTACCTCCAGCTTCGTAGGTATCTACAATGCCATCGTTGTCCGAATCAAGATCCCGGAAATCAGCCAGACCATCTCCATCTGTATCAGGATTTGGGAGTGGGGTGGAGTCAAGGGTGTCGTCTACTCCATTCGGTGCAGCTACATAGTTAGGAGTGAATGATTGACATTCTGGAGAAACAATGGTATAGTTCTGATCATTTCTCCCTGTGACGGTGATCCCGGTGGTACCGTTCTGGTTCAATCCCTGAGTCATACCTCCGCCACCATCGGGGTTGAGGTTGGTCGTAACTACCCTGATTTCGTTGGTGGTTTCATGGAGCTGAAGTTGACCTGTAAAGGTTCCGTTCTGACCATAAAAGGGTACATTTTGCAGGTAAATAATAAATATCCTATTGGGGGCGGTTCCGTTGGTTCCGTATGTAATGGTACCCCCGGAGTTTGGGGTCATGTCGACATGATGGAACGCGATGGTGTTTGGGTATGTGCCAGATGGATATGGATCGGGCCTCCAATCCGTGCCTGGATCAATGTTATTAAAGCTTACCCAGCCATTACTATTGAGGTATAAGCTACTGTTGGCTGCAAATGTGGTGCCGTAAAACTCAAAGGCAAAGGGCAATGTGATCTGTCTGGTTTGATCATCTGCCCATCCGGTGAGGGTGGTAGGGGTGGTGATGGTAGTCACTGTGGAGCTACAACCTGTGGAAATGGAATACCCACTGAAGGTGAGGCCTCCACTCACGTCGGTGAATCCATCCAGTTTCCCATCATTATCACTATCGGTGCCTCCAGCCTCTACCAGATCGGTGATGCCATCATTGTCCGAGTCTAAATCAAGTGAATTGGGAACACCATCTAAATCGTAATCAAAGTTGTCATTGATGCCATCACCATTGATGTCTGCCCAGTTGTCAGATGCATCTACATCTCCGTCTCCATCCACATCCGGATCGAGGTAGTCAGGTACTCCATCGCCATCCGTGTCAGCATCATGGTCTCCCTCATCTGTATCAGGTACTCCATCATTGTCACTGTCTTCATCCTGGGCATCGGCCACTCCGTCTCCATCAGCGTCGCAGCTGTAGGTGAAAGAGATGTTTTGAGTATTGATCTGATAATACCCAAAAGACCAGGTATTGATCAGGTCATCATCACCACTTGTCCAGGTATGTAATGAGGTATTCGTTCCGTCCAGTTCCACTTCTGGGTTTACTCCAGTGAAAATGTCGCTATCGTCCCAATAAATAAGGTTGAAACTGGTATTTGGTCTGATATCCAGCATGTTCATTCCCTGGTCATTTTCTTCCACGTCCCAAAGAGGAACATGAATAGGGCCTGAGGTAAATCTTCCTGAAATGGTCAGATTTGTTCCTGAGGGTACTGCAGCACCAAAGCCATTGAGCCCGTCCCAGCGAATCACGTGCTCTCCTTCGGTGGTTATCTCAGCTTCAATGATCACGTCTTCTGTGCCATCCTGATAGCCGTTAGTACCATCCAGATCTACGAGCACCGCTATCTGCCCAACTTGGTTGCTTTCAAAGAATATTGCTGCAGCACCTCCACCTGTACTCGCATTACAGTAGACATTGGCATCCGTAATGGAGATCGTCGGTAATACGGTCGTAGGGTAAAGGTCAACGTCCGGGTTGTTAATGAAGAGGTCATATTCTATTTCTGCAATTTCATTGGTTACACTCATGCGGTAATCCTGAAAGTCGGTGATTCCATCTCCATTGGTATCTCCATCGGTACCGTCTGTTCCCTGAGAGTTGGCATAAACCACCAATGAAAATGGATTAAGGCCGCCAAGCTGTACTTCTTTGATGTAATTGCCGGCATCACCGCCATCGATGGTGGAGGGTACCCTTACATAGAAATTAACCTCATCGGCTAATAGGTTATCAAAATCCTGAGCGGTAAGGCTCCATCTCGTACAATGCATACGTCCGGGTTTCTCTTCGTTGCCGTCATACACTGAGAAATCCCAAAGGTCATACCAGCTTCGTTCATCTATATCGGTAGTTCCTCCATCGTCCTGAATAAAGGCAATGTAGAAATCCTGATCCCCTTCCGGATCGTTGTTGGTGTATTCTATTGGGGTGTACCCACCTGCATTGTAAGTATTGGAATTGTGGGTGAACTGTGGGCCTAACAATGAGGAAGCTACTGAGGTAATGACTCCAGGCTGACCAGCATCTAACCAGGCACCATGGTTAGGACTGTTGTCGTTGGTGAGTGTATTGCTGTTGACAACATTGCCATCGCTATCATACACCACGATGGTCAAATATTCATGATTATTGTGCTCAGTGGCCGAGTTGGAGTAAGAATTACCCCCCGAGTACCTTACAGGGATTCGTCTGATTCCATATCGCAGTGTTTCGCCGGCTTTCAGGCGAATGTAGAGTCGCTCATTGGCAGGAGCGGAAGGGTCGAGAAAATTGTCGGTAGCTCCTCCAAATCCATCATGCTCCAGCCATGCAAATTGATTGTTGGCTGATCCAGGTGCCACCAATGAGGTGGTATCTCCATAATTTGGGGCGAGGGTTCTTGAGCCTTCACCAAAAGCGATATTTGCACTTCCAACAAGCAGAAGTACAAGCCAGATATTCGAGCGGTAAAGTGAATGTTTTTTTCTGGTCATATTAAACGAAAGCATGAAATGTGAATTTGAGCTGTATGGTATGAATTCCCTATTTTTTTTAGATCAAACAGCGAATAGTATCGTTGAGTCTAACTTATTGATTATGAGTTTTTTTAAGCACATCATGTGTGTATTATCTAAATCAGTAGCTGTTCTTGATAAATTCCCTACAACGATATGATGAGATTTGACAGATGCTGTATTTATGTACTCCGATGACCACCAAAGTGTATCGAAAGAGGTACTTCTTATATTAAGTGGTTTTGATTGGACGGGAAGTGCAAATCTTCTGATTTTAAAGGTCTCTTCGAGGAAAGATTTATCTCTCACATGAGGCACATATTCATTGCCAGATGTTGGGTTGACAATGGAGTAATGACGAATACCTGTGATCGATTGGAATATCTGTTCATCTGTAGAGCTAAAATTGACCTTTACAGAGGTCAAAAGCTTAGGCTTGAATAAGTTTATCACTTCAATTGTATTATAGGCGGTACAATACTGAATTTGCCAACAGGAACGTACAAGAAAACCTGTACTAGTACTTGTTTTTAAATTCCTTCTAGAGTGAGTAACTAAATTTTCCAGTAAACCTGTAGCTGAACCGCTAATTTAAGCTTATTTATTAGAGGTACGAAACAGATAAACGATTAGATTTTTCTAAGATTATTGCTTCTGATTATATCACAAACAATGGCTAATCCTTCAGTGGCTGATTTGGGAAAATAGTGGAGGTTAGGAACATGGTCCAATGCTGGCAGGTTGGGGTCGATGATGTACTTGGGGATGTGGTTGTCTACAAAGCTGAGTAAACCGGCAGCAGGATATACCACCAGAGAGGTTCCGACCACTATGAAAAAGTCTGCTTCCTGTGTGTGCTTGATGGCCAGATCCATCATAGGTACGGCCTCTCCGAACCAAACAATATGTGGTCTTAGCTGAGAGCCTTTTCCGCAGAGATCGCCGAGGTTAAGTTCCCACCCGTCCAGCTCATAAATGAGTGATTCGTCTATGGTACTTCTTACTTTAGAGAGTTCTCCATGTAGGTGAATGACATGGGAACTACCCGCTCTTTCGTGCAGACTATCTACATTTTGGGTGATAATGGTGACATGAAAATCCTGCTCCAGTTGTGCGAGTACGGTATGTCCTATGTTAGGTTTTGCGAATAACGCCTGTTTACGTCTTTGATTGTAAAAGTCAAGAACGAGTTCAGGGTTTCTCCCCCAACCCTCAGGGGTGGCTACATCCTCAATGTTGTGACCTTCCCATAATCCTCCTGAATCACGAAAAGTGCTGATGCCGCTTTCTGCACTGATGCCTGCACCGGATAGGACAACGATTTTTTTCATGATGACTTCCGTGTTTGTTATGAGCCTTAAATTAGATCATTGTTTCAAAAAATAAATCCTTGATCTTTGGTAATTTGGCACCTTCTGAAATTTAGCATCCTATGAATATTATCCTTTCATTTTTGATTTCGTTTACGACCTGCGTCCAATTAGATTTTGATTGGGTTAGTTTTAGCATGGTAAAGCGGTCTACTACACACGGGATGGTTTCCAGAATAGATGCCCGGGTGTTCTATAAGCCCTCTGGCAAGATGGTGACCCATTTCATTAGCCCCATTGATATGTATGTTTTGAATAATTCATTGGGTAATGTTGAGATATTCAACACGAAGGAGAATACAGTTGTCAAGTCTTTGGATAATCGAATGGGGAGCCGAAACACTACCTTTTACTATTTCTTGTTTGGTAGCAGTGAGGATTTAGGTTTGAGCGAAGCGGGTTTTTCACTCCGAGAGTCGAGAATAGAGGACATGATGCTGGTAACAGAATATACCCCACCTGCCGCTATGGGAGGTTTGGAGAAAGTAGAGCTTGTGAGTAATGGTGATCATCCAGTTTTTATGGGGTACCTCGACAAGGATGGGAAATACCTAAAGAAGACTTACTATTATGATTATCGGATGGTTCGTGGTGTTGACTTTCCTATGTCTATTACAGAGATAGACTTTCAGAAAAACGACTCTACCATTACAAAGACTACTTTTTCTGATTTCAGATTTAATGTACCGGAAGATCAGGAGTTTGCTGATTTCAAAACACCTAATACTGCAACTTTACTGGAATGAAGGCTTTAGTAATCGCAGGGGCTTTAATAATGATGTGTCACTTGCTTCACGGGCAAGATGAGCAACGAGATTTTGAGCTTGTATTGGAGAAATTGAGTATAAGAGAGGCTCCGGCTCATCAACGCAGTTTTTTCTTATTTCATTTCTATCAGAAACACTTGTCTAATCAGATCCTCAATGATTGTATTTATGATCAATCTTGTTCGGAGTTTAGCAAATTGTCTTTTGCGGGTTATGGTTTGTTCAAGGGGCTGTTTCTGACGGCCGACAGACTTACCAGATGTAACAGAGCGACCTTTGCTGAAACTTCTCCAGCCTTAATCAATTTACAGGGTAAGGTAATAGATCATTGGGATGACTATAAGTAAGAGAAGTTTTCTAATTCACATAAGCTTATTAGGTTCTCTTTGGTCATTTGGCCAGGGGTTTTCAGACAATGATTATCAATTCTTGTTGCATCTCGAATTCATTTCGGCTTACGATGAAGGTGTCTTTTGGCTGGAGCAAAAGGAGTTGGTTTTAGGAAGAACAGACACGACTGCTTTTCATCTGGGAATGTTTGAGTACTTCCGGAAAAACAGGGCGAGCTCGATACGTTTTTTTGAGGATGTAACTCGTTCAAATCTCAATTTTTGGAATATATCCAGGTTTTATTCAGGATTACAGTATGCCTATCTTGGTGATTACGCCAAAGCGAATCAGGTTTTGATGCAGACGGATAGTTTGTCCGAGCTACATGCTGAGCTTCGGAAGCTGAGTTTGGCGGGATTGTCTTTGCTTGATCATAATTTTGAGCGCTTTGAGTCCTTTCAAACTTCCTTTGATCCTAATTATTATCAACTTGTTGACCATCAGCAGGCCCTATTGGACACCTACCATGTGATGCGGGATCGAAAAGCCAAATCTCCTGTGATTGCCGGCGTGCTATCGGCCATCATACCAGGTGGAGGGAAGTTTTATTTGGGCAAAATAGGGCAGGGTACCATGAGCCTCATGACGAGTACCATTTTTGCCTTGCAAGCTTATGAAGGGTATCGGAAAGACGGCCCTAAAAGTGCCTCCTTTATTGTTTTTGGAAGCATCTTCTCCATTTTTTATGTTGCCAATATTTGGGGGAGTGTGGTCGCCGTTAAGGTGGAAAATGTGAATTTTAACAAAACGAATCATGATGCGATATTGCTTCATATGCATATTCCTATACGGTTACTTTGTAAGTAGCGGACAGGATGTTTTGTGGGGGACGAACGCCGTTGAGACACGGGAAGATGTACTTAAAAGCGCACTAAGCTTTGAGCGACAAGCTTTTGAAGAAAGTGACTTGTCCAGGAAGGGCTTTTTTCTGTTGCAGAAATCTTATTGTTATAAGAAAATAGGTGATTATCAATCGGCACTGGATATACTCAACCGGGTTAAAATTCCGTCAAGAGATACTTTGAACAGAGCATTGAAGTATGAGAAGATTCTGCTCAATTATTTACTTGGTAACTATCAAAGGAGTTTTGACGAATTATTGAAATACAGATTGTCTCAGGGTACATCTCAGGGGGAGGTTGATGGTGATATACTGATTTTGGAGATTTTGAATCTTATTGGCTTAAACAAGTGGGAAGAAGCTAAGGAATTGACCCTGATGAATGCTGATCATTTGGGTACAGATAGCGAGCAGGTGGAGGCTTTTTTTTCGGGTCGGCTCAAGCCTAAAAACCCTGATAAGGCATATACCTTGTCTTTGTTTCTGCCGGGAGTGGGGCAGATGTATTCAGGTTACTTTTTAAAAGGAGTACTTTCAGGGGGTATTCAGACACTGTTAGTAGGTTTTAGTGCTTATAGCTTACATCAAGGTTATTTCTTCACCGGAGGGATGACTGGGGTAGCTTTATTCTACACGTTTTACCTTGGCGGAGCCAGACATGCGAGAGAATTGGCTGTAGCAAAAAACAAAGAGCGAGCCAGAGAAATAAGCCTGAAATTTATGAAAGGGGTGAAATAAAAAAAACCCTCGTGAAGAGGGTTTTTGATATCATTTGAGACCTTACTAGTTAAACATGATAAGGCCTTTCTTATTCACATAAGCGCTGATGTCTTCATTGTTGATGACCAATACGATCAAATCAACAAGAGGTAATATTCCGAAGATTCCACCGCAGGTGAAGAAATAACCCGCAATAATTCCCGGAGGTGTACCGAGGTATACCCTGTGAACACCAAGACCACCCAAGAAGAAATCTAAAGCTACGGCAATCCACACATTTTTTTCCTCCTGAATCCCAGCTACAGAAAAAGGATTGTCTAAAGCAACTTTTGAATCAATTGAAATGGCCTGCTCCATGATGGATTCAACTTTGGAGTCATCGATAGCGTATTTTCCGTTCGAAAGGCCCACAAAGGAATAGCCCAATGCGAAAACAATAAGTAAGAATTTTTTCATTTTAAAAAGTGATTATAGTTTAGTCAAACATAAGAAGCAATTATGTGAAAAAGAAGAGGATGATGAGTTAAAGTTCCGTTGTTCAGAAAGTGCCTCATTCTCAATGTTTTCGTAAACTGACCTGAAATGGAAGATGGATCCAACCTTTACTTGGAGAGCGCATCACTCGTTTTAACCAACCATCCCCATAAATTTTCCACGTGCTTTTTTTCCAACCTGGTCTGACCGAGTACCACTCTTATGCCGTACAGGCCATTTACCTTAGTGTGAGTGACGTAAGCCTTGCCGGATTGGTTGATTTGGGTGAGGATGGTTTCATTGAGTGCATTTAATTCCTCCACGCTTTTACCGGGAGGATTGTACCGAAAGACCACCATGTTTAGTTTCTGGGGTGTGAGCAGCTCAAAGTGTGGCGTTTGCTCAATCTGACTGGCCAGCCAGCCGCCATAGTCAATGTGTGTTCGGATGGTGGACCGCAGGAGGTCTACTCCGTAGGTTCGCAGCACAAACCACAACTTGAGGGCCCGGAAGCGCCTGCCCAGCTGTATCCCCCAGTCTCTGTAATCATTTACCTGTCCCCGGGTTTTTGTTTTGAGGTATTCCGGGAGTATTTCAAAGGTTTTGATCAGGGCTTCTTTGTCTTTCACATAGTAGGCACTGCAGTCAAAATTGGTGAAGAGCCACTTGTGCGGATTGAAAACAAAACTATCAGCCAACTGTAGTCCGTCTCTGAGCCAGTCCAGTTCGGGCAGCACAAGCGCACTTCCGGCATAGGCGGCATCTACGTGAAGCCAGACCTGGTGTTTATGACAGATTTCTCCAATCTGTCTGGTGGGATCGAAGGCCAACGTGCCGGTGGTGCCCATAGCTGAAATCACCATGCACGGCACATACCCATGAGCCAGATCATTTTGGATGGCTTTTTCGAGTTCGGATGGAATCATGGCCAGCTCGTCATCCACCGAGATTTTCACGAGGTTCTCGCTTCCCAGCCCGGCTATTTTCACCGCCTTATCAGCAGAGGAGTGGGTTTCCGTAGAGCAGTAAATCCTTAATTTGCCTACTGAAGTGCCTTTCCTGTTGGTTTGAAAATCAGTTCTCCATTCGCGGGCGGTCAGCAGGGCGGTCAGGGTGGCTGTGGAGGCTGTGTCCTGGATCACTCCATGCCAATCAGAAGGCAGCCCCATCATCCCTTTGAACCATTCCATCATGCGCTCCTCCAACTCAGCGGCGGCTGGTGAGGTTTCCCAAACCATACACTGCGCGCCTATGCCTGCCGTGAGTATCTCGGCAATGACTGACGGATAGCTGGAGTTGCCAGGAAAATAGGCATGAAAGTGTGGATGTTGCCAATGGGTAATCCCAGGCATAATGATGGTGTCCAGATCACTCATCAGGGCCTCAAAAGGCTCCCCGCTAGCTGGGGGTGATGCAGGAATCTGGTTGTAAATGTCTTTTGGAGCTACCTGTGATTTTACGGGGTATTTTTCGATCTGCTCCAAATAATCGGCCACCCAGTCCACAGCGGCATGGGCGTTTTTTCTAAATTCCTCGTGGTTCATGGGAGGGTGGTTTTACGATCCGGCTTATACCGGAATATAAACGATCTTTTTAGTCTCGAAAAAGGGATCTTCGAAATAATCGCTGATAGCAACGACACTATGGGAGCGGCCAAGCTCCTTCATCTCCTCGTCCAGTTCTCCTCCTTTGAGCAGTAAGTACCCATTGGCCAATGTGGGATGGTCAGTTGAGTGGATCATCTGATGGGTCCAGTTGTAGAGCTGTCTGGTTCTGGCCACAGCTCTGGATACGATGAAATCAAACTTCTCTTTGATTTGTTCGGCGCGGATATGTTCAGCATGCACGTTGGTCAGCCCAATGGCCTGGGCCACTTCCTGCACTACTTTGATCTTCTTGCCTATGCTGTCTGCCAGAAAAAAAGAAGACTCTGGGAAAAGGATGGCCAACGGAATACCCGGAAACCCTCCGCCCGTGCCAATGTCCAGTAATCGGCTTCCCGGTGGAAACGAGATGAATCGGGCAATGGCCAGACTGTGCAGGATGTGTCTGGTGTAAAGTTGGTCAATGTCTTTTCTGGAGATGACATTGATCTTTTCATTCCATTCGGTGTATAGCCCCGAAAGGGCTTCAAACTGCTTTTTTTGGGTTGCAGAGAGATCGGGAAAGTGGTCAAAGACGACCTGAACACCACTTGACATCAAATGTGCTTCTTTTTGTCTTTCACCAATTCATACATGAGCTCGCGTGCCCGGTGGAGTTGAGCTTTCACAGTACCCAATGGAGCTTCCAGCTCAGTAGCGATCTCCTCATAGGAGAGTTCGTCGAAGTACCTCAACTTGACGAGTCGCTGATACTTCGGAGGTAGCTTGGTCACAAACATGCGTACCAGCTCGATCTTCTGAGTGTTGATCGCCTCTTCGTCCGGTGTACGCTCGGCATCCTCCACATCGATGTTTACAGACTCACCGCTATCATCCGTAAATGACGTATTGAGGCTGTAGGTTTCCAGTTTTTTCTTTCTGATAAAATCGATGGCGTTGTTGGTCGCTATCCGAAAAAGCCAGGTACTGAAGGTGTAATCCTTTTTGAAACGCGCCAGGTTTTTGAATGCCTTTGCAAAGGCTTCAATGGTAAGATCCTCGGCATCATCTACGTTCCGCACCATTTTGAGGATCATATGGTATACCGGCTTTTTGTACCGGCTCATCAAGTCAGCAAAAGCCGACTCATCATTGTGCAACGTTGCTCGATCGATGAGTTTGAAATCCTGAAGGGCCTTTTCTGAAAACTGCCTTTTTACTTCTTCCATCTAATATTCTTTACAAACATGGCCCTGACACCTAGCAGGGGTAAAAAAATCGCATAGATCAAATCCACCAGCGGAAACCAAATCCTATTAAAAGGCATCCCGAGGTTATTGGCGATTTTTTTGAAAAATACTCCTTTTACCAGTATCAACAAGCCGAACAGTACAATAATTCGTGAAGAATACTGAAAAGAGAAGAGCAAATATAGGAAACAAAGCCATAGAACACCGTGAGTAGAGGCCCTTATAAAATGGGCGGTTTTCACTGCTGGTTGGTAATGCTTTCCCACTGACAAATGCCTTGTTTTCTGCTTGAGATACCCTTTCCATTTACGTTCTGGAGAGGAATTGGTTAAACTATCTGATTTAAAATTAATTGCCGCGTTGTGTGGAGTGGTTATTTTCTGCACCAGTAGGTCATCGTCACCTCCCACCACTGCCTCAAAGGGATGGAATCCCCCTGCCTTACGGAAGGTACTTTTCCTGTAGGCGATGTTTCTGCCCACTCCCATATAGGCCCTGCCCTGATAGGCCGCTGATGTGTAATGGATCGCTGTTTGCAGCGTTTCATATGTCGTGATCTGACTGATCAGGCCTGGCTGTGATTCATAGGGACTTATCCCAAGAATGAGTTCTGTCTTCTCTGAAGTATACGGAGCAAAGGAGGCTATCCATTGGTCAGAAACCGGCCGACAATCAGCATCAGTGAGTAGAAGCCATTCATTGTGAGCTGCATTTATTCCTTGCGTCAAAGCGTACTTTTTCGGGTTGAAACCATCCGGTACAGCGGGGACTTCTATGGTCAATACCTGAGCACTATTCACCGATTGCATAAAGGCAATACTTCCATCAGTGCACCTGTCCAGGACGATGATGATCTCAAAATCCACGTACTGCTGGGCCAGTAGCAGCGGCATCAGTTTCTTCAGGTTTTTCACTTCATTGTGAGCACAGACAATGACCGAAAAAGGAGGAGATAGGGTGTTGAGTTGTGTTGTGGAGCTTTTACGGAGCAGGGGCGCAATGGTCTGAGTGATCAGCAAGAAATGAAGAAAGGCAAATGTGTAAAAAAAGTACTCCAAAACACGATAGGGCTTAGTGGGTAAAGATAGGAGCCACAAAATGGTGATATTCATACCAAGCCAACTATTTTTGCGGCATTTATGAAATTTACGCTACAACATACAGACCAAAAAACCAAGGCACGCACGGGCCTGCTGGAAACGGATCACGGGCCAATAGAAACACCTATTTTTATGCCGGTGGGTACTGCGGGTACGGTGAAGGCGGTTCATCAGCGGGAGCTTAAGGAGGATATCAATGCCCAGATCATTTTGGGCAATACCTATCATCTTTACCTGAGGCCAGGTCTGGAGGTGATTCAAAAAGCCGGAGGACTTCATGGATTCAATGGCTGGGATCGACCCATCCTGACTGACAGTGGGGGGTATCAGGTCTACTCTTTGGGAGATAACCGAAAAATCACTGAGTCTGGCGTGCGATTTAAATCTCATATCGACGGTTCGATGCATGATTTCACACCTGAGCGGGTGATGGACATACAGCGGGTGATCGGAGCGGATATCATCATGGCTTTTGACGAATGTACGCCTTACCCATGTGATAAAAAGTATGCTGAAGATTCCATGCATATGACCCATCGGTGGCTGAAGCGCTGCATACAGCAGTTTGATACTACAGATCCGCTCTATGGCTACAGTCAGACCCTTTTTCCTATTGTGCAGGGCAGCACTTATCCTGATTTGCGTAAGCAGTCTGCGGAGTTTATCGCCGAGCAGGGTCGTGAGGGGAATGCCATCGGCGGATTGTCCGTGGGTGAACCCCATGAAGACATGTACGCCATGACGGAGTTGGTTTGTGACATACTGCCTGCTGACAAGCCTCGCTATTTGATGGGGGTAGGTACTCCCGAAAACATTCTGGAGTGCATCGCACTGGGGGTGGATATGTTTGACTGTGTGATGCCCACCAGAAATGCCCGAAACGGAATGCTTTTCACAAGTGAAGGGATCATCAACATCAAGAATGAAAAGTGGAAAGAAGCGTATATTCCAATCGATCCTGCATTGGGAGGGTATGTGAGTACGTTTTACACCCGTGCGTATCTGCGGCATTTGATCATGAGCAAAGAAATACTGGGAGCTCAGATTTGCAGCATTCACAATTTATCGTTTTATCTATGGTTAGTAAAGGAGGCGAGGGTACAGATAAAAGCAGGTAACTTTGATGCCTGGAAAACAGCCATGGTCAAAAAAGTAACAACCCGACTTTGAAGAAATTAGATTGGTACATATTGCAAAAAGTGTTGAGCACCTTTGTTTTTGTGGTGTTTATGCTGGTATTGATCATCTGTGTCATTGACTTCACGGAGAAGAATGATGATTTTATGCAGAATGACGTGAGCCGTGAGCAGATTTTCAAGTATTACCTGACGCTCTTTCCTTATTTCGCCATTCTGTTGACACCCATTACTGCTTTCATTGCCACCGTGTTTGTCACGGCCAAGCTCGCTGCACAGACTGAGATTATTGCCATTTTAGCCTCAGGGGTGAGTTTCAGGAGAATGCTGGTGCCTTATTTCATGGCGGCTGTCCTCATTGCTGCTATGAGTTATGTGTTCATGGGTTATGTCATTCCAAATGCTAATAAGTTCAGGATAGGGTTTGAGTTGAATTACCTGAAAAAGCCGTATTTCTACTCTGACCGGAATATTCACCTGAAGATTGCCGAGAATGATTACATCTACATAGACCGGTATAACAATCAGCGGGACATTGGCTACAACGTGACCTTAGAGCGGATTGTAGATGAGCGGTTGGAAGATAAGCTCACTGCCAAGCGAATTCACTGGGATACTGCCACTGCCAAGTGGAGTCTCAAAAACTGGCAGCGAAGGCAAATTTTTGAAAATACGGAGATCATCACCTCAGGGGGGGCGGCAGGAGATCTGGACACCTTGCTGAATATGTCGCCATCTGATTTTCAAAACAAAGAACGGCTGCAGGAGACGCTGACCATCCCTGAGCTCAATGACTACATAGCCTTGCAGAAAAGCCGTGGCGCCGATGATGTACAGCTCTATCAGATCGAAAAATACATCCGCTATATGCAGCCTTTCGGGGTGATTATACTTTGCTTCATTGGGGTGATTGTTTCGGCTAAAAAGTCGCGGCGAGGTACCGGTTTTCAGATTGCATTGGGATTCTTGATCGCCTTTATTTTTATCATATTTTTCATACTGGCACGAGCGATTGCCGAGGCGGGATCACTCAATCCCATCCTTGCGGTGTGGATACCTAACATTATTTTTTCGGTGGTAGGTGTGCTGATGTATAATACCGTACCCCGATGACGCAGGAGACGAAGGACTTTGCTTTTCTCCATTTTATTGTGCTCATATGGGGATTTACGGCCATTTTGGGTGTGCTGATAGATCTGCCGTCTGTAGAAATGGTATTTTTCAGAACCCTGCTGGCTTCTGTGGGACTCCTGGCGATTGTCTATTTCAGGAAGAAGTCATTTTCCTTTCAGCAGCGAAAAGATCATTGGGTCACATTGGGCACCGGGGCTTTGATCGCCGCTCATTGGATTTTGTTTTTCTTGTCGGCCAGGGTATCCAATGTGTCGGTATGCCTGGCGGGTATGGCCACCTGTTCACTTTGGACGAGCTTTTTAGAGCCACTCTTTAACAAACGCCGGATCAAACCCTACGAAGTGGTACTGAGCGTGATTGCTTTCGTGGGGATAGCCATCATTTTCAATGTTGAGTTTGATTACTTTTCGGGACTGATTTTGGCGATGGTATCGGCGGCCATCGCGGCACTGTTCACCGTCATCAATGGCAAGCTTACGAAAAGGGAGGATCCTTTTGTGATCACTTTTTATGAAATGATCGGAGCCACTCTGGCTATAGCCCTGTTTTTTCCAATTTATTTGAGTTTTGAGGGGATAGACAGCCTGGCATTAAGCCCCACATTGAGCGACTGGGGTTATCTGATCATATTAGCACTGGTCTGCACCGTATATGCCTATTCCTACTCTGTAAAGTTGATGAAGCGTCTGTCGGCTTTTTCGGTCAACCTTACTGTTAACCTGGAGCCCGTTTATGGGATCGCTATGGCCCTGGTCTTTTTTCCTGAAAAGGAACAGATGACCTCTGGTTTCTACCTGGGTACTGCACTCATTCTTGCTTCCGTGCTGATTTATCCTTTGATCAATCGCCGTTTGAAAAGGAAAGCCCTGAATACCGATTTATTGAGGTAATTGGCTAAATTCCGACTCTCAAAATAACAAAACCATGTTTACACCCCAATCTAGCGTGCTCCTGTTGAGTGCCATTTTTTATTTAGGATGCGCGGGCGAGCCCAAAAACACAACTGATAAAGAGGAACTTATGCAGCCACCAATTGCCGAAAAACAACCTTATGAACTCACAGGTCATGGAGATGTACGAGTAGACAATTATTACTGGATGCGACTGGCAGATGAGCAGAAACTTGCTTCTGAGCCTGATGAACAAACCAAAAAAGTACTGGATTATCTGGGTGCTGAAAATAACTACACCAGGGAGGCACTAAAATCCACAGAGACTCTGCAGGAGACACTCTATCAGGAAATGGTTGGGCGGATCAGTCAAAACGATGAGTCTGTTCCCTATCTGAGTCATGGCTACTATTATTACTCACGTTACGAGGTGGGAAAAGAGTATCCAATCTATTGCCGAAAAAAGGGTGATCTGAGTACTAAAGAGCAAGTGATTCTGGACGTGAATCAGTTGGCTGAAGGGCAGGAATTTTACAATGTATCCGGACTAAAGGTAAGTCCAGATAACAAGCTTTTGGCTTTCGGTGAGGATACGCTGAGTAGAAGAATTTATACCATTAGGATATTAAATCTTGAGACCGGAGAATTCCTGAAGGATGAGATTCCCTTTGCTGAGGCTGGTGTGGCATGGGCCGCAGATAACCAGACGCTTTTTTATACAGCTAAAAATAAGGTCAGTCTGCTTTCAGAGGAAATCAAAAAACACACATTGGGCACCTCTACAGATACAGACAAAACAGTGTATAAGGAGGAGGATCCATCTTATTACATTGGATGTTATCAGTCCAAATCCGGTGAGTACATCATCATCTGGAATAGTAGTACCTTGTCCACTGACCACCATATCCTGAAGTCGGACAATCCGAACGGAGCCTTTAAGCAGTTTACTCCCAGAGAAGCTGTACATGAGTATTCCATTGAGCATTTCGAAGACAAATTCTATGTGGTGACCAACTGGGAAGCCACCAACTTCAGGTTGATGGAAGTGGGTGAGAATGATACAGATAAATCCAATTGGAAAGAGGTCCTCCCACACAGGGAGGATGTTTTGTTGTCATCCATCGAAGTGTTCAAAAACTTTCTGGTGGTGGAAGAGCGGAAAAATGGACTGAATCAACTCCGTGTGATCAACCAGAAGAGCAAGGAGGACTATTACATTCCAATGGATGAAGTGGCCTACAAAGCTGGTATAGACACTAATAAGGATTTTGAAACCAACACCCTGAGGTATTATTACTCTTCATTGGCTACTCCGGAGACCGTTTATGACTTTGATATGGTCACTAAGGAGCGCCAGTTGAGGAAGCAGGACGAGGTGGTAGGTGGACATGATCCATCTCAGTATATAGTAGAGCGCATCATGGTGGAAGCCAGAGATGGCAGGAGCATTCCAATGTCCATTATTTACAAAAAAGGATTCAAGAAGGATGGATCTGGTCCGTTTTTGCTCTACGGATATGGCTCATATGGTCACACTGTTGATCCGGGCTTTAGCTCTAGTAGGTTGTCCTTGCTGGATCGTGGTTTTGCGTTTGGTATTGCCCACATCAGAGGCAGTCAGGCGCTGGGTCGTTCCTGGTATGACGATGGCAAGATGTTTAAGAAGAAGAATACATTCAACGATTTTGTTGATTGTGCGCAGTACGTGATCAATGCAGATTTTACCAGCTCCAACAGACTGTTTGCCATGGGGGGCAGTGCCGGAGGGCTGCTGATGGGTGCTGTGGTCAATCAGGCACCAGAACTTTTCAGAGGTGTGATAGCAGCCGTACCTTTTGTGGATGTGCTCACCACCATGTCTGACCCTACCATTCCGCTGACCACCAATGAATATGACGAGTGGGGAAATCCTGATGAACTGGAATCTTATGAATACATGAAGAGCTACTCTCCGTATGACAATGTGAAGGCTCAGGATTACCCAAACATGCTGGTGATGACCGGATACTTTGATTCTCAGGTGCAATATTGGGAGCCGGCCAAGTGGGTAGCCAAATTGCGTGAGTTCAAGACTGACGATAATCTGCTACTTCTCAATACCAATATGGAAGCAGGTCATGGGGGCGCTTCTGGTCGGTTCAGGGTTTACCGGGAGATAGCCATGGAATATGCCTTTATGCTTGATTTAGCCAACATTAAACAATAATTGATATGCTTACAGTTACTACTCCCAACATCGAAGGAAAGCAGATCACCGAATATTACGGACTGGTGACTGGCGAAGCGATCATTGGGGCCAATATTTTCAAGGATTTTTTTGCGGCGATCACCGATGTGGTGGGAGGCAGGTCAGGATCTTATGAGAAAGCTTTGCGTGAAGCTAAGGACATTGCTGTGGCTGAGATGCAGGAGCGTGCACAGTCTATGGGTGCCAATGCGGTGATCGGCGTGGATCTGGATTATGAGACCGTAGGTCGCGACTCGGGCATGCTTATGGTGAGTGCCAGTGGCACTGCGGTGAAGGTTCAATAGGTATTTGGGTGCCGTCCTTTGGGAAATGAGGGTGCAGCGGGGACTCGATGAGATGTTTCGTGCTTTATGTCGTCATTGCGAGAAGCGACCGTAAGGGAGTGCCGAAGCAATCCACCGTATTAGCTGGTGCTTTCCATCTGGTTTCTGATCGAATTTATTGACACCTTTTTGAGAGGGATTGGATCTGTTAAGTCTTTATGTCAGATTGCTTCACCCGATAGTTATCGGGATTCGCAATGACGGTGTGTGGCATCCCTTGTGGAGCGATGATAACCGGACTTTTATGGGGTGTTTGCCCTTGGTTCGTCATTGCGAGAAGCGACATTTGGAGCGCCGAAGCAATCCACCGACGGGCCTTAGTGCCTATACCTACCATTCAAGAATCTTGGGGTAGAGATCAATCCAATCCGGGTTTAGTGAGGATATTAAATCCATTTTCTTTTTTCTGGATCCTCCTTTGATTTGCTTCTCCCGATCTATGGCCTCTGTAATGGTTGGCAATGACTCATAGTAAACCAGCTTATTCAGATTATACCGCGCAGTAAAGCTTCTGGGGTATTTGTGATTCTTATGTTCATAGATACGGTTTACCAGGTCAGATGTCACGCCGACATATAAGGTCGTGTTGTTCCCATTGGTCATGATGTATATGCAGCCACCTTTTACCATTATCACTTATGAAATCCTGGTTGAAAAATAAGCAGTTTTTGTTTCTGATGGAAACCTGCACGCTAGCTAATCCTTGTCCCGCCTTTTATGGGTCAGATTGCTTCATCCGCTAATTATTGAGATTCGCAATGACGATACGTTGTAATACGTCATTGCGAGGAGCGACGGTAGGATCGCCGAAGCAATCCTCTGTATGGCTGATGCTTACCGTCTGATTTGCCGATTGATTTCTTATCGAGAGTCCCACTGAATTATAGAACTGAATTATAGAAGTAAGCATTTGAACCTTTCAGGTCCTTACGTCAGATTGCTTCATCCCGATTGCATCGGGATTCGCAATGACGGTGTTTTTGTTCTTTGGTTCGTCATTGCGAGGAGCGACGGTAGGAGTGCCGAAGCAATCCTTCGAAAGATTTTTGCTTGTTGTCCGTTTGACTGATCGTACCGATGATTTATACTCTGCTGGAGATTATCGTTTGGTTCTTTAGGTGCAATGACGGTGTATAATGTTCCGTGTGAAATAGCGATGTTACAGGGACTCGATGAGATGTTTGGGCTAGAGCTCAAAGGTGTAAAACCCATCCAGTGAGATTTCCTGCTCAAACAGCCCGAAAACGGCAGAGCCCGAACCGCTCATGGCCGCATAGGTTGCTCCGGCGGAATATAGCTGATTCTTCACGTCTCGGATTTCAGGGAACTGGGCAAAAACCGACGCTTCAAAATCATTTTGAAGCACGTCCTTCCATTGGTCGATCGGTTTACTCAATATACCCTCAATCGAATGGGTTGGAGCAGCAGGCTTAACCAGGCTATAAGCCTTTTGTGTACTCACGTGAATTTGAGGATGTTTGATGGCTATGTATCTTCCCGAAAGGTTGAGTGCGGTACCCTTAAAATTGGTTCCAGTACCCGTAGCAATGACTGGTTTATTTTCAATAAAAAAGGGGCAGTCGCTGCCCAACTGGCCAGCCAGGTTTTGGAGTGTTGGCACATCTAATCCCAATTCAAACAGATCATTGAGCATTTTCAAGGTAAATGCTCCATCCGATGAGCCGCCACCCAGTCCCGCACCCATAGGGATCACTTTATGCAGGTGTATGTGTACACCCGGGAGATCGTAAGTCTTCTTCAGGAGATGGTAGGCTTTGATGCACAGATTAGACTCCTGAGTGCCAGGTATATCTAGGCCGGAAGAGGTGAACGTTAATTTTTCAGATGGAAGGACTTCCAGTGCGTCACACCAGGGGATGGGGTAGAAGCAACTTTCTATGTTATGGTAGCCGTCGGGTCTTTTGGCGACGATATGCAGACCCAGGTTGATTTTGGCGTTGGGGAAGGAGAGCATTAAAGGGAAGGTGTGATGTGAAGAAAGTTGAAAGTGCAAGTGGCTGCACTTTCAACTGATCTCATAGGTTTTTATTTTCCCATCTGCTCGATGATCTCCTCAGAGATACCAGTGTTGGAGTAACCTCCATCGTGGTAAAGGTTCTGCATGGTGATCATTTTGCTGAGGTCTGAGAACAAGAAAATACAATAGTTGGCACAGTCGCCAGCCAATGCGTTGCCTAGTGGTGACATCTTATCAGCAAAGTCAAAGAAGCTATCAAATCCACCAATGCCCGATCCTGCGGTGGTTTTGGTAGGAGACTGAGAGATGGTGTTTACACGTACTTTTTTGGCTTTCCCCAGTCTATATCCGTAGCCTCTGGCTATAGACTCCAATACTGCTTTGGCATCAGCCATATCAGTGTAGAATGGATAAGTCCGCTGCGCGGCAATATAGGACAGACCTACTACAGAACCCCACTCACTGAGAGCATCCTGCTTTTCGGCTACAGCCATCATCTTGTGAAATGAAAGGGCAGATACATCCAGAGATTTTTGGAACCAGTCGTAGTTGAGGTCTCCGTAAGATCTTCCTTTTCGAATGTTGGGAGACATCCCTATGGAGTGCAATACGAAATCTATTTTGCCACCAAGGATTTCCTGGGATTTTGTGAAAAGGTTTTCCAGCTCTTCCACTGAGGTAGCATCAGCAGGAATAATTTCGCTTCCTGTTTTTTCAGCCAGCTGATTGATGGCACCCATTCGCATAGCGATAGGCGCATTGGTCAATGTAAAAGTGGCACCCTCTTCGTGCGCCCGCTCAGCCACATGCCAGGCGATAGAGTTTTCGTCTAGCGCTCCTGATATGATTCCTCTTTTTCCTTGTAATAAATTATTGGCCATTGTTTATTGGTTTTATTTCAGTGTTCAAAAATAGGGTAAATAACCTGTACTGCCAATGTAAATACCACGGCATCAGGTAAGGGATTGCTGCAAATGGTTTATGAGACGGGGTTCAGTAATTCTTTTGCACTTTGCATAGCGCTGGCTCCGGGTTTTTCACCGCCGATCATCTGGGCAATGGCCAACACCCGTTCCTCTTCCTGAAGCTTTTTGATCTTACTCACAGATTTGTCTGAGGAGTGATCCTTGTAGACAAAATAGTGTGCATCTCCACCCGCGGCAAACTGCGGCAGGTGACTGATAGAGACTACCTGATGGTTTTTGGCCATTTGCTTCATCATGTTCACCATTTGCAGGGCGATCTCTCCAGAAACCCCGGTATCAATTTCATCAAAAATGATGGTAGGCATGGCGGTCTTGTCAGCCAGCAGGTACTTCACCGCAAAGATCAGCCTGGAAAATTCACCACCAGAGGCCACATTTTTCAACTCCCGGGGTTGTACACCCTTATTGGCGGAGAAAAGAAGCTCTACAAGGTCCAGTCCGTTGATATTGGGTTCTGTCGAGGTGATTTTGATGGAGATATTACCATTTTCTATTCCCAGCTTTGTGATAAGTGCTTTGATAGCCTCCGCGAACGGCTGAGCATGTTTTTGTCTGCTGGCAGTAAGTGCTTTACCAGTCGATAGCATGGCTTTCTGAGCCTCTTCGAGTGCGGCTTTGGCTTTTTTAATTTCCGAATCTATGTTGAGCACGTCTTCGAGCGCGGCGCTGAGTTCATCTCTGAGGGCGATTAGTTCGGTCACCTCGTTGGTGTGGTGCTTTTGCTGAAGTCTGAAGAGCAGATCAATTCGCTCTTTGACCACCTGAAGCCTTTCCGGGTCCAACTCCACACGGTCTTGCTCATTGGCGATTTCGCGGGCTATGTCCTGAAGCTCTATGCTCGCGCTGTTCAGGCGTTCGAAGAGCTCTTCCAGCCTCTTGGAGAACCCTTTGATGGAAGAAAGCAGGGGGAGTCCTTCCTGAAGCTGATTGATCAGAGAGATTTCAGATTCGTCCAGAAGCTGATTGAGCTGACCCAGATTGACTTTGATTTCTTCGGCATTTTCAAGTATCTCCAATTCTTCCTCCAATAGTTCCAGCTCTCCTTCTGAAAGTTGAGCTTCTGCCAGCTCGTTATACAAGTACTGCTTGTAATCGGTGTCTTTGGCACTCTCCTGAGCTTTTTTTACCAGCCTTGAGTAGGTCTTTTCCGCACTTGTAAACTCTGCGTAAGATTTTTGGTATTGAGCAATGAGCTCCTGATGGCCAGCGTAAATGTCCAGTATTTCCAGCTGGTATTCGTTGCTGCCCAGGTGTAGTGATTCGTGCTGAGAATGGACGTCCATTAGGTGCACCCCCAGCGTTTTGAGCACGTCCAGAGTCACGGGAGTGTCATTGATGAATGCTCTTGATTTACCAGATGGGCTAATCTCCCTTCTGATGATGCATTCACTTTCAAAGTCCAGGTCTACAGCTTCGAAAAGTTCTTTGAGTTTGTAATTTTTAATATCAAACACACCTTCCACTACACATTTTTCTTCTTCACTGAAGAGTGCTTTGGTGTCGGCTCTATTGCCCAATAGCAAGCCTACAGCTCCTAGCATGATGGATTTTCCGGCACCGGTTTCACCAGTAATGATGTTGAGATTTGGAGAAGGAGACATCTCCAGGCTTTGAATAAGTGCGTAGTTTTTGATGGAAAGAGATCGGATCATTGATTATTCTGCCTTTACTTCGGCCCAGATTTCGTCCAGCTGAGCCAAAGGCAAATGTAATATATGACCTTTAGTATTTTTCACTTTTAAGGTATCCGATTTTAGGCTGAGCGGAGTGGCCAAAGTGACGGTGGCGTCATGCGAAACGAAACTGAGGTATTGGTCTCCCTGGAAGTGATCAGCGATCTTTTCGGGTAAAATTCTGACCAGTCGCTTCGCCATTACTCAATGATTTTTTTGAAGGTATCTGATTTACTCGGATCTAACTTTGACAGAATCTCATATGATTCCCTTTTTTGGGTAGGGTTTCCTTCCTTGAATATCTGAGAAAGTTCTTCGGCTTTGGCATCCAGGAAGCTAATTGTCAGAATGGACCGTGGCCTTGATTTATTGGCTGTTTGTATGAGCTTGAGCCCATTGAGAATGCTGTTTCTCGCTGCTTCCGGGTCGTCCATAAATACGTCAAGTCCCTTGAGGTGGTACTCGTAAACCGCCTTTCTGAGCGGCTCAAAATTACTCCCCATTAGATTTTCACTTAACCAGTAGCGGTTTCTCACACTGTTGAATTGTGACCATCCGGAGTAATTTGAATTTTGGGCGTTGGAGACGATCTGATTAGCGATTTGGAAATGTCGGGTACCCCCAAGTTCGGAGAAGGAATCGTAGTCCATGCCGATAATGGTGTAGGCATAGTAGGCAAGGAGGGAGGTGATGTTGCTGGTAAATGAGTTTTCGTTGAATTGCAGTGGCTGGGATTGTACATATTCAAATTGCCAGTCGCGATCTGCAAAATTGAAGACCACTGTTTCATAGCTGGCATTATACACTGGCCTGGAAGAGAGTATCTGCACGGAGGCACCCCACCGGCCTGAGCTGGGGGTGGATTCATTCGGATCCAGGGTAAGAATAATGTTACAGTTGATTCGCTCTTCGGAGCTGAACTCGTCATCGGTCCATTTTCGGTTGTTCAGAAACTGGGTGAAAGAGGTCTCCATGTCACTGAAAATATTTCGCTCAGTGGTTTGGATTTGTTGTGCATTCACTACCACCCGGCAGTTGAGTTCCTGTGCGGTGGTGCTGAGTGCACCGATGAAAAGGATAAAAACGAGGAGTCTAGCCATTGAGTGATTGTTCAATAAAGTCTACCAGGTCTTTGGCAACTTCAACCTTACTTTTCAACTCAAAATGTTGTTCTTTATTATGTCTATCGAAGATAGATACTTTATTGGTGTCGTGGGCAAAACCAGCGCCTTCATGATTCAATGAATTCAAAACAATCACATCCAGGTTTTTGCTTTCAAGCTTTTTCCTGGCATTTACTTGCTCTTCATCTGTCTCCAGCGCAAACCCGACCGTGAACTGATGCTTTTTCTTCATAGCGCCCAGCTGGCTGGCAATGTCAGGGTTAGGCACGAGTGTGATTTGGAGGGCCTGTTCTTTTTTCTTAAGCTTGGAAGTGGCCATTGTCTCAGGCTTGTAATCAGCTACTGCCGCTGTGAAAATACCGATATCACTCGTTTCGAAGTAGGCTTTGGCAGCTTCAAACATCTCTTCTGCCGAGGTGACTTTAGTCACCCTGATGAGGGGGTGATGTGGAGCATGTGCTGCAGGACCAGAGATGAATTCCACTTCGGCTCCCCTGTTGGCCAGCTCCAGCGCGATGGCCTTGCCCATCTTGCCTGTGGAGTGGTTGCCAATAAATCTCACCGGATCGATGGATTCGTGCGTAGGACCAGAGGTCATCATCACCTTCTTGCCCACAAAAGATTGGGTTTGCTGAAAGAAGGTTTTTACTTTTTCCAGGATGTGCTCTGGCTCAGCCATGCGCCCTTCTCCGGAGAGACCGCTTGCCAGTTCGCCAGATTCTGCATCTACGATAATGTTACCATAGTCCGCGAGGGTTTTCAGGTTTCTCCGGGTAGCAGGATGCTGATACATGTCGAGATCCATCGCCGGGCATACCATCACCGGACATCTGGCAGAGAGGTATACGGCAGTGAGGAGGTTGTCAGCGGCACCATTCGCCAATTTTGACAAGGTATTGGCACTAACAGGCGCCACGATCATGAGGTCGGCCCACAGGCCCAGCTCCACGTGGTTGTGCCACTCACCGTTTTCGTTTTGATAAAAACTGGAGAGTACCGGGTTTTTCGAAAGGGTGGCCAGCGTAAGTGGTGTAATGAAATCTTTGGCGCTTTCGGTCATGATCACCTTCACTTCGGCTCCTGACTTGACCAGTAAGCGCACAAAAAAAGCGGCTTTATAGGCTGCTATGGAGCCACAAACCGCTAAGAGTACTTTTTTTCCTTCCAGCATTGCTGGTAAATTAAGCTTCTTCTGGATCAATACTTCTGTAAGAGATCTTTCCTTCCATAAATTCTTCTACAGCCACTGAAGTAGGCTTAGGCATACGCTCGTAGAATTTGGAGATTTCTATCTGCTCTCGGTTCTCAAAGATTTCTTCCAGATTGTCCACTGAAGAGGCAAACTCAGCCAATTTTGAGTTGAGTTCTTCTTTCTGCTGGGCAGAGATTTGTCTTGCCCGCTTACCTATCACGGCAATAGATTCGTAAATATTGCCCGTAGGCTCAGCTATTTTCTCGTTATCTCTTGTGATTATAGATGCGTTTGTAGCCATTTTCTTAAGGATTCTGATTATTTTGATCGGCAAAGATAGTCAATTGTTCAATGCTATCCCCATAATATTCCTCTGCTTCTTTGAGGAATTTACTGTTGGGAAATTTGTCGATAAATTTCTGATATAACTCCACCACTTTTTTGTATCGCTCTTCCTGCTTGGACTTGATACTCACACCTGCTAGTTCGTGTGCGGTTTCAATCCCCAAAAAGGCAAGTTCTTCATTGTATTTTGAATCTGGATAGTCATACTGAAAGTTATCAAAAGCAATCAATGCTGCTTTGTAACGCCTTAGCTGATGATAAAGTTTCGCGTTTTCGTAGGCCTTTTTCTCCAGCTTTACCTGTAGGGTATTGATGTGCTGATCTGCCTCGTCTGCATATTCAGAGTAGGGGTATTTATTCAAAAAATTCTGAAGTGATGTGAGTGCCTCATATGTACTGGTCTGGTCCAGGCTTGCCTGTGGAGACTGCATGTACAGGGAATTGGCGGCCATGTAGGCGGCTTCCTCTACATATTCACTCCGGGCATAGATCTCAGTAAATAGCTTGAAGTAATGAGCACTCAGAATAAACTGTTTCTGATAGTAGAAGGTGTATCCGTAGATAAAGTTGGCATATTCTGCTTCCTCGGTACCACGAATAATAGGGAGAATCTCCTCCAGCAACGTGTTGGACCTGAAGTAGTCTTTGTTTTCGTAATAATCTAGCGCCGCGGCATACTTCACTTTCCAGTCACCACTCTTCTGTATTTTCCTGAATTTGGTGCAAGCGACACTTGCCACCAATAGTAAAATCAATAATATGTTCCCTGATAGTCTCCTCATTTTCTCAAATTGGACGCAAACTTAATGGATTTAGATGGTCTATTGAAAAGAGCCATCGTCATCTACTGCTTTTAGATTTTTATTTGTTTTGTTAATGCTTTTTTTAACGGTATTGGGTTCGGCGGATGTAGGTGTATTCACACTAGAGCTACTGGTTGGATTCAAAGACCTAACGGGGGTATTCTTTGGTTTAGTATTTTGAGTGGGGGTGTACGACTTATGTTGAGATTCTGATTGGATACCCCCAATGTCATCAGGGTTCACTTCTACTGGAATAAATTCATAGTCCGGATTGAGGTATGGCGCAATCTCAAAAAGGGTGGGGCGTTCTGTTTCGCGCCAGGCAAAATTGGCGAGGTACTGCATCTCTTCGGTAAGTTCATGCGGAGGAATAAACTGCGCTTCAGGGTTAGTGTAAACCGAAAAGCTTGAGAGTTTTTGTTCCTTGAATCGGATCTGCATGGAGGCGCAAAAGATTTTATTCATACCCATGAGCACTGAGTCACCCTCTTCGAGTGCGAAATAGAGGATTTCCCCATTGCCATTCACGTTGATTCGGTCTATCTGATTGTCCACGAAATGGGCAATCATGTTCCGACCTTTGATTTGGTTATAGTTTTCTATCGAGTCTTCGGACACCAAAAATGCATCGGAGCGGAGATTCATCCGTTTCATTTCATCTTCGGATATTTCCAGATTGATGGTGTCAGCGGTGATCTGATTCTGATTGTTCCACATGACAGGGTCTCCGTAGAAAAAGATCACTGAATCTTCATTGAAGTAGGCCATGGAATCGGCGATGCCCTGCAGGCCCTCCTTGTAGATTTTTACATTCTTATAGGCCAATATTCTCTTGGCAGAATCGTACTTGCTTTCTATAGCTACCAGGGTGTCTGCAGCCAGATAGAGGGTGTCTGCCTCGAGTATTCTTTTCATGAGCGGTCGACCATATACTTTGCTGATCCCATTGCGGCGGTCATAGTAGCCTTCATCCCCGGTGATGATCACGTCTTCATCCTTAGCAGTCATTTTCACATTGAATACTGCCTTGTAGTACTTCTCTCCATCGTCAAAATAGAGTTCATCTCCTTCCAGGTAATAATCCCGGGTTTCGATGCTTCCTTTTACAAAATCTGATTCATCCACCACTGTTCTGAATTCTCCTCCCTTGGCATGCAGTACTGTTCCGTCATCGGAGGTGATCTGAGTTGGCCCATAGGTATAGGCCACTTTGGTGAGGGTGTTGTAGCGTAGTGTATCAGTCTTAAGTACAAAGTCCGGGGAAGTGAGCACCACGTTTTTGTAAAATTGTGCGAACTCATCTTTAGCAAAATAGTAGCCAATTTCACTCGTGAGCACATTGGTGGTGTCTATGAGCTTGCCTTTGTTGAAGTAGTGAGCGATTTCCCCTTCCAGGTCATAGTCGAGAAAATCAGTGTAGAGTTCGCGTTCTCCACGCAGATAGACTACATTTTGGCGGAGCTTTGCCATACGCTCATCTCCCTCGTAGACCAGCTGCCTGGAGGTGATAGTGGTGGAATCATCCACTATTCTCACATGCCCTGTAGCCTCCATCACGTTTCGTTTCTTGTAGAAATAAGATGTATCGCAGTAGACCGTGGTACTCTTTTGGGTGAATACTACATCTCCGGTCAGTTTCCGATAGCTTTCATCCTTCTTTTTTCCATACTCCAACTCCTCAGCTTTGTACTTGATGCGCTCACCTTTTTGGGCCTGGGCCACAGTAGAGAGGCATAAAATGATGACAAGGAATATATAATATTGCAGTATCTTAAACATGAGCGTGCAAAGCTAATAACTCTAAACGATAGCTGGGGTTGCGAAATTATGTATCAGTCCTTTTTAACATTAATTAAAGAAAATGCCCTGATCGCTCAGGAAGATAAAGTGCTGATCGCCGTGAGTGGAGGGGTGGATTCTATGGTGCTGGCTCATTTAATGCTAAAGTCAGGCTTTAGCATAGGGGTGGCTCATGTCAATTATCGCTTGCGGGGAGACGACTCTGAGGAGGATGAGGCATTGGTACGAGACTGGTGTCATGCGCATGAAGTCCCCTTTTTTCTTCATCGGGTTGATCCGGCTATTTATGATGCCAGGGAATCCATCCAGATGGTGGCACGGAAGGAGCGCTATTCCTTCTTTGATCAACTGCGTAATAAGCAGGGGTTTACCAAAGTAGCTACTGCCCACAATGCCAATGATAACCTGGAGACTGTGTTGCTCAACCTGACAAAGGGCACGGGAATCCACGGGCTTACCGGTATTGCTATTGAGGGTCCCGGGTTAATCAGGCCTTTGCTTTTCGCTACCAAAGAGGAGATTTACGCTTTTGCCAGAAGTGAGGCCATCTCATGGCGTGAGGATGTGTCCAATCAGAACAATGACTATCAGCGGAACCTCATCAGGAATGAAGTGGTGCCACTATTGAAAAAGATCAACCCGGCTCTGGAGTCTACTTTGCAGGATACGCTGCTACGCCTGCAAGGCACTGCGCAGCTGCTGGAGCAAGCAGTGGAGGTCAAAAAGGCAGTGGAAACCGAGGGTCGCTGGCTGCTCAATGTGGAGTGGTATCGGGGCCATCCAGATCAACTCGTCATCCTTACAGAATTGATTAAACCCTATGGTTTTGGCTTTGCGGATGCCCGCGACTTGTCAGGAGCGATATTGAGTGGGCAGCCGGGAAAAATCTTTTACTCCAGTGGCTACGAGATGAACCTGGATAGAGGACAGTTGTACATCACACGGAGAGTGGATACTTCTGTGGAGGGAGAAGTGATGGTGCCGAAAGATGAAGGTACCGTCAGTGTCGGGACTTTCAATATTCACCTGACCTACTTCAGCGGAAATGAACTTCCTCCACATGATCCGACCACTACAGCTTTTTTTGATCCTGATGAGCTTACTTTTCCCTTGAAACTACGTCTTTGGAAGCAGGGAGATGCTTTTTATCCTTTGGGCATGGCGGGCAAAAAAAAGGTAAGTGATTTTATGATTGATTCTAAAATTCCAGTAACATTGAAAAAAGAGGTTCTTGTACTGGAATCAGACGGTCAAATCGCCTGGATAGTAGGTCACAGAATAGACAACCGATTTAAAGTCACCTCCAAAACCGCCCGAATGTTGAAACTAGAAGTGTTGCGTCATGCTTAGGTTTTTCAAAAGGAAGTATTCGGATACTGACATTGTCATGTTCAATTTCTTGAGGAAAAACCGGCTTTTCGAGTCCCTCACGGATGATGAACTTGCCTACTTTTTGCCTTACCTGTACATGAGGAAATACCACGAAAATGAAGTGGTTTTTTTCACAGGAGATCCCAGTCAGGCGGTCTACATCGTTAAGCGAGGGATTGTGTCACTCAATCTGGACATCAAAGAAGGTTTTGAACGGCTGCTGACCCTTCGCAGCGGGAAGCTCTTTGGTGACAATGCAGTACTGAAAGGTACTAAGCGAATCTACACCGCCATCGTGCTGACCAATGAATGTGAGATCTATGTGATCCCCAAAGCCAACCTGATGGAAGTGATGAACAACCATACGGAAGTCAAGGCAAAGATTATGTCTGCATTTGCTGAAATGTACAATGAGTATATGAATAACCTTTTCAAAACCTACAAAGCTTCTCTGGGATTTTTCGATCTGGGCACCGTGTATTCAGACATGAAGCTTTAATCCTCAAAGCTTTGCGATTCGCCCTTTGGATAGTAGTTTTGAGCACAGAAAAGTTTCAAAGATAAAATCCCATAAATCATGAAAGTAACCGTTGTAGGTGCAGGCGCAGTAGGTGCAAGTTGCGCAGAGTATATTGCCATTAAAGATTTTGCTTCTGAGGTAGTCCTCATCGATATCAAAGAAGGCTTTGCGGAAGGCAAGGCCATGGATTTGATGCAAACCGCTTCTCTGAATAGTTTTGATACCAAAATTACCGGTACCACCAACGATTACACTAAAACTGCGAATAGTGATGTGGCCGTGATTACCTCTGGTATCCCTAGAAAGCCGGGAATGACCCGTGAAGAGCTCATCTCTACCAATGCCGGAATCGTGAAATTTGTGGCAGAAAGCCTTATCAAGCATTCTCCTAATGTGATCATTATTGTGGTTTCAAACCCAATGGACACGATGACTTATCTGGCGCACAAGGCCACAGGCCTTCCTAAGAACAGAATTATCGGAATGGGTGGCGCACTTGATTCTGCCAGGTTCAAATACAGACTGGCTGAGGCTTTGGATTGCCCGGCTTCTGATGTAGATGGTATGGTGATCGGTGGACACAGCGACACAGGCATGATTCCTTTGACTCGTCTGGCTACCCGAAACAGTGTGCCTGTTTCAGCATTTCTAAGTGCTGATAAGCTGGAAACTGTAAGCGAAGAGACCAAAGTGGGTGGAGCTACCCTGACTAAATTATTAGGTACCTCAGCCTGGTATGCACCGGGTGCGGCAGTGTCGGCCATGGTGCAGGCGATTGCTTGCGACACCAAAAAAATGTTCCCTTGCTCTTGCTTACTAGAAGGCGAATATGGTCTGAGCGACATCTGTATAGGTGCCCCAGCCATCATCGGCAAAAACGGTATCGAGCAGATTGTGGAAATAGAGCTGGATGCTACAGAAAAAGCCAAGCTGACTGAAAGTGCTGATGCCGTGAGAAAAACTAACGGCTTGCTCTAAGCCTTTTTACAAAAGCACGTTGATCATTGATATGAAAATCCCCGGAATGAAATCCGGGGATTTTTTTGTTGATAGGAGGCACATTCGTTTTTAGGACGATTTAAGGTCCGTTAGGTGGGGAATCTGGCAAAAAAGTGCGTAACAGAGGGTTGTAATTTTACGTTTCCTGTTGTTGACCTGGGCATTACTTCAGGTCTTTTTCTCAAAACTATTCTTGTGCTCACGAGTCAATTAATTTGTGATTTCCTTACAGACTATTGTATTTTGGGGATCTAAAGGCCTGAGGCCTTTCACTATGGAGAAGGACATATCTAAATGATAGAAAAATACGATCATCTGATACAGCAAAGTGATCTCATCAGTAGGGACCTGAGCTGGTTACATTTCAATTACCGCGTTTTGGCTCAGTCCATGAAGGAGGGGAGAAACCTCTTTGATAAGCTCAAATTCGTGGCCATCACGGCCTCTAATGCGGATGAGTTTTTCATGATCAGAGTGGGTAGTTTGTACAATTACCTGGACTATGGCAAAGATCGTGTGGACTACTCGGGGTTGCGGGCGGTTCCTTTCAAGCGCAAGCTGCTCCATGATTTTCAAGAGTTTAGCCGGGTTCAAAATGATCATTTCATTAACAACCTAAGGCCTGAGTTTAACAATCATCGCTTTCAGATCCTCGGTTATGGCAGTTTGCAAAAGCGGGAAAAGGAGCGTGTGACCAACTATTTTGAGAAAATCGTATTCCCCATGCTCACACCCATGGTGTACGATTCGTACCATTCCTTTCCTATTTTGATGAACAACATCCTGGTGTTTGGAGTGGTCACCAAGACTCAGGATACCAAGGAAAAACGTAAAATGTCCTTCATCCAGATTCCTCAGAATCTGCCCAGGTTCTATGAGATGGAGCGGAAGGACAAGATGATCTTTGTGCCCATAGAAGAAGTGGTGCGCCAGCACATCAGCGAGGTGTTTAAGAATGTGGAGATCACTTCTTCTACCTTGTTCAGAGTCACTAGAAATGGGGATTTCACCTTGGAAGAGTCAGAGGATGTGGAGGCCAATTTCATCGAGGAGATGAAAAAGAAACTCAAAACCCGTAAGACAGGTCGGGTGGTGAAGCTGGAGGTAGAAGGAGAGTATGACAAGTGGTTGATCAAGCAGCTTCGTACCAAATATGAAATTGATGAGGATAACATCATAGAAGTGCCCAAGGGTGCTTTGATGGATTATACGGGTTTGTGGCAGATTGTGAAGCACGAGGATTTTAGGGATTTCAGACCTGAAATGCCCAAGCCTGTGCCGCCACTGAGCATGTCTGAGTATGAGCATCCGGATATGTTCAAGATTCTGAAGGATCGGGATATTTTGCTTCATCACCCCTACAATAGTATAGATCCATTGATGGATCTGTTGGATCAGGCAGCAGAGGATCCCAATGTGCTGTCCATTAAGCTGACCATCTACCGCTTGGCGAAAAATTCCCGGGTGGTATCCGCTTTGCTGAATGCCGCGGAGAATGGCAAACACGTGTCGGTACTTTTTGAAGTAAAGGCGCGGTTTGATGAAGAAAACAACATGAAGGAGGCCCAGCGCCTTCAAAAAGCGGGTTGCTTTGTGATCTATGGGGTAGGTATGCTCAAGACCCATACCAAATTGCTGCTCATCGTTCGTAGGGAAGGGGAGAAAGTGAAGCGCTTTGTACACATGTCTAGTGGTAACTACAATGAGGACACTGCCAGGCTGTACACAGATATTGGGTTGATGACTTCCGATGAAGGCTATGCCAATGACGTGCAGGAGTTCTTCAATGTAATTACAGGCCACTCTGTACCTGACCGATACGATAACCTCATTACTGCACCTCGGGAGATGCGTTCCCGACTGATCGAACTCATTCAACAGGAGGAAAACAATGCCAAGAATGGACTTCCATCCGGTATTGTCATCAAGATCAACTCTCTGCAGGATATTGATACCATTATGGCGCTGTATGCGGCTTCCCGTGCCGGGGTGCCTATCCATTTGATTGTAAGGGGCATTTGTTGCCTCCGTCCGGGACGTCCGGGTCTGAGTGAGAACATCACGGTCCGGTCCATTGTGGGTGAGTACCTGGAGCACAGCAGAATTTTCTATTTCCACAATCAGGGCGATCCGTTGGTGTATTCCGGTAGTGCCGATATGATGGTGCGTTCTTTTGAGCGTAGGTTGGAGTCACTATTTTTAATCAAAGACGAACTCTTAAAGCAGCAAGCCATCAACCTGCTGTGTTATAACCTCAAAGACAATATCAATGGCTATGAGATGAAAGAGGATGGTTCTTTTGTGCCCATTACACCTGAAAACGGAAAAGTGTTCAATATCCACAAGGAGTTTTACAAAGTGAAGCGTGAAGTGGTAATGTCTGCCAAACTCTTTTGAATCGAATGAACGCACAATATTGGATTGACAAACTCGGCCTGGAGCCGCACCCAGAAGGGGGCTATTACAAGGAGGTCTATCGAAACCCGAATACCATTCAGATCATGGGCGGTGGCGGTACCAGAAACCTCAGCACCAGTATTTATTTTCTATTGGAAGGCTCTCAAAAGTCTCATTTTCACCAACTGAGCTCCGATGAGCTATGGTATTTTCATGCAGGGAGTGGTGCCAGGGTGCACGTACTAAACCATGGAGAATATTCTGAGCACCTTCTTGGCCTCAACCTTGAAGCGGGTGACCTGCCACAGTTGCTCCTTCCGGCCCGGTCCATTTTTGCCAGTGAAGTGTCTGCTCCCGATAGTTATGTGCTGATGGGGTGCATGGTCAACCCGGGGTTTGACTTCAAGGACTTCAGAATGCTCACTGCTTCAGAACTAGAAGAATCTTATCCTGGTCAGAAAGCGTTGATTCGAGAATTTACATTAGGAGAATAGGACTGAAATAAGATTAAAAATCAACCTCCGGTAGGTTTGTTGTCAGCGCTATTTCCAGTATTTTGTTGACTTAATTATTTCTCTAAGTCAACAAAACCCCATGAATCAAATAAAAATTCGATTAAGTGCCATGATGTTTCTTCAGTTCTTTGTCTGGGGAAGCTGGTTTGTTACACTAGGAACTTTTTTGGGCAATAATCTTGGTGCCACCGGTAGCCAGATTGGTATGGCCTTTTCCACCCAGTCTTGGGGAGCCATTATCGCTCCTTTTGTCATAGGACTCATTGCCGATAGGTATTTCAATGCAGAACGTATTTTAGGCATACTGCACATTCTCGGAGCGCTCCTCATGTACCAGATGTACGTGTCTGCTGATTTCACGGCATTTTATCCCTATGTACTGGCCTATATGATCACTTATATGCCCACGCTGGCCCTGGTCAATTCGATTGCCTTCAGGCAGATGGAAAATCCTTCGGAGGAGTTCTCCAAAATCCGGGTATGGGGCACCATTGGCTGGATCGCCGCTGGGCTGGTCATCAGTTATTTGTTTTCATGGGATGCCCCTGGGGCCATCTCCTCAGGGTTGTTGAAAAACACCTTCATCATGAGTGCCGTATCTTCGCTGATATTAGGGTTGTTTAGTTTTACACTTCCAGCCACTCCTCCAGGTATTGCCAAAGGGGAGAAGTTGCTCCTCAAAGACATTTTAGGGTTGGATGCCCTCAGGCTTTTGAAGGATAGAAATTTCGCTGTGTTCTTTTTCTCCTCCGTACTGATCTGCATCCCTTTGGCTTTTTACTATCAAAATGCCAATCCGTTTCTTTCTGAAATGGGAGTGGCCAACCCCACGGGCAAGATGACCATCGGTCAGGTTTCTGAAGTGGGCTTTATGCTCTTGCTTCCAATATTCCTGAGCCGATATGGCATTAAGAAAACCCTGCTTTTTGGTATGTTGGCCTGGGTGCTGCGCTACCTGATGTTTGCTTTTGGCAATAATGAAGAACTGGTGGTGATGCTGCTCTTGGGGATTGCTCTGCACGGCATTTGCTATGATTTTTTCTTTGTGTCTGGTCAGATCTATACGGATTCCAAAGCGGGTGATAAGTTCAAGAGCTCGGCTCAGGGTATGATCACCCTGGCGACTTACGGAGTAGGGATGCTTGTGGGCTTTTGGGTAGCTGGTCAGATCACCGATTTTTATGTCCTGGAAGCTGGCCATGATTGGCGGGGTATCTGGGTGGTACCGGCTGGTTTTGCTTTGTTGGTCTTCTTTGCTTTCATGTTGACTTTTAGGAGCGAAGACATCAAATACGAGAAATAGCCTCTTGTGTGCTAGGTAAATAAAAAGGGGCTCCGAAATGCAATTTCGGAGCCCCTTTTTTGAATGTATATGATGTTCTAGGCGTGTGTTTTGTTCTTTCTCACATAGAGAAAAAGGAATAAGAACACACCGATCAGCAGGGTGGGAATGATCGCAATGTTTGCCAGGGTGGCCTGTCCGGCTGCCAATTCCAGCGCTTCGCCTGTTAATCCCTCAGCGGACTTTACAGCTCTGTGTCCTTCTATCCATCCCCCAATGATGGGCTGGAATATAGAAAGACCAAGCATTCCTACTCCTCCAATAAGTGACATACCAAGTGCTCCGGTTTTAGGCAAGTAATCCGCCACGAAGGAGATCATATTTGGCCAGAAGTAGCATACACCAATGGCAAAAAGTACCGCAGCCACATACACCATGGGTCCTGTAGCCATGCTCATCATAAAGATGGCCAGAGCGGAAATGATGGCTGAGCCAAGTAGCACACCGGTAATATTGAGTCTGTGAATCAGCGGCCCGGCAAACATTCTACCTACGGCCATTAATACAGTAACGAGCGCCAGTACCAGCAACGGCTGTGCGCCGGAGTTGGCCAGGATTCTTTCTACCCACGACTGGGTACCCAGCTCAGTAGTAGCGGTTAGTGCCATACAGACGAGCATCAGCCAGTAAATGGGCGATGACATGATCGCTTTCAGGTTCTCTGCAGTAGACATGGTGGTTTCTTTCGGTGCCTCAGGAAATGCCTGACCTCTAAACAAAAGAAAGTAAGTAAATGCGGGCACGTACATCACGGCAATTTTGATCTGCCAGCTACCACCTAAGAGCCCAAGGCTTAAAGCAATCAGAGAGCCAATGGCTATACCACCGGGAAACCAAACATGAAACCTGTTCAGCATGGTGGCCCTGTTGGACGTGTACATAGATGCAATCAGCGGATTATAAGCTGCTTCTACCATTCCATTGGCAAAACTGATGAAGAAAGTAGAAAAGAAGAGCGTGTAAAAGCTATTAGAAAGAATGGAAAACGTGATGCCAATGAAGTGACATAAAAAGGCAATATTTCCTATTTTTTTGGGCCCCAGGGAGTTGTATAGAGGTCCGCCAACCAATGTGGCAATTGGGAAGCCAAAAATACCCATGAAGTTGATCCAGCCCAGTTGCTGGTCTGAAAGACTCATGTCAGTGACCAGATCGTTCATGATACCAGCCCGGATACCAAACGCAAATGCGGTGGTGAGTAGAGCAAAACAACTGGCTATAAACAGTCGGTTGCGATTCAATTGATTTTCCATCTGTTAGTTTAGGTTAAAATGATCAAGTAAGTAAATCGAAGCATCAAATTCAAAGCAAATTAGAAAAGTTGTAAGATTAACACTTATTGCAATCGTTTGCAGGTAATAAAAAATTGAATTTGGTGGTCAAACTTGATAGATTTCCATCCAAATTCGATGTTTCAGAGAATTTTATTTCTAATCAGATCAATTCAGACTAATAAATCAGCATGAACAAAGGAAAAATCAAACTCGGTTTAATTGGCGGAGGCCCCAATTCATTTATCGGAATCGTCCACAGAATTGCCGCTTATATGGGCGAGCAATACCAGCTCGTTGGAGGTGTTTTCGATATTGATCATGCAAGTGGGATTGCTTTTGCTGAAAAGCTGGAATTGGATACTTCAAGGGCCTACGAAAGTCTGGAGGTTTTTATAGAAAAAGAATTGGCTTTGCCTGCGGACGAACGCATTGAGGTAGTATCTATCCTTACCCCCAACTTTCTGCATCACTCCATGGCGATGAAGTTGGTAGATGCAGGATTTAATGTGATTTGCGAAAAGCCCATCACCATCACAGCCGCAGAGGCTGTGGAGTTGGAGCAGTTGGTGGAGAGAAAGAAGGTAGTTTTCTGCCTCACACACACTTATACCGGATATCCTATGGTGCGGCAGATGAAGGCTATGATTGCCGCCGGGGCCATTGGCAAAATTCAGAAAGTAGATGCGCAATACTATCAGGGCTGGATCAACCCGTTCATTCATGACAAGGATAAGCGGGCTCAGGTTTGGCGACTGGATCCTAAGAAATCAGGTCAGAGTTGCTGCTTCGGAGACATTGGTGTTCATGCCTTTAATCTGATAGAGTACACCACCGGTTTGGAGGTAGAAAAGGTGCTTGCCGATATTGATACCTTATATCCAGACAACCCATTGGACGTAGATGGAACCGCCCTCATCCGCACAAAGGATGGAGTCAAAGGGGTAATTTGTGCAAGTCAGATTGCCACAGGAGAAGAAAATAACATCTCCATCATGGTGTATGGGGATAAGGGAGGTTTGAAGTGGGAGCAGGAAAACCCTACCTACCTGACCTATATGCAGGAGGGAAAACCAGCTCAGATTTTCAAACCCGGGAATCCCTACAACTCTGAATTTGCACAGGAAAGCACCAAGATAGCTCCAGGTCACCCTGAGGGGCTTTTTGATGCCATGGGTAATATTTACAAAGGCACGGCACTCGCCATCAGAGGAGAAAAAGTCCGGGAAGGCGCTTTTCCTGGTGTGAAGGATGGTGTGAGAGGAATGAAGTTTATCGAGGCGGTGCTGGAGTCCAACAAGCAGGGGCAGGCATGGATAGAGATCAAATAAATAAACCAATGAGACATAGAAAACTCCGAATGGGAATGGTAGGCGGGGGCATTGGTGCTTTCATAGGGGCTGTACACCGCATGGCCGCCAACCTCGACGGGCAAATCGAATTAGTCTGTGGGGCTTTTAGCTCAGATGCAAAGCGCTCCGCAGCGTCAGGTCAGGCACTTTTCCTACCTGAAAACCGGGTCTACGCATCTTTTGAAGAGATGATCACAAAAGAGAAAGCACTTCCCGAGGGAGACCGAATGGATTTTGTTTCCATTGTGACTCCCAATGTGATGCACTTTGCTCCGGCAATGATGGCCCTGGAAAATGGCTTTCCGGTGATTATTGACAAACCTCTGGCTTTTACTTTAGAAGAAGCCAAAGCCCTGCAAGCCAAGGTACTGGAGACAAAACTCCCTTTTGCTGTGACCTACACCTATACGGGTTATCCGATGGTGAAGCAAGCCATGGCGATGGTTCGTAAAGGAGATATAGGAAAGGTACGTAAAGTGATGGTGGAGTATCCACAGGGCTGGCTCAGCACCAAAGTGGAGGATACTGACCAAAAGCAGGCCTCCTGGAGGGCTGACCCTGCACGTGCAGGTATTAGCAATTGCTTTGGAGACATTGGCACGCATGCGGCCAACCTTGCGGAGTACATTTCCGGATTGGAAATTACTGAAGTGCTCTCAGAAATACGCGCCACTGTTCCGGGGCGTATCCTGGATGATGATGCCAATGTATTGCTGCACTTTGAAAATGGAGCGAATGGCGTCCTCTCAGCTTCACAGGTAGCCTCTGGAGAGGAGAATGATCTGAAAATCAGAATCTATGGTGACAAGGGTGGCCTTGAATGGAGCCAGAAGGACCTTAATACCCTCATTGTCAAGGACCATGGAAACCCGGATAAAATCTACCGTACGGGTGGAGACCGGGGCGGTTATTTGTATGAAGAAGCCATGCAGCACACGCGGACACCGTCCGGTCACCCGGAAGGATACATCGAGGCATTCGCCAATATCTATCGCAACTTTGCGGAGGCGTTGAGGAATTATGCCGAAGGCAAACCCGCGGATACAGTATTGGATTTTCCCGGAATAAAGGAAGGGGTGCAGGGAATGGCTTTGGTAAAAGCTGTAGTGGCCTCCACTAAAAACGGAAACGTTTGGACGAAAGTCTGAGAGCAGCCCCGCAATCAATTTTAGAATCGTAGTTTAATAAACACAAAGACATGAAAACCATTAAAGGACCAGCCATATTTTTAGCACAATTTGCTGATGATAAAGAACCATTCAATAACCTCAAAAGTATTTGCAAATGGGCCAAGGGGTTAGGTTATCAAGGGGTTCAGATCCCGGCGTGGGATGGCCGGCTGATCGATATAAAAAAGGCAGCGGAGAGCAAGACCTACGCCGATGAAATCAAAGGGATTGTGAATGAAGCCGGTTTGGAAATCACCGAACTGGCTACACACCTTCAGGGCCAGCTGGTGGCGGTACACCCGGCTTACGATATCATGTTTGATACATTCGCTCCTGATTCGGTCAAGGGAAACCCCAAAGCACGTACCGAATGGGCCATCGATCAGGTGAAGAGTGCAGCCACCGCCAGCAAAAACCTGGGTATTGATGTAATGGCAAGCTTCTCGGGTGCTTTGCTATGGCACACGGTATACCCATGGCCGCAGCGTCCCGCTGGCTTGGTGGAGATGGGTTTTGAGGAGCTGGCCAAGCGCTGGTTACCCATACTTGATCATGCCAAGGACAATGGAGTAGAAATTTGCTATGAGTTGCATCCCGGTGAGGACCTGCATGATGGCATCACCTACGAGCGTTTTTGGGAGGCCACAGGCAAGCATAGCTCCGCCAAGATTTTGTATGATCCATCGCACTTCGTCCTGCAGCAGCTCGACTACCTACAGTTCATAGATTTCTATCATGAAAACATTCGCATGTTCCATGTGAAGGATGCAGAGTTCAACCCTACCGGTAAGTCGGGAGTATATGGTGGCTTTCAGGGATGGGTAGACCGTCCGGGCAGATTCAGATCATTAGGGGATGGGCAGGTAGATTTTAGCGGTATTTTTTCTAAACTCAGCCAGTATGGCTATGATGGTTGGGCAGTGCTGGAGTGGGAGTGCTGTATCAAGTCTCCACAGCAGGGTGCTGAGGAAGGGGCGCCATTCATTCAGAATCATATCATTGAAGTGACAGAAAAGGCTTTTGATGATTTTGCAGGAGCCAAGCCAGACGACGTGGCCAACAGAAAGATATTAGGTATTAAGTAAGGTAAGAGAAGTATAAAGCATGAAGAAGTTAATTTATTTCAGCTTGCTGATAGGCGCCATGAGTGCTTGTCAGGAGCGCAAAGAAATAGAGCGACCTAGGGAAGCCTGGGTTTTTCGTTCTGTATTGGATTTAAAACCAAGAATGGTAACCGCCGCGCTTAGTGAGGACGTATGGGTGGCCTATGATGCCCGTACCGCCAGTCTTTATAAAGCCTGGAAGGGTGGGGTAAATTTTGACGGAGCGGTTTACACCACTGTTCATGGCCCTCAGCCTACCTCCAAGGGGTACGCCTATTATACAGACGAAAAGGAGGATGTAGAGTGGGTGTTGAAGAAAGGTGATGAAATTCTGACTCCAAAAGTTCAATATAAGGGCCATCGCTTTGTGGATGGTCAGGTGGTATTCACCTACGAGCTCAGTACTGATGACAATAAAATCACCGTTGAGGAAACACCAGAAGCCATTAGACGTGGTTCCCAAAGTGGATTGTCCAGAAAGTTTAAAGTTTCGAATGCCGGAGACTATCAGGTGGTACTTAATACCACCATTTCTTCTCTGGTGAGCGAGCGGGATTTTAATACCAATGGTAGCTTTGAGGTAATTTCCAAAAGCAATCAGGAGTACCCTGAGGGAAATGTTGTTTCAGTGGTTGGGGTATTGACCTTGTCGCAGGGTGAGCCCACAGAATTGAGGGCTTTTTATCACGAAGGTTTTGATAAAGGGCTGCCCGTGGTAACAGAAGAGTCTGAAGAGGCATCGGGTGTAGGGGCAGGTGCCCAATTGATTGAGCGAAGTGACTGTAAGTCGTGCCACAACGAGCAAGTAAAGACAGTAGGTCCCGCTTACATCTCCGTAGCTAGAAAATACAGCGATGGAGAGGAGTCTGTGAAGATGCTTTCCGGCAAGGTGATCAAAGGCGGCAGCGGTGTATGGGGTGAAGCGATGATGACCCCTCATGCAGGATTGTCTGAGGAGGATGCCGCAGAGATGATCCGGTACATTTTATCACTGGACGACAATGACGAAGATTCGGACGGAGGGGCCTGGCATTTAGGTGAGAAAACCGTCCCAGTGAAGTTTCAGGATGAGGTCAATATCTCCAGTGAGTCACCGGGGGTAGCAGCATACCTTTACCTCTACAGCGGAGATCAGCCCAATTTCAATACACTGAAAAAGGAGGCTTTGCCGATAGGAGGTGCTATTGTTCCTCAGGTTCATGTTCGGGACGAGAGTGATTTTGGTGAGCGTACCCAGCGCATCGCTGTTTTGTTTAAAGGAAATTTGAGAATAGAAAAGACGGCAAGTTATAGCCTGAGATTGGTGTCAGATGATGGGTCTCGACTCTTTGTAGATAATAAGATTGCCATTGACCATGGCGGATTCCATGGCCCCACACCCAAAGATGGTGAGGTGTACCTTACGGCAGGGGATCATCCTTTCGAAATACAGTACTTTCAGGCCGGTGGCGGTGGAGCTGTCTCCTTTCAGTGGTTTAATAAGGATGTCGGCAAATTTGAGGTAATTCCTCAGTCCATGCTTTTTGTGTCACCTTCGGATTATCTGGAGACCAAAGAATACATCAGCGATGAGGTTTTGGTGAAGTCCATTCCTGGCGATGGTCGCTGGCTCGCTGGTGTACATCCGGCATTCGATATTTTCCAGGCACGACCTGATGATTTCCGACCAAGAGTAGGGGGCATAGACTTCCTTTCGGAGGATGAAATGCTCGTGTGCACATGGGACTCTCTGGGACCTGTTTACCTGGTGAAAAATTTCAGATCAACCAATCCTGAAGAGATTACGGTCCAGCGCATTGCTACCGGACTGGCAGAGCCTTTGGGTATCAAAGTAGTAGATGGAGAGATTTATGTGCTTCAAAAACAGGAGCTGACCAAACTGATTGACAATGATAAGGATGGTTTGATTGATGAATATCAGACAATCGCCGATGACTGGACAGTTTCGGCCAACTTTCATGAGTTCTCCTTTGGCCTGGTGTATAAAGATGGTTACTTCTACGGTGCGTTGGCTACAGATATTCTTCCAGGTGGTGCATCTGCGCAGCCACAGCCCAAAGACCGTGGTAAGATCATTAAAATAGCTAAGGAGACGGGCGCGGTAGAGTTCATAGCCTCAGGACTGAGAACCCCCAATGGCATTGGGATAGGTGTAGATGGTGAAATTTTCGTTGCAGACAATCAGGGCGACTGGTTGCCAGCTTCTAAGATCAATCATGTAAGAGAAGGTGCATGGTATGGCTCCAGATCGGTTGACCCTGAGGGGACAGAAGGCTGGGTGCAGGATGAGCCGGTAGTCTGGCTGCCACAGGATGAAATCGGAAACTCACCGAGCACCCCATTGGCCATAGACAAAGGACCCTACACCGGGCAAATGATCCACTGTGAGGTGACTCACGGAGGCATCAAGCGCGTGGCAGTAGAGAAAGTGGATGGCATTTATCAGGGCGCTGTTTTCAGGTTCTCTCAAGGTATAGAAGCCGGCGTGAATCGTCTGGCATGGGCACCTGATGGCTCTCTTATTGCTGGTGGCATTGGAGTTTCCGGCAACTGGGGGCAGACAGGCAAGCTGAATTATGGCTTGCAGCGATTGGTTTACAATGGGAATTCTGCATTTGAAATGCTCAAAGTAAGCGCCCGATCCAATGGGTTCGAAATTGAGTTTACGGAGCCCATCAAGGTGGGGCAGAATATTAGTGTGGAAGACTTCCTCATTGAGCAGTTTTATTTCAAACCAACAGCCGAATATGGTGGGCCAAAGCTGGATGTGACAGAGATGAAGCCTAAGAATTTCTATTTGTCGACTGATCGTAAGAAGGTGTTCTTCGAGTTGGAGGGATTGCAGGAAAAACATGTGGTGTATTTTAGGATCAAACGTCCATTTGTCAGTGAACTGGATCATGAGCTGTGGACTACTGAGGCCTGGTATACACTTACCAATATTCCTGAGGGACTTCCCGGGTTTACCAATGACTACAAAGTGACTCACAATGTGTTATCTGAAGCTGAAAAGGCACAGGGATGGAAACTGCTGTTTGATGGAAAAACCACCCAGGGCCTTCGCAATTATAAAGTTGAGACACTGGGCAAAAAGTGGCAGGCTGTAAATGGGACCCTGCATTTTAGCGGAAAGGGATCAGGTGCTGGCTGGCAGGCAGAAGATGGAGGAGATATCATAATCACCGATAAACCGTACAAGAATTACGAATTCCAGATTGATTGGAAAATGTCTGATGGAGGCAACAGTGGAATCATCTACAATGTGGTAGAGGATGATCAGTACGACTATGTGTGGCATACCGGACCAGAATATCAGCTTTTGGACAACCTCAAGCATCCAGATGGGCAGATTGAAAAACATCGTAGCGGTGATTTATATGACATGATCAAAACTAAATTTGTGACGGTGAACCCTACAGGGGAGTGGAATAGAACTCGGATAAAAGTCAACAATGGACACGTCGAGCATTGGCTCAATGGATACAAAGTGGTTGAGTTTGATTTCTGGACCCCAGAGTGGGATGCTCTGGTGGCGGGAAGCAAGTTTTCAGAAATGGAAGCCTTTGGTACAGGCAAAGAGGGTCATATTTCCTTACAGGATCACGGGGACAAAGTGTGGTTCAGAAATATAAAAATTAGAGAATTGTAAATTGAAAAGATTAGGCTTATTAGGGTTAGTAGGATTATTTCTATCGTGTGGGCAGACGACCCACGAAACCAAAAAGGAAGAGGCGCCGGAGGAAAGCAGATTTGTAAAAGAGGTTTTCGCTACCAATCTATATGAGCCTACCGAACTAGTGGTTCTTCCTAAAGGTAAAGTAATCTTTACACAGAGGAGGGGTGGAATTAAGCAGTATGATCTCAGAACCAATGAGCTCTCGGATTATGATTCTATTCCGGTGCATCATGAAAAAGAAGACGGCCTCATGGGGATCGCCCTTGATCCTGAGTTTGAGCAAAATGACTGGGTGTATTTGTACTATTCTCCGGTAGGAGATGAGCCTGTCCAGCATTTGTCCAGGTTTACCTATACAGCGAAGGGGCTGATCAATGAGGTGGTAATGCTGAAGGTACCTGTGCAGCGTGAAGAGTGCTGCCACACCGGGGGGTCTATTCAGTTTGGGAGTGACGGATTACTTTATCTATCCACAGGAGATAATAGTAATCCATTTGATTCCAAGGGGTTTTCTCCTTCTGATGAGCGCCCTGGCAGATCTGCCTGGGACGCACAGAAATCTTCCGCCAATACCAATGACCTCCGTGGAAAGATTCTTCGAATTAAACCTGAACCGGATGGTTCCTATAGCATCCCTGAGGGCAATCTTTTTGTAGATGACGATCCGCTCACCAAACCAGAGATTTACGTCATGGGTTGTAGAAATCCCTATCGTATTTCTGTAGACCCTAAGAGAGGATGGCTTTTTTGGGGCGACGTAGGGCCTGATGCCGGGGAGGATGTCGAAGGTAGAGGCCCGCGAGGGCATGATGAGTTCAATGTAGCCAAAGAACCCGGGTTTTTCGGATGGCCGCTTTTCGTTGGCGACAACTATGCATACAACGAATATGATTTTTCAACCGGCATTTCACAGGCCAAATATGACCCTGCGGCACCTTTCAATAACTCACCTAACAATACAGGATTGCAAAATTTGCCTCCTGCCCAGCCGGCAAAAATTTATTATCCTTATGCCCGTACAGATATATTCCCCCAGGTAAAAAATGGTGGACGTAATGCCATGGCCGGACCGGTGTACTACTCGGATATGTATGAAGGTCGCTCCAAATTTCCCGCTTATCTCGACGGTAGGGTGATCTACTATGACTGGATGCGGGGGTTCATTTATTTTCTGGAACTAGACGAGGAGGGCAATCCTACTGATTGGTATTCTTTTATGCCCAATACGGAATTCAACAACGCCATGGACATGGAGTTTGGACCTGATGGTAACCTCTATATGATCGAGTATGGTACAGGATGGTTTACCAGAAATGAAAATGCCAAACTTTCCAGAATCAGGTACATAGAGAGCAATCGACCTCCGGTTCTTGAGGCGTCAGTTTCCAGAAATAGTGGTTCTGCCCCACTAGAGGTACGGTTTGATGCGTCCGGATCCAAAGATTATGATGGTGATAAACTTAAATATCAATGGGAGATAGAAGGCGAGACATTCAATGACTCAGTATTTACCTATGTGTTTGAAAAAGAAGGTGTTTACTATCCCGAACTTACCCTGTCGGATGGTAAAGGAGACTATCGTACTCAGCAATTTACCATAGAGGTAGGTAATGAGCCACCCGCAGTGGATATCGCCATCACTGGTAATAATACTTTCTTTTGGCAAGGTCGCAACATAGCCTATGAAGTTCAAATCAGTGATCTGGAAGACGAAAAGGGAGCAGGGATTTCTACAGATCAAATTAGGTTTGACATCAACCATTACCAGTCTACGGATATGGCGGAGACCCTTGGTCATCAGGTGCCAGTCAGTAACGGACTCACACTCATCGAGTCCCTCGATTGTAAGGGCTGTCACAAAGTCAATGAAAAGTCAATTGGACCATCATACACAGCCGTGGCAGATCGGTATAAAACGGACCGCAACGCGGTTAATTACCTGAGTAGGAAGATCATCAGTGGTGGAGGAGGAGTATGGGGAGAGCAGGCCATGTCTGCGCATCCGGACCTCACCACCGAGGATGCCGCCAGCATAGTGGAGTATATATTGTCGCTGGGCAACCAAATGAGTTACCCATTGGAAGGGACTTTTAAGACCTCTGAGGCTACCGGCCGGTACCTGTTTACAGCCGCCTACAAGGATCGGGGCAAGGCTCCACTTCGCCCGATCGAAGTGACCCGCAATATCTGGTTGCGCCCATCGCGCATGCCTGCAGACCTGTTTGACGATTCGAAAGACATTCAGGCTCGTGGTGGAGAAATCAGAAGCATCTACCATGGCTCGTGGGTGAGCTTCAATAATCTTGACCTGACCGGAATTGGGAGTGTGTCCTTTTTACTAGCCAATAGAGAAAAGGGAGGCACCGTATCTATCCGCACAGGTGCTCCTGACGGAGTAGAGATAGGCCGGGGAGAAATTTATCCCGACCGCTCTAATGGCCCGACCAGTACATTGGAGATAGAGATCAAAGATGTCACTGGTTTCCAAAATGTCTACTTTGTATTTACCAATGAGGGAGAGGAAAACAAGCTCCTATATATTCGAAATATTGAATTCAACCCAAAACCTTAACCAACTATGACTTACAAGAGAAGAACCTTTCTTAAAACCACAGCGGTAGCGTCTGCGGCCATAGCCGCCATGCCATCGCTGATGGCTTCAGTTGTCAAACCGTCTACTAAAATTGGGGTGCAGCTGTATACTGTGAGAAATGAAATGAGCAGTGATCCTAAGGGTACCTTAGAAAAGATTGCCAGGATAGGCTATCAAAAGCTGGAGGGCGCCGGCTACGATGCGGGTAAAATTTATGGTTTTTCGGGGAAAGAATTTGGGAGCATCGTGAGCGACCTGGGTATGGAATTGACCAGTGGTCATATGTCTTCTCAGGTTTTTGCCGAAGGGTTTGATCAGGCGCTGGAGTTCATGGTAGATGCGGGACAGCAGTATGCAGTTTTTCCGTGGCTTTCTCCCGAGCAACGCGTGTCATTGGATCAGTACAAAGGGTATGCAGCTACTCTGAGCAAATGCGCTGAGAAAGCTAAATCAGCTGGAATTACGGTTTGTTATCACAACCATGACTTTGAGTTTCAGGAACTGGATGGTGAGCTTCCAATGAATATTCTACTGAGTGAAACAGATCCTGAAATGGTGAAGATTGAGCTGGATTTATATTGGATCACCAGGGCAGGATTGGATCCTATTCAGTTTTTCAAAGACAACAGTGGCCGTGTGCCCATGTGGCATGTCAAGGATATAGCGAACACGCCAGAGCGTGGTTTTGCTGAAGTGGGTACCGGTACCATAGATTTTCAGTCCATTTTTGCAGAGAAGAAGACTTCAGGAATGAAGCACTTTTTTGTGGAGCAGGATCAGTCGGAAAACCCACTGAAAAGCATAGAACTTTCTTATAAAAACCTGACAGAAAAAATTCTAGGATAAACGTATGAAATATTGGATTGGGGGACTGATGGCGATCATCGGTGTGGAGTTGGGTGCGCAGACCGTATCGGGAACTGTTTACGATCAGATGAGTAATACTCCACTGCCGGGGGCTACCATCAGTGTATCCGGTACGCTCACCGGAGTAGCGGCTGATGAAAATGGTTTCTACGAATTGACTGATTTGGAACCTGGCCATTATCGGCTTCTGGTTAGTTACGTGGGTTATACCGGCAAGACCCTATCGGAAGTTTGGGTGAAGACCGGAGTGGTCACTCGTCTAGATGTGTACCTGGAGCGCAATAGCTCCAGTCTGGACGAGGTGATAGTCACCACCAATATCTCTATCACTGAGCCGGGTAAGATCGGGATCACTGAAGAACAGATCAATCGGTTTGCAGCCACCTATTATGACCCGGCCAGGCTGGTCACCAGCTCACCGGATGTGGCAGTTACCAACGATCAGAACAATCAGATTTCAGTACGTGGAATCTCTCCCAACTACAACACGTGGAGGCTGGAGGGTGCAGAGATTGTTAACCCCAATCACCTGTCTAATGCGGGTACTTTTTTGGACCAACCATCTGCCACTGGTGGAGGGGTGAATATGCTCAGTGCTCAGATGCTCAGTCAGTCGCAGTTTTTGTACAGCACCTTCGATTCGAGGTACAGCAACAGTGTTGGGGGAGTCTTCGATATGAACCTCAAAAACGGGAACACCACCCAGCGTCAATATACAGCCCAGGCTTCACTCATTGGTCTGGATTTGGCCACAGAGGGTCCTTTCAGGGAAGGAGGTAAAATGACCTATGCGGCTAATTATCGCTATTCATTTACGGGCCTACTCACTCAGTTTGGAGTGGATTTTGGGGGAGAGTCCATTGGCTTTCAGGACCTCTCACTGAATGTTTCCACACCTCTGGGTACCCGGTCGCGGTTGAAAGTTTTTGGTACAGGCGGACTCAGTTTCAACAACTTCGACCATAAGCCAATGGCTGAATCTGAGGTGATCAAAGACCGCCGGGACATATATTATGACAACAAGACCGGAGTGATAGGCGCCAGCCTGAAGTCAGGTTTTGACAACAGTCACCTTACCACGTCAGTGGTGCTCTCGGGCTATGAAAATACCCGTGATCAATATGGGTATGATGATAACGATGTTCAGGATACGAGCTTGATTCAGCACAATAGTCAGCGGATTCTGAGTATGCATTCATCCTACGAGCGATCTGTGGGTGGTGCCAATGTGACACTGGGTGTTCTGGCGAATCAATACCACTGGACAGGGAGCTTGCAAGGGATATTTGATCATTCGTTGAATCAGTTTCTGATTAATCCTTATGCGCAAGTAGAATGGTATATTTTCAGTGATCTCAAGGTTAAGGCGGGAGTGAACTATAACCAAAGTGCCGACGATTCGAGTATTGACCCCAGGATTTCATTGACCCAGCAGCTCAATGCCAACAACTCTTTCATCCTTGCTGGGGGAAAGTATAGCCAACTGACCAACCCATATAATTCAGATTTTGTCAGTTTCTATGGAGGACAGCGTTGGGGTGAGATATATGAATTATTGAAGTCATATCGTGGTACACTTACCCATGTGTATGAAAAGCGTGGGTTTAATGTTCAGAGTGAATTTTTTGGATATTACTACCCATCAGTAATAGCACTAGGCGAACGAACAGCGTGGACCTTCGGTGGCACGTTGACTTCAGAGAAGAGCTTTTCCGATGGCCTTTATTTCAGGCTTGGGGGTAGCTTGTTCGAATCAGAAATTGAGGGGTTTGTGATTCAGCCCTACAATACCAGGTATAATATGAGTATGGCCGCTGGCAAGGAGTGGGATGTGTCTAAAGGAACCAAAAACAGGCGTCTGGGACTAAACCTAAGGGGCCAGTATCAGGGAGGCTTTTATTATTCTGAAAATATTCCAACCACTGATGGTTCTATGTCCGGTTATTCAAGATTTGATTATCGCACAGCTCCATATTTACGTTTTGATGTACGTCTGTTGTGGACCCGATACCGGGAAAATCGTACTACATCCATAGCACTTGACCTGCAGAATGCATCGGGCGTTCAAAACGAGGGATATAAGTATTTTGATGGGTTTACCAACCAACTGGAAACTCAGTACCAACTCGGTTTAATTCCCATCCTTACCTACAGGGTAGAGTGGTAATTGTTTGTTGTTTGAAGAAATGAACTTACGGGAAATAGACCTATTCTTTGAAGCACAGGAAGAGCCTAATAAAGGGTGCATGTTGGCTTTAAGACAATTTTTATTGGCCTTTAATCCTCATATCACAGAAGCATGGAAGTGGAGACTTCCGTTTTATCTCTACAAGGGCAAGACATTCTGTTATTTGTGGACGGACAAAAAAACCAAAATGCCATATGTGGGTATTGTGGAAGGAGGGAAGATCGCACACCCGATGCTGATCAAAGGGGATCGTACACGTATGAAAATTTTACCCATCGACCCCAATAGTGACTTGCCTGTAGAGGTGCTGGAAGAGGTGTTAGAAGAGGCCAGAACATTTTATAGATGATTAGGTAGGTGCTAGGTATTCCTCCCTGTGGAGTATCGGGATATTTTGGGAGAGTAGGTGACCCATGAGATTCCGAACTTTGTCATGTTTACCACCCAAAGGGAAACATGAAATTACCCGCGCTCTTCTTTTTGATTCAGTTGTTTCTGTCTATTGGTGCTCCGCTGCCAGCCATGGAGTTGGAGGCACGGGTTATAGCTCTGGCTGGACACTGGGAGCGAGAGATGGCCTTACTCACCCAATACCATGGCCTGGCGAGCTTTTGTGAAAGCGCAGACCATAGGGAGGGTGTTTACGGGTTATTGGATGAGATCCATAACTATCATGGTCTACTCTATCAGGAACTGCTGGAGACCACCCATCATCACTCTGCACGTACCATCAGGCGTATTTTGAAACACCTGGTGAAGCTGGAAGAGGATTATAGTATTGAGAGTTTCAATGCTTTTTTTGGTGAGCGGTGTAAAGCACAGACGGAGTTGGAAGCAATGGCACGCCAATACAAGAGCGGTTTTGGTATGCACTCTTACGATGGTAAAATCCATGTGCTGGAAATAGAGATGCATCGGTATCTGAAAACCCTCACAAAGCGCATCAGCAAGGTGAAAAAGCACGTATCCCAGTTTTATGCCCGCAGACGGGTATGGGAGTATTAGATCCATTTACCAGTTGCGCTTCTTCAGTGCCAGAAACTATTTTTATAAACTATTCGGACATATAGAAGAAAGCAATCTTGCATGTAAGAAGCACTGATACTTACCCTCTTCTGATTAGGTCAAAGAGGTAGTCTATGCCTGAATATTGTTTTCAACCTGCTAGTGTTGGGATACATAAGAGCATATCGGAGATACACCTATAAAATCCGATGTTTGGCCGAAAAGAGTTTTAATATTAAAAGTAACGTGAAGTAACTTTCCGGTAATATGAGAATCACCAAAACCTATCAATCATGAATAATCATTTTCCTTTTACCGCAAAACAACTGATCAAAACCACCAGAATAGAAGTTTATCACTCACTTACAGAGAAATTTGGATCTCTGGAGCCACAAAAGACAGCTTCCGGACAGGATATGGATTTCCAACTGGACAGACTACTTTCTATCATCCATAACAATTAAAAAAAGCCGGAAGAAACTCTCCCGGCCTTTCACAGATTAGGTTGATTAGTATATTTATGCTTCGGCCCAATTAGCGGCCATGAGGTACATGTTGTCAAATAGCTCGCGCACCACCAGTAGCATTTCGGCTTTCAGATGATCCGGTAGTGCTTCTATCAAACCTGAAATTTCGTCTTCACTGATTCCGGTCGTGTGATTTTCTTCAGTTTCCTGGTGCATCTTACCGAAGTATTCCAGTCGGTCATATAGATCAGCATCCTTTAGTACCGGATGGATCGCCTCTTTGAATTTATCAAAAGTGATTTCCAAAACCTCTACCATCAGCATCCTTGCCACAGGATCGGTCATGTTTTGCATATGTCTTGAGAAAGCATAAATGGTCTTTCTCACGGCCAGGGATTCATCGTCCCACACATTGGTGATTAGGTCTATGGAGTTTCCATTTTTGAACTGACCGCTCATGCTTGCCAGATCCTTCAAATACCACTCCCAGTGATAAGAGTCCTCATCACTGTGGGTATTGACACTTTCTTCTAGTTTATTTTCTGGTTGTTCGTATCTGACTAATTGCATGAGATCTTTAAATCCCATAACAAAAAAGAGCATACGGGGCAGGAAGACTAGTTTGTCTAAAACTTGTCCATCACCTTTTAGTTTTTTGTGCAATGGATTGTTGGCAAACTTGAGCGCTCCATATTGGAACTCCTGCTGTAGTTTGAAATTGATGTCTTCGTGAGTGGTAATGTTTCCCTTTTTTTCGATAGGAGTAATCATAGCTTTACTTTTTTAAATAATGGATTAAGGACAACATATAACTGCAATGAACAAACGATTGCATCGATTGAGTCATTTGAAACAGTTATATGCTATAATTTACTAATTACTAAAAAGAGCAACGATAAAAAATCGAAAAAAAATTGAATTTTTTTTTACAATGATGGGTGTTTCATGCATTTTTTACACAAAAGTGATCCATAGTCGATCATAGACTCAATTGAATGATTAGACCACTTTCAGATTGACTACCAGTTGATAATAAAAGTGCAGGAATCTCCCCCGTTAGATTTTGTTTCCTTCGTTTCATCCAGTTTTACTTTGGTGAACAAAGAATCCTTGGGTTTAAACATTCGCACGATTTGAACCACCAGGCCTTCTTCAAATTTGGCTGGATAAGGGGTATGACAAACGAGCAAAGCCTCCTTGTTCTCGGCATCATATCGTGCAAGTTTGTAGTGACCGATTCCTTCTGTCATTTGACCAGTGTTAGGATTGAACATAGGCTGGCCGTTTTTACGATGGTTCATGTGGTAGGCCACATCGATGGATCGCAGTGCGTTTTCCAGGCTATCCATAGGTGGAAACTGAGTGCCTTCAATGATGGCCTTTCCAATGAGAAAGAGATTCATTTCTCCAATGGTACTGGCCACTTCTTTCATGGCATCCAGAAGGGACTGTAGATTATTCCAGGCTCCGGTGTTTGCATTGAGCCCGTGTTTTTCAATGATCGCTTTTCGTTGGTTTTGCCCGAGGCTACCCATTGCGATGATCGGGAGTTCGTTGCCCCCTGCTTCAATATTGTCTTCGAAACTTTTATATTCTGCCATTAGCTGATTTGGTTAATGCCGGAAAATAGTATTTTTTTTGCATATAGCTTAATACGTTGTAGATAAATAATGAAATTTTTTAGGAATATCTTCCCGGAGCTATGATGTTGTTAGGATCGAACAGGTTTTTTAATTGGCATTGCAACAAAGTGTAGGGGTTTTTGAGCTCCTGTAGATATGGGGCCATGTTCTCAATATCGAGTCGATAGGGGTAGATGCCCTGCTGCTTTAGTTCGCTCAACAGGTCACGGGCCCAGGTGCCTGCCTGCGAGATAGCACTCTGATCGGACCGATCGAAATAGACCCTTACAAAAACCTCCAGGCTATAGTCATTAAGGGCAATGATGGAAATAGCAGGATCCAGTCCGCGAGATTTAGAAAAGGATTCCAAATATTGAATGATATCCGACGAAGCACCCGTGAAAGGAATGACTGGGAGGACACATCGAAATCCGGGAATCTGAGGATAAAGATCAAGGTTTACTTCCTTTCCCGAAAGCTCCACACCAAATTTCCTCGCGGTGGCCAAAAGTGAGTGGTCATTGGGCTGACCGTGATATCGGTCTATCCGTACCCTTACCGGTGGGGTGGAAGAGGAGTGGTCATCAGAAGACGGATAGGCTTTCAGTTCGGCTACCAGGCTGCCTAGGGCTTTGGTGACCACCGAGTGTTTGGCCGGGAGCACTTCCTCATGCCCCGTTACCACAAACCACGCAAACCATTTATCATTGAAGTCCTTGCCCGATTCAAATAATTCATAAATCTTGGGGTCATTCTGACTGTCTATTTCCAGAGAATAACCCACCAACTCCTGAGCCACCAGCTCAGCCATTTTATTCAGAAACCCCTTGAGGCCTGATTTGTCCAAAACGGCCAGATAAAGATTGAATGGCTGCTTCACCCTGAGGTTGACCACTGCTTCTGTGACAATGGCATAGTTGGATTGGGTGAAAAGGTGTGTCAGGTCTGGACCGAGTCCGTATTTGTAAAAGGATCCTTGACTACCTTGGAGCTCACCAAAGCCTGTGCGAATGAGCTGCCCATCGGCCAGCATCACGGTGAGTTCACGGAGATCCTCAGCTCTATGACCACTTTTACCAGAACCCCGATCAACGATGTTTCCCAGAATGGATGAACCAGAATCACTCCCTGTCACATTGAGCATAAGCTCAGGGGCATGTACTTCCAGATAATCATAGAGCTGCTGCTGAGTGACTCCCGGTTCCACTCTGGCATAGCGTAGCTCCCGGTTGACCTCTATGATCCGATTGAGATGCTTCAGGTCTATAATGTCCGCGTCATTCACTGGCATCCTCGAACCCAGGCCCCAGTTATGTCCGGTAGAGATCGGGTATACCGGACGATTGGATTCACCTGCCTGCAGAAGAATGGTTTTGAGTGCTTCCAGGTCCTTGGGTAAATGGATCTTCTCAATATTGCGGACAGGAAATTCCGTTATGTTCTGCTGATAGCTGGTTGGGCTGGTCATAGATAAACAGTTTCATGCTAAACATTAAATCAATCGAAACTGAGTATAAATTACAAGCAATGTTTGGAGTATTTGTCAGATTATTTTTGAACACAAGCGGGAGTGAGTCCGGCACTAACCTCTTAAAATTTTAAGATACTGAATCCATGGCCCCACGTCTGAGGAGTACTGGCTGGCCATCACCCGAGATATTTGAGACAGGTGGTTGAGGTCATGCACTGTCCATGTGGCGAGCAGCTGAGCGAGTGTGACTTCACCAAAGTCGGGGTGGCGCCCGGTTTTGGTCAAATCTTCCGCTGAGATGTTTTGTTTTCGGAGCGTAGTGAGGTTAGCGGCTCTTAGGGTTTTGAAGTCAGTCAACAAGTCATTGATTGATTTACCCTCGCTGGCTTTTTCTTGTGCAAAGCGGTCAAACGGTGTAAAGGTTTTGGACCCATCATTTGACAATATGATCAGCATCCGGGGTATCCAGTCCGTTTTTTCTCCATGGATGAGGTGCCCCAGTATGTCATAAGGGCTCCAGGTTCCAGGACCTTCGTTGGTCAGGATCCATTGTGAGGAAAGATCGTTCAGTAGGTGCTCAAGTATGACAGGTGTTCGTTCCAGTACTTCGGTGGCTTTTTTTAGATCAAACATGTTTTGAGGTCAATTTTGATAACAGTGATTATACACATTGCCTAAGAATATTTGGCCAGCTTGGTTTTCATGCGCACAATCGTTTGTGTTCTTTTTAGATAGTGATATCTTAGTGTTTTTTGCATCATTCCCTTCGGTCATATTTTTTAGCAAAATCTGTTTGAATCTATTCCGCCTGAGGGTTGGTGTGCGCTATTTCTTACGAACAATTTAATCAACCGTCCCGAAAAATGTCTTTGTTAATTATCCTTCTTTGTATTGTCATTCTGGTGCTATTAATCACCTGGGCCAGGCTTAATCCTTTTCTTGCTTTTATTATTGTATCCATTCTCACAGGCTTGCTTCTGGGTGTTCCGCTCCAGGAAGTGACCACCATTGTGGAGCAAGGGATAGGAGGAATGCTTGGAGGGCTTGTCATTGTGATCGTGTTGGGGGCGATGCTGGGTAAACTCGTGGCGGAAACAGGTGCGGCTCAGAAGATCACCAATGTGCTGATGAGTGTTTTTGGTGAAAAGAAGATTCAATGGGCACTGATGACCACCGGCTTTGTGGTGGGGATTCCACTTTTTTACAATGTGGGCTTTGTGCTGTTGGTGCCATTGATTTTCTCAGTGAGCTATCAGTTCAAAATCAAAGCAGTTTATATAGGGATTCCCATGCTGGCTGCCCTATCCGTCACGCATGGTTTTCTGCCACCCCACCCGTCACCTACGGCACTTGTAGGGCAGCTGAATGCCGACATGGGACTTACCCTTATTTATGGGTTTTGTCTGGCAGTGCCGGCCATTATACTCGCTGGCCCCGTATTTGCCAAGACACTTCGAAATATTGAGGCCAAACCACTCAAGACATTTCAGGCCGAGGCTAAGCCAGAGGATCAGTTGCCAGGTGCTTTTAATAGCTTCTTTTCCGCCCTTCTACCAGTATTTTTATTGGGCGGTGCTGCTTTGGTACAGCTCTTTTGGGCGCCCGCAGGATTGGCCGGGCAAATCATAGGGTTTATTGGAGATCCTTCCATTGTCATGATTCTGGCGCTGGCCTATGCCACCTATTCTATAGGACTTCAGCAAGGCTATGGTATGAAAGGTGTGATGGAGTTTTATACGGATGCCATCAAGGACATTTCGCCGATCCTATTGATCGTGGCTGGTGCCGGAGCACTCAAACAGGTTTTTGTGGTGAGTGGAGTAAGTATAGAATTGGTATCAGGGTTGCAAGATATGAACATTCATCCTTTGGTGCTTGGTTGGTTGATTGCGGCCATCATCAGGGTATGTATTGGGTCGGCCACAGTGGCGGGGCTTACTGCAGCGGGTATTCTGGCTCCTGTGATGGGCCAGGTGGATGTAGATCCTAATCTGATGGTTCTTTCTGTGGGCGCTGGTAGCTTACTTTTTTCGCATGTCAACGACAGTGGCTTTTGGATGTACAAAGAGTATTTCAATCTCAGCATTAAGGATACCATCAGGTCTTGGTCGGTCATGGAGACCATCGTGTCAGTGGTTGGATTGATTGGTGTAATGATCCTGGATTTGATCATTTGATTCAGTAGAGGAGTAGCATGTTTTGTAAAGCTTTATTTGATTAAATTTCACATCATTCATAACCACGCTTTTAGGTAATATGCTTTTTTTCCTTCGTAAAATCCGCCGAAATCTTATGGGAGACCTCTCTACTGACAAAACCGGTAGCAAAGTAAAAAGCTACCTGCTATATGCCATTGGTGAAATCATACTCGTCATTGTTGGAATTCTCGTTGCCATCCAGATTGATGGGCTTAATGAGGCTAGAAAAGAGCGGGATAGGGAAATTCATTACCTGAGCAACATCAAACAAGACTTGGTGAATAACATTGCACATATGGAAGCATTCCTGACTCAACGGAAAGCATGCATTATTTCAGCACAGAATGTAGTAGCTCATCTGGAAGGGAAGCCCATTGATGACTGGTATGCTTTCAATGAAGACTGCATCAGGATTTACGATTGGCGTAGGTTTTATCAAATTAACTACACTTTTGAAGAGCTTATGTACTCTGGGAATCTCACCATTATTTCCAACGACAGTATCAAATCCCTTTTGCTTAATCTAGAATCCTTATACAAACAGACAAAAGCTGAAGAAGATCACTTTCGCTTTGATTCTGAGGAGATCATATACAAACCTATTTACAGTATTATGGACCTGCATCCCACGCTGAAAATGCACATCGGCCAGGATGTGGAACTTTCCCGAGAGAATTACGGTACATTTTTCGTGGATACCAGGGTCAAAAACGGTTTTTTGATGGCTATTCTGGAGTTATCCAAAATGAATGGACAGCTGGAAGAAATGACGCAGATCACAGAGGATTTGCTCTCGATAATCAATAGAGAAATAGGAGAATGATGTCATTTATGCACCGGAGGTGCTCAATATCAATAGATAGACAGATAAATAAAACAGGTAGCTCCAGCGGAGCGACATGTTTATATGAGGATTTCGCAGCTACGCAGCTTTTATGTCCTGGACCTTATTGCTATGAATATTCAGCTCCTATGGAGCCAGTATTTAAATGGTAGAACCGAAGGGATTCTGCTCAACATTCGGTTAACCAAAAATCATGAACGACACCAGAGGTGTCAAATGTCAATAGCTACGTTTCATATAAAAGAGGCAGCTCCGTAGGAGCGATATGTTTTATGAGAATTTCGTAGCTAGTAGCTATGGGGGGCACCAGAGGTGCCCAATCTGAATAGATTAGGTTTCTGAATTTAAAACAAACAGCTCGGTAGGAGGGACATGTTTCGAAGAGGGTTTCGCAGCTACGCAGCTTGTATGTCCTGGACCATATTGCTATGGAGATTCGACTCCTATAGAGCCAGTATTTAGATAAGTAGAACCGAAAAGTTTTTTCTCCCCAATCCATCGACTAAATCATGAACGACACCAGAGGTGTCAAATGTCAATAGCTACGTTTCATATAAAAGAGGCAGCTCCGTAGGAGCGATATGTTTTATGAGAATTCCGTAGCTAGTAGCTATGGGGGGCACCAGAGGTGCCCAATCTGAATAGATAGGTTTCTAATTTAAAACAAACAGCTCCAGCGGAGCGACATGTTCCAGCAAGATATCTCTTTACACTCCATAAAATTGTTCTAGACTCACGTGAAGGGAAAGAAGATTTATTTAAAATGGAATATATTAGAAACTCATAAGTTATCTTGGCTCAATCAAAACACCGCATATGCCAACATTAATACTATCCTCCATTGTTTGTGAAATCCCCGAAGAATCTGACAAGGACGAGATCTATCTCATGCTTCAGGGCAAGAAAATTTGGCCACAGAATAAGAAATACCTCAAGATCGATGTGGACGAGATACTGCCCCTCGGACTGAAATTCAACATCAAAGGACCGGGAAGGATGAAGCTTGAGTTGTGGGAATATGACGTGACCAGCAAAAACGATCACCTGGGAAATTTTCATTTGGATTTCAAAAACCTTGATCCGGGAAATTACACCGAACTTCTCATGCGCAACGAGGCAGGTGCTCAGAAGGCCAGTTATTACCTCAACTGGGAGATCAGGGAGTGATTCTCGCATCTAAAAAAGGCAGATCACTCATTGCGAGGAGGCTACAAGTCCGAAGAAAAAATCTGTCTATATTGAATAGGTCGCGCAAGACCACAAGACGGTAGGGTTTCTTAGTGTTTAGTTTTTGAAGGGTGTCGAGCTGTTGATGATAAAAAGACCCTACTTTTAATCATCTCAATTATCGATGTTGGACATAAAGTAAGGTCATTCCAAAAATCTTGCTCATTAGCTTTTACAAATTGCTTAAGTTTTTCTACAAGCGTTATGTCTGCAATCTGGCTGATGTATTCAATAAGGGAGTATTTTTCTGCTTGAATATCCATGTCGATTGTCTTTTTTACAGAGTAACGATTTATAATTAAATTTTAATCTAGGAAATAGATAATATACCTCATAAATCCAACACAAACTTGTGCTCTTTTAGGGCCTGGTACACCTCCTGATCAAACTTATAGAGCTTGGCCGCACGGTGGGATACATTGTTTTGCTTTTCGCCCAGGTCTACGATGAGCTTCATACCCAGAATTTTTCGGCGGAAGTTGGGCTTGTCCAGTTTGATCTGCAGGATGGATTCATACAGATTTTGCAGCTGCAGTAGTGTAAACTTCTCCGGCAGGAGGTTGAACCCAATGGGCTCCTGCTTCACCCGGCTTTTGAGCTGATCCAGCGCATAGGTGAGGATTTCGTCATGGTCATAAGGCAGCTCTGGCACTTCATTCAGAGAAAACCACTGCACGTCTGAGGCGGTGTAGCCAGCCACCACATCATAGTCAGTGTCTTTAATCAATGTATAATAACCCACAGTCACCACCCGCTTGGTTGGGAAACGATCCACCGATCCGAAAGCCTTCAACTGCTCCAGAAATAGATTATTCACACCTGTGAGGAGATAAAGAATTCTGTTAGCTGCTGCATCCAGAGACTCCTCATAGGTGATCCACCCCCCGGGCAATGCCCACTTGCCTTTGCTAATCCCTTCTCCATGCTTGACCAGGAGCACTTTGAGTTCATCAGTGAATCCAAAGATCACACAGTCAATAGAAAGGTCTTCCATGATATGTTCTGCCATGTCGTGATTTTAAGCTTTTGCCAAAATAAAGATAAAATATTTTCCAATACTTATGGTCATTGTGACTATAAGCACTATCTTTATTTTCAAATTCATAGAAAATGTACTTTTTAGGTTTAGATATAGGAAGTTCTTCGATCAAGGCCGCTCTGGTAGATGGCGCCACGAACAAGCAAGTAGCCGTAGCTCAATATCCTGAAACAGAGATGGATATGATCAGTGAGCAGGTGGGCTGGGCTGAGCAGCAGCCGGATGTCTGGTGGAAAAATGCATGTGCCGCCACTCAAAAAGCATTGAATTCAGCACGAATCCATCCGATGGAGGTAGCGGGCATTGGTATTTCTTATCAGATGCATGGGCTGGTCCTCGTAGATAAAGATCACGAGGTGCTGAGGCCGGCCATTATCTGGTGCGACAGCCGTGCAGTGGAGATTGGGGAGGAGGCTTTTCAGGGTATTGGAGAAGAAAAGTGTCACAAGCATTTACTTAATGCGCCGGGTAATTTCACCGCGTCCAAGCTGAAATGGGTGCGCGAAAACGAACCCGAATTATATGCAAAGATTCACAAGATCCTCTTGCCGGGAGATTATATAGCACTGAAACTCACAGGGGAAACCACCACGACTGTTTCAGGTTTGTCCGAAGGTATTTTTTGGGACTTTCAAAATAACGAAGTGGCCGGATTTCTCATGGATCATTTAGGCTTTGATCAGGAGGTCATCCCCAGGATTGTCCCAACTTTTGGGGATCAGGGAAGGCTTTCGGTCACTGCAGCAAGGGAGATAGGTTTGAAGCCGGGCATTGGCATTGGTTATCGGGCTGGTGATCAGCCAAATAACGCGCTTGCTCTTGGGGTGATCAATCCCGGAGAAGTAGCAGCCACGGGAGGTACCTCTGGCGTGGTATATGGCGTGAAGGACAAGCCCGTGTATGACCTCAAATCACGGGTCAATAGTTTTGCCCATGTCAACCATACTTCTGAAGATCCACGAATAGGGGTACTACTTTGTATCAACGGAGCTGGCATTCAGTACCGTTATATCAAGCAGATGATGGCTGAGGAAGGACTGGGGTATACTGATATGGAGCGGGTAATGACCCGTGTACCTATCGGAGCTGACCAGCTACGGGTAATTCCTTTTGGGAATGGGGCAGAGCGGATTCTCAGCAACCGCAACATTGGTGCTCAGGTGAATAACCTACAATTCAACAGGCATAAGAAGGAGCACTTTTACAGAGCCGCTCTTGAGGGCGTGGCCTTTTCATTTATTTATGGTATCGAGATATTGAAAGAACTGGGTTTGGATATTACCAAGCTCAGGGTGGGCAATGACAACCTGTTTCAATCCGGTATTTTCAGTAAGACAATAGCCACCTTGGCCGATGCCCCTATAGAGATGGTAGAAACTACCGGAGCAGTGGGTGCCGCCAGAGGCGCTGCTTTTGCCCAAGGGCATTTTTCCAGCCTGGCAGAGGCGGTGAGTGGAGATGCCACAATAAATATTTATGAACCAACCACGAGTGAATATCAACAATACAGCAATGCTTATCAGGCTTGGGTAAGTGACTTAAAGAGACTTTTAAACGACTAGAAACATGAGCAAACAAATTATTTTAGGAGACAAGGAATACTTCAGCGGAATCGGCAAGATCGCTTTTGAAGGAAAGGAATCAGACAATCCCTTTGCTTTCAAATATTATGATGAAAACAGAGTAGTGGCAGGTAAAACCCTGAAGGAACACTTCCGGTTTGCAATTGCCTACTGGCACACCTTCTGCGGTACCGGTGGAGATCCATTTGGTCCTGGCACCAAAGATTTTCCATGGAGCACAGCAGGAGACGCTTACCGGCGCGCCAAAGATAAAATGGATGCTGGTTTTGAGTTTATCTCTAAAATCGGAGCACCATTCTATTGCTTCCATGATTTTGACCTGATAGAGGAGGGGGATACCCTGGCTGAGTCTGCCAAGCGACTTGATTTTATCACGGATTATGCCAAAGAAAAACAGGCCGCTGCCGGCACTAAGTTGCTTTGGGGTACGGCCAACTTGTTTTCCAATCCACGCTACATGAATGGAGCCGCAACCAATCCAAACTTTGAGGTGGTGGCCTATGCAGGAGCACAGGTGAAGAATGCACTGGACGCGACTATCAAACTCGGTGGAGAAAACTATGTATTCTGGGGGGGGAGAGAAGGCTACATGAGCCTGCTCAATACCAATGTGAAGAGTGAACTGGATCACCTGGCGCAGTTTCTGCATATGGCCAAAGACTATGCAAGAAGTCAGGGATTCAAAGGTAATTTCTTTATTGAACCTAAACCCATGGAGCCTACCAAGCATCAGTATGATTTCGATGCGGCTACTGTGCTGGGATTCCTCAGAGAGTATGATTTGTTGGCTGATTTCAAGCTGAATCTAGAAGTGAATCACGCTACGCTGGCACAGCATACCATGCAGCACGAGATGCAGATAGCAGCCAATGCCGGAGCACTGGGTAGTATGGACGCTAACAGAGGCGACTATCAGAATGGATGGGATACAGATCAGTTCCCGACTAACCTGAATGAACTCACTGAGATGATGCTGGTATTCCTGGAAGTAGGTGGACTACAGGGTGGAGGGATCAACTTCGATGCGAAGACCCGAAGAAACTCTACGGATCTGGCCGATATTTTCCATGCTCACATAGGAGGTATGGATGCTTTTGCCAGAGCACTGATTACAGCGGATGCCATTTTGACTCAGTCTGATTATAGCAAACTGAAAGCAGAGCGATATGCTTCTTTTGGTACTGCAGATGGCAAGGCCTTTGAAGGTGGAAAATTAAAACTGACAGATCTGGCGAAAATTGGCGCTGGCATGGATAACATTCCTTTGCAGAGTGGCAAGCAAGAGCTGTTTGAAAACATAATCAACCAATATATTTAAGAGGTTCACTTTTTGGTTTAGGTGAATTCCAAAGGGAAATGATTCGTTTCATTTCCCTTTTTTATGTTTGAAATATCCTGAATTTCAAATTCTCAGTCCAATGCGATAGCCCAGCCATAATTTTTGAGAATTCCTGGAACTAGACCTTTCCAATAGAGGGTTGATACCCACTAAGTCCATCGGGTTGAATCGGTCATTGATGCCATAGAAATAGAGGTAGTGAAGCACCGGGCCGGCATGGATAGACATGCGCTCTGTAATCTGCCCACCGAGCGAAATATTGAACCTACCATTGATTGGAACGCTGGTAATCTGCTGATTGGAAGGGAGGAGCGTGTGACCAGTTAATTCAACTCCCATATAGAGAAATTTGGCAATGTTTTGTTGACTTCCAAAGCCAAAACCTGAAGTCCAGAAATTCTTTTCATAGCTAATGCCAGAAGTGATGATGGTATAAAAATGTTTGACTCCAGACTTGAATGACATGTTAAATTCGGTGACATCATTATAGTCAATATCTAAAGCGATCACTTCACCTTTTGCCAGGTTGACCAGACCGAACATCGTTCCGGATTCCACTTTTTCGGCCATATTCACCAGGCCTACCTGTACTCCTTTTAATGTAGAAGCAGAATTGACGGTTCCCAATTGTAGGCCTTTGAGCGTGTCGCCCACATGGTTGTAGAGCAAGGTAGCTTGCATCCCCCGTAGGGAATGATGTGTGTAATTCATCACACTGCCAAGCTGTGCTCCTGTCAATTTTCCATGAGCATGATTGTAGCCGAGGGCCAGCTGGGCTCCACTGGTGTTGCTGGCCATATTGGCACCCAAGGCCATTTGAATACCCATAAGGGTATCCCTGGCCAAATTATAGCCCCATGACGCCTGCATACCTCTGACGTCTTCCGCTACATTCGCACCCATGGATGCCTGCAGACCACTGAGGTCTGCAGAGTAGTTGGCCGCGAGAGCCATTTGTACCCCCATTGCCGATCCAGAAACAGCATTGGCACCTAGAGCGGCCTGAAAGCCCTTCATTTCGGACTTACTCAGGTTGAATGCACCACCTATTTGAAGGCCCTCGATATCCCCGCCAGCAGTGTTGGCCAGACCAGCAATCTGAAGGCCTCTGACTTGTCCACGGTTTGCATTAAACATGCCCAATTCAACGCCATCAACCCCTCCGGCATAACCCGCCAGGATGTTCAAAGAGATGTGGTTGGTGACCTGACTGCTAACCTGACCATTAGTGCTCGCTCCTGGTACAAGGGAAAGTTGAGCCCAGCGGTCTTCTCCTGAAGGGATGTCTTCGGTATGTTTTTTTTCTCTTTTATCTATGAACAGACCTGCTGCTTGTTTTATGGAGTTGATGGTGATTTCTGTTTTATGAATAGGTTCTAAAAGCAGACTGAGGAAGTCGCTATAGGTTTTGTCTACTGTAATTACCGTGTCCTTATAATTTTCCTTACTAATGGCCAAAGTGATTTTGTCTCCGTCTGGCCTGGAGGCCAGGTGGTAAGACCCATCTTCGTTGGAAAGTGTGGCCGAAAGTCTACTCACTTCGTAAATTCTGGTATTGGCAAGTCTTTCTCCGGTTACTGCGTCGAGAACCTCACCATTGATGTGGATGGGGGTAGAGGTGCTTTCAGAGACATCTACCTGAATGATAATATAGCTGCCATGAACCTTGAAATTGAACCCGGCTCCTAAAATACCTTTGAGAATTGTTTCAATGGACTCTCTTTGGTAGGTGCTGTAAATCTCTTTTTTGGGTAACCTGTCTGGATTGTAAGAAACGTGGTATTGAGAATGTCTGGACAACATTTCCAGCGCCTCCATAGTAGTGGAACCATCGAAGGAAATGGTCAGTGTATCTTTCAGCGGATCAATCTGAGAATGGCCTGACAGAGAAAATAGTAAGAGCGCAATAAAGGTTAGTAATCGGTACATCCTTTTCCAGTTAAAATGTATTGTTGGTCGGTTTGCGAAATTTCAAGGTTCAGCGTAAGGGCAATCACGTCCAGAATGTTTTCAAGCGTGTCATTGTTAAAGGTCACACTCAGGCTGCAATCGCTTAATTTTTCGCTTCCAAGCTTGATTTGAGTTGCGTAAGCTTCTTCAATGGTTCGGATGACTTCAGGGAGTTTTTCGCCGGAGAAGCGAAGGGATTTTGTTCTCCAGAATTGCTCCAGTCCAACTGAAGATGTTTTTTGGGCGGGTGACAAAGTTTCAGTAGTGTTGCTGAATGTGGCTTTCTCTCCCTGGACGATCAGGACAGATTCGTTTCCCCGAGTGAATTGTACGGTGCCTGTTTCTACGATTACGGTTACGCTTTTGTCATCCACTTTAACATTGAAAGAGGTACCCAACACTCTGATTTGAGTGGGGCCTGCCTCGATGATGAATGGCTGATTGGGGTTGGGAGTGATTTCAAAAAAAGCTTCTCCACTGAGTGCTACCCTTCGTTCCTCGGTACTGAAGGAACCGGGGTAAGTGAGCTGACTGGCCTCATTGAGAGCCACGACAGAGCCATCCTCCAATTGTATGTTGCCTACTGTGGAATGAGTAGTATAAGTTTTTTGTGGATCTTGCAAGAAACGTACGAGGTATCCAACACCGACCATCACTAAAATGATCGCCGCTATTTTGAGAAGGGTGTAAGTACCATTGGTTGGTGAGACAGGTTTTTGTGCCAGCACTTTTTGCCAGGCTGCATCAATGTCTCGTTTTTTATAGTCTGTGTTTGGGGTGCTGATTGCTCCTGTATCAGCCCACAGAATATGAAGCTCTCTTAAAAGCTCCTTGTTTTCCACAGAAGTATTGGTCCAATGCATCAGGACAAGTTCTTCCTCTTTTGAGGCAAGCCCTGAGAAATGCCGGATTAGTAGCTCCGTGGAAATATGATCTGGAAGTTTTGTATTCATCCTTTCTTAGTTGACACGTTACTCAAAATCTACCCCCATTCACCATCCACAAAAAAATTAAGATCAGAAAATCTTTGAGTTCGTTCCTCAATGATTTCAGCGCTTTACTCATCTGATTTTCTACTGTTTTAATAGATAAATGGAGGTGATCAGCTATTTCCTGATATTTTTTACCCTCGTATCGACTCAGGTTGAAAATCTGTCTGCATTTGGTTGGCAGCTTATTTAGTGCTGCTTCAATCGCCTCCTTCAGCTCTTCGAGTTCAAGGAAATCAATATTACTTGCATTTGGGTGAGTGATCTGGTGATGAGTGGCATGCGAGGCTTTGACCTTCTCATGTCGCAAATGATTAAGACATCTATTGCGCACAGACCCCATGAGGTAGGATTTGACAGAAGTGTTGATATCAATGGTTGTTTGGCTCCAGAGCGTCACAAAAAGCTGCTGCACGATTTCTTCAGCATCGTCTTCATTGGAGATGTAGCTCAGTGCAAAATGTACCAGTTCGTCGTAGTGAGTCCTGAAGAGAGATTCGAAAACCTGGTCATCACTGATATGGACAATTTGTTTGGAGCTAGGATTCAACGGTTAGGTGTGGATATACCCAAAAGTATAAAATGAAAGGGTATTGTTTGTAAGTATGTGCTATCGAGACGTACGTCTTGATCTAAACATTCAGCGAAAAGTCCCTTTTGGACTCTGAGGCGTACTTTTCCTTGTTGAACTGATAGAGGTATGAGCCTTTTTTACTGGAGGTCATGTCTTTCTCTTCCAGTTTGGTCAGCACATCCAGTTGATTGATTTTTTTGACAAAATTTCGCTTGTCCAACTCCTGATCCAAAATAGCCTCATAGAGCTTTTGTAGCTGCCGCATGGTGAATTTTTCAGGCAGCAGTTCAAATCCAATGGGCTGAACGGAGGTTTTGTATCGCAGGAGATTGATGGCTGTAGTGACCATGTCGCCATGATCAAATATGAGTTTAGGCGCTTTGTTGAGGCTGAACCACTCAGCTGAGTGTTGTCGGGAGAGCTCTTTATTGTGGTCTTCTATTTTGATCAGCGCATAATAGGCAATGGAAATCGTTCGTTCCACAGGGTCTCTGTCTGGCTGACTGAATGTTCGCACCTGATCCATATAGACGTCTCGTAGACCAGTGAGGCTGTGGAGTATCCTGTTGGCGGCCTGTGAGGCGGTTTCATCCTCACGAAGAAAGCCACCCATGAGTGACCATTTCCCCTTTTCGGGCTCCAGATTTCTTTTGATCAAAAGCAGCTTGAGTTCTTCATCGTCAAAGCCAAAGATGATACAGTCTACTGCCACAAGCAGTCTTTTTTGGTTTTGATAAGTGGTGATCATGGCTGTGATTAAATCTATTATTTGTAAATAAGGTGCAGAAATCTCGTGTGCACTCTTTCATCGCAGGTTAAAATGCGTAATTAAAGGCAAGTTTCCAAAGGTGAAGATAATGCACCTGGGCAGAAGGCTGAGAAACGGATGGTTTGAATTCCAGCGCTCTCGGGTTTGATCGGCTAACGGTGGCTCTTCTTGGGGGTATGAAAATTGCGTAACTTGTGGGAATTATGCGTACTCATCTGACTTTTTTTAGTGCAATAATAGGCCTCTCTGCGCTGGTAGCCTGCAAAACCGACAAAAAGGAGGAGCCCAATCCCCAGACTCCAGAGGAGGTGGTCTTTGCGGTTGAGACCGGAGAGAGCCAACTGCCTTACCTCATCATCGATACCAAAGGTGTGGACATCAAAAATGAGCCTAAAATCCCAGCTGAGCTGAAGATCTATGTGGAAAAGGCCGCAGTGCAGAGTGCACACATCGGCATTGAATATAGAGGGTCTACCTCTTTCCGGTTGTCGGACAAGAAGTCTTTTGGAATAGAGACCTGGGCCGAGGATGGTAGCGATACCGAAGTGAGTTTTTTTGGGTTTCCAGAAGAAGAAGACTGGATACTTATGGGGCATGTGGTCAATGAAGGGCAAGGATATATTTTTGACCGTACACTCATGTATCATCAGTTTGGGTATCGGCTTTTTGAGGCGATGGGCCGATATGCCAGTCGCACGGAGTTTGTGGAGCTACAGATAGACGATGACTACAAAGGGGTCTATGTGTTCATGGAAAAACTCAAACGAGACAAGAATCGAATAGACATTAAAAAACTTGAGCCAGGAGATGTGCTGGCTGATGACATTACAGGTGGGTATATTTTGAAAATTGATAAGACGGCAGGTGGGGACCTGAACATCAACCAGCCGCTGGAATACTTTGAAAACAACTGGGAGGATGATGCCCGGTACACTGAGGATATCAGCTTTCGTTCGGACTATGACATCTATGGACAGCCTATTGAATTTGACCCATATGGGCAGCCGTACCATGCTGATATGTACCTGGAAACCTATTTTCTGTATGAGTATCCAAAGGCTACCGAGATTACCGCTACTCAGAAAAATTACATTCAAGCGTATATCAGTGATTTTGAGACGGCCCTTTTGACGGATGACTTTTCTACAGAAGAGCGGACCTATACCGATTTTGTTGATCTGTCAAGTTTTGTGGATTTTTTCCTACTGAATGAGGTAGTACGGAACGTAGATGCTTACCGGCTCAGTACCTATCTGCACAAAGACCGTGGCGGTAGGTTAAACATGGGCCCGGTTTGGGACCTGAACATTGGCTATGACAATGGTGGGCGGGTACCCATAGATGGGTGGGTGATGAATTACAATCAGTATGTGGAGTCCGACGCCTGGATGGTGCCCTTCTGGTGGCCAAGACTTATGGAAGACCCCAAGTTTAGGACGGCTGTCAAGATCAGGTGGAACAGCCTGCGGGGAGGGATCATGAGCACTGCATCTCTCAAGGCGATGGTTGATGCCACTGCCAGCTATCTGATAGAGAATGGTGCTGTAGATCGCAACTATGATCGATGGGGGAAGGCCATCGGGGTGGATTATGACGCAAGTATCGCCAGCCTCAAGACCTATTTGGAGGAGCGCACCCAGTGGATGGATGGTCAGATTTCGGCTTTTTGAGTGCCCAATACTGAGCACCACTTCTCATTTCAAAATTCCTTCAGAAATAGCCCGTATTTTTGATCCCAATGAAACTACTTGTCATAGAGGATCATGATCAACTTAGCGCCAATATTCGCACCTATCTCCACGGGGAGGGCTATGTGTGTGAAGTGGCAGGCAGCTACCAGCAGGCCGTGGAGAAACTTTATGCCTATCAGTATGATCTGGTGGCACTAGACCTCATGCTGCCTGATGGCAATGGTCTGGACCTGCTTCGAACCATCAAGGAAAACTGGCCTCAGATCTGCGTGCTGATTATTTCCGCTAAAAATGCCCTTGATGACAAAATTAAGGGCCTCGATCTGGGAGCAGATGACTACCTGGCCAAGCCCTTCCATCTGGCTGAACTCAACGCCCGCCTGAGGGCGATTTTTCGAAGAAAAAACCAGCAGGGGGATGACAAAATCCAGTTTGAAGACATGGAACTTAACACTCAGACCTTTGAGGTAGTGGTGGGAGGACAGGTGCTTGACCTCACCCGTAAAGAGTTTGAACTGATCCAGTATCTCCTGCTCAATCAAAATCGTGTGCTCACCAAGCAGTCCATCGCAGAGCACCTTTGGGGGGACTATATGGACACCGCCGATTCTTTCGACTTTGTATATCAGCACATCAAAAATCTACGTAAGAAAGTCGCTGAAGCAGGAGGTACCGATTACATTCATACCGTCTACGGCGTGGGTTATAAATTCAAAAAAGGATGAAACTCGTTGTTAAAATCACCCTGTATTTTGTCCTCATCTCCTCTATTGTATTCCTCATTGGAGCGGTATTTAGCTACAATGCTATAAGCCGTGAGATTGACATAGAGGAGCGGCTTTTTCTCAAAGAAAGACTCCAGTCAGTCGTAGGGTTTCTGGAACACAGAAATCCAACCCACGAAATTTCACGGGATAAGATGGTCATCACACCGCTCGATGAATTGGTGAGCGATAGCGAAATTGTATTTACCGATACCCTCGTCACACACTCAACCCTCAATAGGATAGAGCCGCATCTGAAGCTGGATGTCATTCGACAGGTCAATGGGAGGGCCTATAAAATTATGCTCTATGATCTCATCATAGAAGAAGACGATATCGAGGATGCCGTACGTGAATCAATGGTGAAAACCTACCTGATGTTGCTGCTGGTTTCGCTCGTTCTTAGTCTCATTGCTTCCTACTATGTATTCAGGCCCTTTCAGTTTACACTGGCTGCTATCCGGGATTTCTCTATCAAGCAGACCAATACACCAAAACTTCCCATTTCGTCCACAGCGGAGTTTAAAAAACTCAACCAGTTCATTGACGAAATGATGCAAAAAGCTCAAAGGGATTATCGCTCGCTGAAGGAGTTTTCGGAAAATGCTTCACATGAAATACAGACACCCATTTCTATAGTTCAAGGCAAGCTGGAGTTGCTCATGGAGTCATCCGAGCTCCGCGAAGATCAGATGGAGCTCATCTCCTCAGCACAGAATGCGCTGAAGCGACTGAGTAAGATGAGCAATTCACTCTCACTCCTCACTAAGATCGAAAATAAGGAATTTTCGGATTTTGCACCTGTCAATGTTTCTAAGCTTTTGTCGGAGTTGCTATTTGATTTCAAAGAGCTAATAGAGCTGAAACAGATTACGCTCACCATAGATGTGGAGCCTGATGTGGAGGTCTCTGGCAATGCTACGCTACTGGGTATTCTGATGACGAATCTGCTGAACAATGCTGTAAGACATAATCGTACCGGCGGCAGCCTCCGTATCGAGCTTACCTCCACCGGTCTGGACATCACCAACACGGGCGAACCTCTCCAGGGCAATGCGCAGGATTATTTCATGCGATTCAAAAAGGGGTCAGAAAATCCTGATTCCTCCGGGCTGGGGCTATCTATTGTTCAGCAGATCTGTTCAGAACATCAATTCTCTGTTATTTATCAAACTTCTGCCGAACAACATCACCTCTCGGTACGTTGGGAAAGTAGAAATTAGATGTAGCTACACAAAAATCAGATTTCCTTCAGAATTCAAACAAATTTCAATCAGAGTGTGCAGGTAGTTTTGCATTCTCTAATAGACTTATGATACGAAACACTTACACTTTTTTATTCATTTTTCTTTTTGGCATCACCCTTCATGGGGCATCACCTATCGAGGAGGCACCTTCTATCAGAGGACAGGTGATTGATGCAGGTACAGGCCAGCCTTTAGAGTTTGCCACGGTGAGTGTGGTGCGTGCGGACGACAAGAGCCTGATCACTGGGAGTATTACAGATGCCGAAGGTCGGTTTAGCCTGGCAGTGGAGCCTGGTGAGTATGTGGTGAAAATTCAGTTTGTTACCTTCGAAACGAAAGAGATTTCGGTCATTGTGGGACAAGGCAACCGCAATCCCGACCTGGGAACCATCAGCATGAAGCCATCGGTGAGTGAACTGGATGAAGTGGTGGTTTCAGGAGAGCGCACTCAGATGCAGCTCAGCCTCGATAAGAAAGTGTATAACGTGGGTAAAGACCTGAGTTCGTTAGGAGGATCCGCCTCTGATATTTTGGGAAATTTGCCGTCTGTCACTGTGGATGTGGAGGGCAACGTGGAGCTCCGTGGGAGCTCCAGTGTGAAGGTACTCATAGACGGCAAACCCTCAGGACTCGTGGGGTTGTCCAGTACAGATGCTTTGCGTCAGCTTCAGGGCAATATGATCGAGCGCGTGGAGATCATCACCAATCCTTCTGCCCGGTATGATGCCGAGGGGATGGCGGGTATCATCAATATCATTTTGAAAAAGGACAAAGGAAACGGTCTCAATGGAAGTTTTCAGGTGAATACCGGCTATCCACACAATCATGGAGCCTCCGCCAATGTTAATTTTAGAAAAAAATGGGTCAATCTGTTTCTGAACTATGGAGTAAACTACAACAAAGCGCCAGGCTTGGGAGGTGCCAGTCAGCAGTATATGCTGCCAGATACTTCCTATACGACTGACCTGAGTCGTCAGCACATCCGGGGTGGGATATCCAATAACGTGAGGTTCGGAGCGGATTTTTACCTCAACGATTACAGTACGATTACCACCTCTTTTCTCTATCGCTACTCTGATGAACTCAATGATTCGGAACTTGAGTACAAAGATTATGATGGCAACGAACAACTCATAGACTATACACGCCGGGAAGACACCGAAACGGAGGGTGATGAGAACCTTGAGTATGCAGTCAACTATACCCGCACCTTTCAGCGTCAGGGCCAAAAACTCACGGCAGACTTTCAGTATCAAAATAACAATGAACTGGAGAAGTCCGACATTGTACAGTATCAGGGAGCTACCATGGCCGAAAGTGTCCCCGAACTTTTTCAAAAAGTGCGCAACGATGAGGGCGAGAAGCGTTTGATGCTTCAGTCGGATTATATCCAGCCATTTGGTCAGAAGGGCAAGGTAGAAGCTGGATTCCGGAGTACTTTCAGAGAAGTGAAAAATATCTATAACGTACAAGAGAAGAATGACCCCTCCGAGGCGTATGTTCCCCTGGATACCTTCAGCACGGACTTTGCCTACAATGAGGATGTACATGCTTTTTATGGTATCGTGAGCAACGAATTGGATAAAATATCCTGGCAGTTGGGGCTTAGAAGTGAGACCACCAGCATCAATACGGTGTTTCAGGAAACAGGCAAGCAGCGAAACTGGCAGTATACCAACCTTTTCCCAAGTGCTTTTTTTACCTATAAGCTCAAAGGTGAAAACCAATTGCAGTTGAGCTACAGCCGTAGGATCAACAGGCCCAGGTTCAGAGAGTTGAATCCGTTTAGCTCCTTTACGGACAATCGTAATTTCCGCATAGGAAACCCTGAGCTTCAGCCCGAATTTACTGATTCATACGAAACCGGATTTCTTCAGAACCTGAAGGCTTCATCTATTTACTACGGGGTGTATTACCGACATACTACTCAGCTGATTCGTAGAGTGAGCCTTGCTCCAAACGAGAGTGGAGAACGGGTGCAGATTCCATACAATATTGGCGAAAGTGATGCACTAGGGATGGAAATCAATGCGGCCCATGAGTTTACCAGTTGGTATCGTGTGAGTGGTAATTTCAACTTTTATCATCAGCAGATTACCGGTACGGTGGGAGACACCATCAATCTGGGAGCACGCACTACCACCTTCAGTACAAGGGTAAGCAACAACTTCAAGATACCTAAGCTTTTTGATGCTCAGGTGAATGTGAACTATCAGGCGCCGCAGAATCAGTCGCAGGGGAGAAGGCTCTCCGTGACGGTGGTCGATGTGGGGCTGACCAGAGATATCTGGAAAAATAACGGGACCATTTCCCTCAGTGCGAGAGACCTCTTCAATTCACGAAAGTGGAGGTCGATCACGGATATACCCACTTTCTACGAGGAGTCCACCTGGCAGTGGCGGAAGGGCCCCACTTTTGTGCTCACCGCTACTTATCGCCTTAATCAGAAGAAGCAAAGACCTGAGCGCGGTGCAGGCCGGGACGAGTTTGAAGGTGATGGAGGTTTTTGATCCCCAGAAAAATATAGTTAGTTAGGTTGATTGGTAGAAGCCGGCTCATACAATGAGTCGGTTTTTTTTGTTTTGATCATATCATTTACAACTATGAAAGAAACCTTTTACATTTGCTGACGTATTTCATTTACAATCATGAATGATATGAAAGAAGAAAAGGTACAGATTGGAGAGTTTGAAGAACTGGTGCTGCTGGTGACGGCCATCCTTCATGAAGATGCCTATGGGGTCAGAGTGATGGACGAGATTGGAGCGCAGACGGGCAGGAAGGTGAATATCAGCGGAGTACACACTGCCCTCGATAGATTGGAGAAAAAAGGCTACCTCAGCTCATACATGGGAGGCGCCACAGCCGAGCGAGGGGGTCGTAGTAAGCGATATTTCAAAGTGACTAATCTTGGGGTACAGGTATTGGAAATCAATCGAAGGGTGAGAAATACTCTTTACGATCAAATACCCAAAGTTTTGCTGGAAACCCGATGACATCTGCCAATCCACCGAAACTGCCCTTCAGAATACTGAGATGGTTCTGCAAGCCCTGGTATGCCGAAGTGATAGAGGGTGACCTGCTGGAGCTTTATCATAGACAGGTGGCCACACATCCAACCAAGGCCAGACTAGCTGCCTACATGAATGTGATTCGTTTTTTCAGGTGGCGATACATCAAAGATTTAGAAGATTTTCAACCTAATACACCTTTTGGTATGTTCAAAACTTATTTCAAAGTGACCATGCGGAGCATGGGTAAAAACAAGGTGCAGACTACATTGAATATTTTGGGTCTTTCAATGGCCATAGCGGCATGTCTCCTCATTCTGATCCACATCAAGTATCAGTTTGCTTTCGATAAGCACCTTCCACAGTTGGAGAATATCTACCGTGTGACATTAAATGAGCGTGGAGGGAACACCCCGGCATTGCTGGTGAAGCAGATGCAGGCTGACTATCCTGAAGTACTAAATGGAACCAGGATTTCGGGGCCTCTGGAAAGTGTGATCTCACTCCAGGGCCGCTACATCAGGCAAGGAGGTGGGATCTACGCGGATTCTACTTTTTTCGATCTGTTTCCTGCTACCTTCCTGGCGGGCAGGAGCGGTCAGGTACTCAGTGGCCCCAGGGATGTAGTGCTTACAAAAAGAGTGTCCGATAAACTTTTCCCTAATGGAGAAGTGGTAGGAGAGGAGATTAATGTAGATGGGGATGATTATAGAATTACGGCTGTCATAGAAAATCCACCAGCGACCAGTTCCATTCCCTATGAATTTATCTTGTCCATGCCACGTGAGTCATGGGTGACCAATGGTTGGTGGACTGGGAATAATTTTTATTCTTATTTGCTTGTTGATCCTAATGCTAACATTGATCAACTGGAGGGTAAGTTTCCTGATTTCGTCCAGCGATACATTGGCCCGGAGATTCTGGGGTTTTATGATGCCTACGCTACCCTTGAAGATTACTTCGCCGAAGGTCACCAGTATTCCTTTGGGCTTGTCCCGATGAAGGACATTCACCTGCATCACCCGCGACTTTCCCTGGGTACAGGGGCAGACTATCAGAGCATACTCACTTTTGGAGGGGTGGCGGTATTTATCCTGCTTATCGCCTGCATTAACTATGTGAATATGGCCACTGCGCGCTCTTCTCTCAGGGCTAAGGAGATCGGTATGAGAAAGGTGATGGGTTCTGTGAAAAGCCTTATTGCTCAGCAGTTTCTTCTTGAGTCATTTGTGATTACATTCATCGCCATGGTGGCCGGGCTCGTGCTGGCGTTGGTTTGCCTCCCATATTTCAACCAGGTGAGTCTGGGAAGCTATGGTATCTTGGACATTGTGAACCTGCAGAATGCCCTTTGGTTTTTCCTCATTTTGATCGCTACCAGTTTGCTTTCCGGGATTTATCCAGCGCTCTACCTGGCGTCTTTTCGTCCCATTGCAGCTTTGAAAGGAGAGACGGTGAAGGGAGGAGGTAGCCGGATGCGCTCAGGGTTGGTAATTTTTCAGTTTTCTATCTCGTTGTTACTCATGGTGGGCACCTACATTGTATATCAGCAGATTTCGCTGATGAGCAATAGAAAACTGGGCCTGGCTACAGAACAGACCTATGTCATCAGAGATGCTCGTAAGATAGCTGGGGACTTTGGAGCTTTTAAGAATCAACTACTCAGCCAGGCGACCATCAGTCAGGTGGGGCTGGCCAATGGATACCCTTCGGGGGGTATGGCTGATTGGAACTATACCTCAGTGGATGAAGACCAAATTCAACTGAGTCCTAATAATATCTTCGTTTCCAGCGAGATTCTGGAGGTATGGGGCTTGAAACTCCAAAGTGGTAGATTTTTTAGCGCGAACCTGGGTACCGATACCATGAATATTGTTGTCAATGAAACGCTGGTGAAAACCCTGGGGTGGGAGGAACCTCTCGGCAAAATGTTGGGTAGAAGTGAAGGGCATTTCAAAATCATCGGCGTAGTGGAGGACTTTGCTCTGGGCTCGGCGAAAAGCGGAAACGCACCAGTAGTGTTTCGGTATATGAATGATGGCGTATTTGATATCTTCGGGGGAGATTATCTGATGGTGAAAATAGATGGTAATTTAAGAGACGCTTTGGAACACATTGAGGCCACATGGGATCGTTTCTTACCCAATTACCCTCTGGATGGTCGATTTATGGATGATTCATTCCAGGCTCTGTACGATGGAGAGCGAAGGTTTGGCTTGTTGTTTTCCGGATTTTCGGTTCTCGCCATTGTCATTGCCTCTATTGGATTGTTTACGCTATCGGCATTTGTGCTGGAGCGCAAGCGCAAGGAAATAGCGATCAGAAAGGTCCTTGGAGCCAGAGTGGGTCAAATCTTTGTGAGGATAATAGCCTACTTCGGACGCCTTATCATCGCCAGTACATTTATTGCTGTGCCGGTTGCGTTCTACCTGGGGCATGATTGGCTTGATAATTATGAGGAACGCATCGATTTGAGTAGTATGATTTTCGTGATCCCTTTGGCATTACTGGCCCTGATTTCGCTGGTCACTGTAGCCCTACAGACCTACAGGATGGCAGCTAATAACCCATTGGATTCTTTAAAGGAAGAGTAGAATAATGTCGTGTTGATGAGGGGTAAGTGTTCCAACTTTAACGGTTATGGGAGTATCTCGGGTGTGTGTCGACAAATGAGTACCATTTAGCGATAAAAATGAGTCTTTTATGGTCAAGTGAGGTACTTTTACGGGATTAGTCCATAGTAATTAGTCCAACCCATGACCTTGAATGTGAGGGCGTTATGCGCCTTATTTTTTATAACATTATGTCTGACTTCCTATGCGCAATGCCCAACGGGAAATGTGACAGGTGATGTAACCATCAATAGCAATTGTAACATTGCTGCAGGAGCCAACTATACCATTACCGGAAACCTTACACTGAATGCCAATCTAACATTGGGTGCAGGAGCTAAACTCACGGTGACAGGTACACTCAATAATAGCTATGTTGGTTCGGCCACTACCCGAACCATTTCTGGCGGGACTGTAGAGGTAGGCACAGCCACCATCGGAGATAATTATACCCTGAACCTAAGTGGTACTACACTGAATGTGACTAACGGCTATACCGGTGGTTATCACGGTGGGCTCACCATGACCAATGCCGTTTTGGATATTGGCACATCATTTTCAGAGGGGTTCCAGCAGGGTACCATCACACTCAATAACTCTGATATTTCCACCGGAACTACTTTTGCCACTTCCGGAGGAGGCACACAGTTGTCACTGACAAATGGATCGTCCATCGATGCAGGGACTTCCTTCAGTTTTACCGGTGGCAGCGGACGCACACTCACCGTGAACAACTCTTCCATCAACTCAGGCACTAACTTCACGATTGGGGAGCAATCTGGCTCCAACATTACCAATGGCTCATCTCTTGTAGTCGGAGGTAATTTCTTAAATGACAATGGTGCCGATATGATCCTGGATAATTCTACGATCACGCTCACATCAGGAAACTTTATGAATGACTTCCAGGCTACTATTTTGGCCCAAAATGGGAGTGATATCACCCTCTCAAATGGTAACATGAATACGGAGGATCAGTCTAGTCTGATCATCGATGCCAGCGATGTGTACATCAACGGAGATATGAACAATGACTTTCACGCACAGCTGACGGTAAGAAATAACGGAACGCTCACCGTGACGGGTGACTTTAACAACGGGTTACAACCCAATGGTGATCCTGCAGACCAGGGTTATGTAGATGTGGATGGTGGTTCTGTCTCGATTGGCGGCAACTTGAATAACTCCGCTGGGAGTTCGATTGATATAGACGGAGGAGGGTCGTTTGCTGTAGCCGGAAATGTTACAAATGGCAACGAGTCTACACCAGCTTCTATCACGGTTCCTGACGGCACATTCTCCTATGGAGGCACTATGTCCGATCCTCATAGCGGGGTTTCGGCATCCTCAGGAGATTCGGAGTGTGCAGATGGTTGCTGTGGATCTGGTTGCGCAGCATTGCCCGTGTCATTGATCACTTTTGACGCCCTGCAGGAGGACGATCAGGTGCTTCTGAGTTGGAGTACTGCCACGGAAAAAGACAATGATTACTTCACTTTGGAGCGCTCTACAGACGGGCGTACTTTTCAACCCATCGCTCAGGTTTCAGGAAATGGTACCTCCAAAGTAATTCAACATTATTCATTCATAGATTACCTGGGTTTTGTTTCCTCCTCCACTTCCGTCTATTATCGCCTTTCGCAAACGGACTATGATGGAACTTTTGAATGGCTCCGCGTAATTGATCTGGGACAAAGTGCACAGGTGAATAGGATCCAGGCATTTCCAAATCCGGCCTGGCAAGGGGATGAACTTCAGATAGAGGGTGTAACGGCCGATATGTCGTGGGAAATATACGCTTTATCCGGTGGGCTGATGGCCAGAGGTTCATTTATTTCAGGCAACAGAATAGATACGCAACACTACAAGCCAGGGACATACCTCTTGAAAAGTTTCAGCGGATCAGCCAGCACCACTGCTAAAATCATCATCCGATAACAGAGAGCCATATTGGGTAATTTTTATACTTAATATACCCTGTTTGATTCAGTTCCGTTAGGTAAAAGACCCCCTGCGTATAACACGCAAAAATGTGCGTAATTCGCCCAATTGCGTGTTTATCAATATGTTATGAATAAAATATAACCCTATTTTAAGGTGTAGTTCTTAGCTATGGACTAAAAAAAAACCACCTTATGATCATCAAAATAGGCTTACTCACCATCTCATATTTAGCACTTACCGGAGTGTTATGGGCACAATGCCCTACTTCTGGTACTATTAGCAGCAATTGTACCACCATTGGGAACCTGACCATTTCCGGCACTACGCTCAATGTGGATCCGGGAGTCACGGTGACCGTGATGGGTACACTCAAAGTAGAATCCGGAGGTACGCTCAACGGCACTGGAGCTACCTTTAATGTGTGGACACTAGCCGATGGGGCCGGATCCACCAACACCTACAATGGCGGCACCTATAATGTATCTACTAGTTTTTCAACCGCCAATGGTGGAGATTTTGCCATGTATAATAGCAATGTAGTACTCAGCATGGGGACAGTGAGTATCTCAGGAGACGATGTAGTACTGGAGAACTCTACATTTACAGGCGTATCCTCATGGACCACCAGCGTGACCAGCATGGCCATGACAGGGACAGATATAACCACCTCCGGGAGTTTGCAACTCGAGAATGCTACCATCACCGACGCGGTGCTGGATGTGGGAACGAGTATTTCCTTGAAAAACACTACAGTTACTAACAGTATCGTGAATTCAGGAGGGAAAATGACCATTGAAAATGGTAGCGTGGTTTTTGACAATAGCACCCTGGATCTTGGTACTTCCAATTTGATGTCATTTGGGACCACTGCACTGGATTTCAATGGCAATGGTGTGCTCACGATGAATAACAATACTCAGGTGGATATTAAAGGGGATATTGTGAATAATGAATGGTACATAGACAACTCACATGTTCGCGCCACAGGCAATTTTGACAATGCAGGGAATGAGATTTTAGTGGTAAGAAACAATGGCACTTTTAATCTGCTTCGCAATTTCGACAATCGTGGAAATAGTGATGTTTCCGCAGATAGTGGAGGGTTCATTGATGTAGGTGGAAATTTTGATAATAGGAATGGTGGTGCTGTGGATGTGAATGGTGGTACTCTGGTGGTTGGAGGTACTTTCACTGGCAACACACCAACGGGAGATACTGGCGATTGCTCCGGTGGGAGTGGAGGATGTTGCGGGAGTTCCTGCAATCCGCTTCCTGTGAGTCTGTTGTTGTTTGAAGGAGTGGAGCGAGCAGGAAAGGTTGTACTTAGTTGGGAGACCGTCTCTGAACTCAACAACAGCCACTTTACCCTGGAGCGATCAAGGGATGGACAGACTTTTGAGGAAATAATAAAAGTGGAAGGAGCCGGATCCTGCAAAGAAATGCGTAGGTATGAAGTGACTGATGAACAAGGACACAATGCCTGGACGGTCACCTATTACAGGCTTTCACAGACCGACTATGATGGAACTCATGAAGTGCTCAAAGTCATTGCCTTGGGGTCCACCGCTTTTTCTTCGGAAATCAAAACTTATCCGAATCCTGCTTTTTCAGAATCGATATTTGCCGTAGACGGAGCCACCGCAGATATGTCCTGGGGACTGTATACCATCAGCGGACTTCAGATAAGCACGGGCAATTTCAGTGTGGAGCAGAAGATTAGCACAGCCGGAATGAAGCCGGGTACCTATTTACTCAAAGTGCAGAATTTAAATGGATATTCCACCAAAAGACTCGCTATTCAATAACCTTTTCAGATTAGGTCTGTGACATGAGAGATCTGACCCTGGTACTTTTCCATGGTCACACCAAACTTACTCAGGAAATCCACTCCTTCATCCTGCTCTATTCCTTTGTGAGCAGCATAAGAGTTGAGGTAGATGACTTTTACGATACCGGCGGTATAGATGATCCGGGCACAGGCCAGACAAGGTGAAAGTGTCACATAAAGGGTGGAACCCTCTACTGTTGCCTTATTCTTCACAGCATAAAGTATGGCATTTTGCTCGGCATGAATCGCCAGAGAGCAGCCACCTTTTGAATCTCGGGGGCAACCTGTTTCAGGATATTCTTCATCACAGTTATGCGTGCCTGCAGGAGGGCCATTGTAGCCTATAGAGATGATGCGGGTGTCTTTGGTAAGTACTGCCCCTACATGTCTTTTGATACAATGACTTTTTTTGGCAAGGTTTACTGCCAGTTCCATGAAGATGTCGTCAAACGCTGGTCTGTCCATACTGCTAATCTAGTGACAACTCGCATTAGGTGTTCAAGGATTTAACCTTTTTTGAAATCAGACGGAAAAAGGTAACGTTTTCTTACCTAAAATATTTGATGAATACCGTTGATACATATCACCACTGATCATGTTTTTCAACAGCATTTAGAGGCTTTTAGGTAGTAATTTCATGCTTATATCAGATGATTGGTATTTGCGCTACTAAATAAGAAAACTGTTTGGGATAACCCACAGCAACACAGGATCTGGCCTGGTTATTCGATTGATCTGATCACTCCGGATAGCACCCAGCAAACCCCGCTCAAGGCGGGGTTTTTTATGGTTATAGGACTGCTGGCGCTTGCTGATCATTGAGGGGGCACGGATCAAGCAATACTTGTGTGGGATATCACTAAATGGTTATATTTTGCAAAACTGAAATAATCCACTGTAGATCCAGAAAAGTAAGGGCACAAGGCGGGTGGGGCATCCAAGCCTTGCCCGGCCGGGACAAGTGTGAATCATTTTGACTTCAGAAGGTCTTTAAAAAAGTCCATAAACGATGAGTCAAAATGATTTTTTGCGTGCGACCGGCTAGGTTGGTGCCATTTGGTTGGAGCACCAAATTGTTTTCTTTGCCTACGCGGCCCGGGGCAAGCAAAGAAAATGAAGGGTAAGTGGCCAATCAGTTGGATTGGGGTTATAAGGTATCAGGTCACTCTACTTCATTATCCATCTTTAATGCAATCTCCCCACAGCTTTACTGCTTGATCAGGGTTCACTCGTCAATAAGACCGGTTTGTTAGAATTCTGTGATACAGACGATGGCTTTTGATGCCTTCGGCTTTGGGTCACCATGGTTCTGATTGATTTATCAAATGCCTTAATTGAGGTCAAAGTGGGCAAGATTGAGTTTTCCGCGCAATTAGGTGACCGGGAAGAGGCGATCCCCTTTGATTGAAAAACAGACTTGTGTTGTTGGAGTGATTTTTTTTGTATGATCAAAGGCCCAAAGGCGTAAATGGGGAAGGGAATGTGGAGAGAGAACTACCTTGTTATAGGGCCCGCCAAACACTACTTTTTGAATGGTGGCTGCAAAACCGTCTGGATCGAGCTGCAGGTCTTCTGCCCACAAGCCGAAGTGCTGCCCCGCTGGTGGCAGGATGTCTGGAAGAAGCGTTTGTAGTTCTTCCACTGTCAATGTATTATAAAGGCCCAGGAGGTCAGCCACTCTGGTGTCATCTGGGGCATGATAGATATTTTCCGGTGTGCCTGTTTTGATGAGCTGTCCGGCATCCAGCACGAGCAGCCTGTCGGCAATTTCCATAGCATCCCGAGCATCATGGGTGATCAGGAAAATGGCAGTATCCGTAGAGCTTGCTATCTCCTTTACTTCTTCGAGCAGGATAGCCTTGGTGTTGATGTCCAGGTTGCTAAAGGGCTCATCCAGCAACAGCACGTCAGGCTCGGTGGCCATGCCTCTGGCAATGGCCACCCGCTGCTTTTCGCCTCCGGAGAGCAAAGAGATGTCTTTATCCTGCAGGTGCTCGATTCGGCAAAGCTTCAACAGCTCTGAGATTCGTTCGTGCTGATAGTCGGACACATAGCTGAGAAGTTCGTACCGGATATTTTCCCGGACTGTCATGCGGTGCTTCAGCTGAAAATCCTGATGTACGAGCCTGATTTCTTCATAGCCTGGTACGAGTTGATCGTCAGGATTTTCCAACTTTTCGCCTTCCAGCCAAACCTCGCCAGTGTCAGGTGCGAGCAGGCCAGCCAGTATCCTGATCAGTGTGGTTTTCCCCGATCCACTTCTGCCTATGAGTGCGCATACTTCTCCCTTATGGATTTCAAATGAAACGCCTTGAAGGACAGTGCGTCCGTCATAGTTTTTCCCTACAGAATGTGCGCTGAGTATGGACAATATTTACGATCCGGTGTAGGTCACTCTGTAAATAGACCCGGTCAGGTCGTCGGAGATGAGCATAGAGCCGTCTTTGAGAAACAGTACATCTACCGGGCGTCCCCAGGCGGTGTTGGTTTCTTTGTTGAGAAAACCTGTAATAAAATCTTCATAGGCTACACCCTGGCCGTCTTCTATTTTCACGGTAGTGATCTTGTGGCCACTGTGCCCAGCCTCCGGCGAGCGGTTCCAGGAGCCATGTTCCGCAATGAAGGCCAGGTTGGCGTACTGGGAAGGGAACATACTGCCGGTGTTGAACTTCATGCCAAGTGGTGCCACATGTGCTCCGAGTTTTTGAACAGGTGCCACAAATTCATCACACGATCTCTTATCTCCAAATTCCGGGTCTTTGAGATCGCCACCATGGCAGTAGGGGTAGCCAAAGTGTTGGCCTTTTTCTGTAGCTCTGTTTAGCTCACAGGGAGGGATGTCATCACCAAGCATATCTCGCCCATTATCGGTAAAGTAGAGATCTCCTGTTTCTGGATGCCAGGCGAACCCGACCGTGTTTCTGACTCCACTTACATACACTTCACGGTCAGAGCCATCAGCATTCATGCGGGTGATAGAAGCATATATTTCATCCTTGCTTTCGCAAATGTTGCACGGAGCACCTACAGGCACATAAAGCTTGTCGTCAGGTCCGAAGGCAATATATTTCCAGCCATGGTGACCATCAGTGGGATAATCGTCATAGATCAGTTCTTTGACCGGTGCGGCCAGGTTACTCTCTATGGCAGGAAATTTCCAAAGTTTACTCACTTCAGCCACATACAGGTCACCATCTTTGAAAGCCACACCATTGGGCATTCGCATGTCAGTAGCCAAAACGTAAATCTCGTCCGCTTTGAAATCACCATCGTTATCCTTCAGGGCGTAGACTTTGTCACCCCCGCGGTTACCCACGTAGAGGACTCCCGAAGGGCTTATGGCCATAGATCGGGCGTTTTCTACCCGGCCATAGAGGGCTATGGAAAATCCGTCAGGCAGCACCAGGGAGTCTAGTTGCAAGTCCGTCATATCCAGCAACGTGGTGTCTGCTGATGTAGATTTCTCAGTATTCGAATCTGATTCCGGTGTCTTGGTACAGGAAAGGAGCGCAATGCTCAGCAAGATGATTATAAGTCTGGTCATGAAGATTTAATCAATAAGTCTTTTGATTGTTCAAAGATAGCGCTAGCTCTTGGCAATCATCGTGAATGCCCCCCAATAAATAGGATCACTGTATTGTGCTTTGATGGTCAGTTGGGCATTGTTGAACGCCGTACGTTTATCCTGCCCATTGAGCCAGTTCTTATAAAATTCCACCATGAGCTTCTGTGTGACCTCATCGGATACCTGAAACAAACTCATGACAATGGCATCTGCTCCGGCCACGAGGAATGATCGCTGTAAGCCGAATACTCCTTCTCCTTGCTGAATCTCCCCACGACCTGTCTCGCAGGCACTCAGTACGATGAGTTCAGTTTTATCAAAATTGAGGTTCATGGCCTCATGAGCGGTGAGTATTCCATCATCAATGTTGTAATTTTTGGTGGCTTTTACCAATACATCTCCGCCACCTTCTGCCAGTAATCCGGCCCGGTCGAGCGGATTGTCATCTTCCTCAATCATAAACTCAGGGCGTTTCTCTTTTTTGGCTTTGTCATCAAAGAAACCATGTGTGGCAATGTGTACGAGCGTATAATTTTGTGATTGCTTAATTTGATTTTCAGTCGCATTTTCTCCAAGATAATATTCTATTTTCCAGCCCTTGGTTTTCAGCAGATCATTGATGGTGATAACCTCCTGCTCTGTGCCAGGTAGCTGTGGTACATAGACATTGGCTCCGCCACGATTGGCTTCTCGTTGCGCAGTTTTTCGGTTTTCGTCGGTTATATAGTAGTTTGGATTGCCCAACAGCATGGCAGTGAATTCACGTGGCTCTTCGGCTTTTTTCACTTTTTTCGCCTCTCTGGAGCGGAGCGCCGCGATGGTTTTGGTGTTATTCACTACCCGCACATTCATTTTGTCAATGACATACTCCGTTTCATTGATTTTGAAAGATTCTACATTGAGCTGATTGTAAATACCATCTGGCGATAGGAAAACAATTTCCTTGTCCTTTACCTTATTGTAAATAGGCTCCCAGAAAACGCCAAAAGAGTTGGCATCAGTTAATTTGTATTTGGTGATATTTCGGTGATACATAAAATGGCGTGTTTCCATTTCGTTGCCATCTTCAAAAAGGACCAATTCCGGATTCTTTCTGGTCTCACTGGTGATAATGAGGGCGGCGTATCGAATCTTCTCATCATTGAATTGGTCATCAAACTCCCGATATCTGATGATTTCAACCGCTGCTTCATTGTCTTTCAGCGACTTACGGATGTCATCCCAGGTGTAGAGTTTGTACTCGAAGGAATCCTCAAAGGTGTCGGAGCTTTCACTTAGTTGCTTTTCGAGTACTGCAATTTCGTCTTTCAGCTTTTTGATGTCTATTTCAGTCTCACTGGCGTCCTCCGAACTCTGAGCCAAAGTTGTGGTGAGGTATTCTTTTTTACTTACCCAGGTTTTGAAAAGTGTAATCAGTTTTTGGTCCCCACTGTGAAGAATACTATTTCTCGTTTTGATGGAGGAGTTGAGGAGGAGACCCTTGGTTGCCAGGGCAAAATCGTACATGTTTTCCAGGTATTTTTCCTTGCTGGCGCTATAGCGCACCGCCACCGTATTATAAAATTCAAAGTCCGGTTTGATTTTGTTCCAGAATTTGGCCTTTTCGTCCTCACTCAGAGTAGGGAAGTAGGTTTTGGTGTAATTGAGGTAAGCCAGAGTTGTCTCACTGAGTATGGACTCCACCTTGCTCACTTCATCGTTAATGTAGTAGGCACGTGCCAGTCGGCTTTGGGTATTGAGAAAGTCAGGATGTTCTTCACTGAAGATTCGTTTGAAATACTTGGCCGCTTTTTCGTACTCACGACGTGCTTCTTTGAATTTACCCTGATAGTTGTAGATGTCTCCTTTTATTCTGGCTACCTCACCTGAGCTTCTGTTTTGGTTGGCCAGCGCATCTCTCCAGATGTCATCGGCCTGATCCAAGAGTGCCAGAGCCACGTCATATTCTGCACGCTGAATGTGTACAAACGCAATGTTTTTGAGCGCTTCGGCGTAGAGTGGATGCTTTTCGTCAAAGTTGGACGCGGTGATTTCTTTGGCCAGCTGATAGTATTTGTCCACTATCTGGAGCTGACTACCAAGATTATAATGAATGTGGCCAAGGTCTGTGTAGGTATCCGCAAAGAGAATATGATCGGGGCGTAGGGTTTTTTCCCTGATTTTCAGCACGTCTGTGGCATTGACCAGCGCTGCTTCATAGTTGCCCAGGTCGAGGTATAGTTTTACCATTTTGCTGAGGGTCTCAGCAAAGATCAGTGTGGTGTCGCCATACACGGTTTCGGCAATCGAGAGGGCCGCTCTCAGGTTTTTTTCCGATTCAGGATAGTCCCCTCGGATCATGAACACCTCGCCCAGCGCACTGTATGGTTTGATTAATCGGCGGCTACTGCTTCCGTATAGTTTTTTCCGCTCTGCAATGGCCGTATTCACCAGCTCCTCGGTTTCGCTATAGTTGCCCATACGGGTGTAGAGAAAGGCCAGGTCCACGATGGATTCCAGCCGGAGTTCCTGATTGGCAGTGGCTATTTTCTTATAAATAGATTCTGATTTGCGGAGCTGATTCTCTGCTTTGTTGTACAATCCAATGGTACCGTATAGAAATGCAGCGCTGTTGAGCGCCTTCACATACTCCTCGGATTTACGCTCACCGCCACGCCTGAGTACCTTCAGTGCTTCGTCGGCATTGAGCTCAGCATCTTTGTAGTAGCCGCCTTGTATTTGCAGTCTGGCAAGCGCCACCAGTTTTTCACCCAGCTCTGAGTTGGTGGTATTGGGGTTGGCCACCATGGCCTCTACTACAGTTTTGGTTAGGGCAATAGGATAGTCAAAGTTACCCGTGAGGGTGAAATACTCCATTAGATCGGTGACGATGCGTGCATAATCAGGATGCTGGGTGGACAGTTGGGTGAGTGGTTTTTTGTACACTTCCCCGGCCAGTAGCTTATAAGCCCTGGCCGGGTTTTCTGAGTACTTCAGGTAATAGCCCGCAAAGTTGATTTGATAGATATTGGTTTGCAGGGCCCTTTTTCCATACCGGGTATTCAGAGACTCACCCAGTTTGATGTAGAATTTCTCCGCGAGCGGATAATTCTCTGATCGTTGAATGTCGAAAATGTATTGAATTCCATTTTCAAGTGCTAAGGTCATGGTCTTGTGATCCTCAGGCAGGAGGTTGGCGGTGCGCGAGATCAGCGAATTGAATCGCATCACTATGTTTTGCTTGGTATCTCGCTCATAGCTGCGCATGAGGGTGTTGAGAAACTCTGTGTTGAAATAGGCATATTCCCGACTCACTTTGGCCTTGATCAAAGCTGTTTCTACTTTCATGGAAGTGGTCACAGCATCGCCAAAGCGCCCTTCTCGTTCATTGGCAATGATGTTGGCAAAGCCAGCTTTTTCAAAAAGTTTCCCTTTGGGTTTTACAGTGAGAATCTGGTCACTCACTTTTCTGGCCTTGGTGGCATCACCATAGTCCAGATACACGTTGGTTTCGGCAATTCTGAAGTCTACATATGCCTCTGTGGTGGCTTCTACTAGTCGGTTCACCTGTTTGTTGCGAGTCTCCAGCAGCTCAATGGCCTTTTGATATTCACCCTTGCCTCGGTATGCTTCTATTTCCGCTGTGAAAAGATCTACCAGAAGTTGTGTTTTGTAAGCTTCGTCTTCTGCTTTTATGGCTTCAAATGAATAGCTCAATTTGAGTTTGGTAGGCCATGCTGCGATGAGTTCTTTGAGGGAGATGAGGGCCTCATCATATGAGCCCATGGCTACATCGGTAAAAGCCCGGCGCATTTTGATCTCCTGAGCCAGAATGTCATTTTGCAGGTAAGCAGTACTGAGTCCTTCCAGGATGGAGGTCAGGCTATCAGCTTTTCGGTGGTTCCCATATTCATTGTAGAAGTCAATGACCCTAAGCATTCCCATGGTGTAATTGTAGGTATGCCCATTTTTCCATTTTGGGAGTGATTTCAAAGCAATATTGAAATTGCCCTCCATACCCTTAAAATCGGCCATGGCATAGTCTGCCCTGGCTCCCATGATGTAGGTGAGGGGGTAGAGGGAAGAGTCCCCCTTGTATTTCTTGGCAATGTGCTTGCTTCTCAGCTTGGTCAGTGCTTTTTCTACTTTGGCATATTTGCCTTTGTTGTACTGCTTTTCAGCTTTTTTCAGGAGTACTTCCCAGGTCTGTCCCTGGGTGGCCGAGGATACAAAGAGAAATAACAGTGCAATGACGCACGATTTGCGGAGATACATTTTAGGAGATATCATGGCTTGTTTAAAAATGAGATGGCGGCTCAAGGATAAAATTAATTAATAAGCTCCTATAAATACTATTCATACTTAATTAAGTGATAGTGAGGAAAAAACGAGCGGGAATCGTTTTTCATCTGCCGAGTCATATAACTTTGCGGCCATGATTAGTATCAATAACCTTTCATATTACATCGGAGACAGGCCCCTGTATGATGATGCATCGCTTTTTATAGGTCCCAAGGACCGTATAGGCCTTATTGGGCTGAATGGTACCGGTAAGTCTACCCTGCTGAAAATGATCACAGGCGAGGATCAACCTACCGCTGGCGAGATCAATATGAGTAATGATACGACCATTGGTTTTTTGAATCAGGATCTGCTTTCTTACCTAACCGACGATTCCATTCTTCATGTGGCTATGCAGGCCTTTGCTGAGACCATGAAGATTCAGAAGCAAATAGATGAGGTGCTGCATGAGATGGAAACCAACTACCGTGATGAGCTAGTGGACAAACTGGCCAAATTGCAGGAGCGGTTTGAAACCAACGATGGTTACACCATGCAGGCGAAGGCCGAAGAAATTCTGGAAGGAATAGGGTTTAGTACCCAGGACCTTCAGCGACCACTCAAGGAGTTTTCCGGAGGGTGGCGCATGCGCGTGATGCTCGCCAAATTGCTGCTGGAAAAGCCTTCCCTGCTCATGCTGGATGAGCCTACTAACCACCTGGATTTACCTTCGATTCAGTGGCTGGAGAATTACCTGCAGTCTTATGACGGTGCCTGTATTATCGTTTCGCACGATAGACGATTTTTGAATGCTTCTATCAATAAAATAGTGGAAGTGTCGGCTTATCAGCTCAATATGTACGCTGGTAATTACGATTTCTATCTGGAGGAGAAGGAGCTGCGAAATGAGATTCAACAAAATGCATTTGAAAACCAGCAGCAGAAAATCAGGCAGGCTGAACGCTTTGTGGAACGCTTCAAGGCCAAGGCTTCAAAGGCAAAACAGGCACAGTCCAGGGCCAAAATGCTGGACAAAATGGAGCGCATAGAGGCTGTGGCGGATGAAGCTGCGGCGGTCGATTTCAAATTTAAATTCAAAGTAAAATCAGGACGTCATGTAGTGAAGATGGAGAATATCTCCAAGTCCTATGGCGACCTCAACATCCTTTCACATGCCAATGCGCACATTGAGCGTGGGGATAAAATTGCCTTTATAGGGGCCAATGGAAAAGGAAAATCCACAGCGCTGCGTATTGTTGCAGAGACGGAATCTTTTCAGGGCACCTTACAGAAGGGACACAATGTAACTACGGCTTTCTATGCGCAGCATCAGCTGGAGGCGCTGAATATTCAGAATGAAATTCTTGAAGAACTGAAACAAGCGGGCTCCGGAAAAACCGATCAGGAGTTACGTGGTGTATTGGGCTGTTTCCTTTTTACCGATGATGAGGTTTTTAAGAAAATAAAGGTATTGAGTGGAGGAGAGAAGTCGCGTGTGGCACTGGCCAAAACCCTGATTACCGAGTCCAATTTTCTCATGCTGGATGAGCCTACCAACCACCTGGATATGATGTCGGTGAGTATACTGGTACAGGCCCTGCAGCAGTTTGAGGGTACCTTTTTGCTGGTATCTCACGACAGGGATTTTATCTCCAAAGTGGCCAATAAGATCTGGTGGATCGAAGACCATGAAATCAAAGAGTACCCCGGTACTTACGAAGAGTGGGAGTGGTGGTATAATAGAGAGCAGGAGAAGAAAAAGTCATCACCCCAGCCTCAGAATAGTGAGAAAAAGGAAAAGGCTAAAGTAGCAGTTGAAAAGCCACGCCACGACGATACCCAGAAACAACTGGAAAAGGAGATAGCTCAACTGGAAGGCAAGATTGAAGCACTGGAAAGCGAAGTAACTAAACTGGAAACGGAGCTTAGTAAACCAGAGGTATTTGGAGACGCTGCCAAAATGGAAAAAACCACCAACCGCTACCAGAGCAAGAAAGCTGAGCTGGAAACGCTCAATGCTACCTGGGAGCAATTGGTGGAAAAAATAGGGTAGTCCTTTTACCGTTCTGAGGCTGGTGTGAATTTCACCACTTTATTTTCAATGGCCGGAAGGGATCTCAGATAGGTATATATTGCTCTGAGGTCTTCTTCTTCCATGGTGGCATACATCAACCAGGGCATCACCGTCTGCATGTCATTTTCGCCCACAGTATGCGGCACGTAGCTTGAGTCTGCATAAGCTTTGAATCTGTTCACGAAGAAATCTTCGGACCACGAGCCGATACCAGTCTTCTCATCAGGGGTGATATTGGCCGACCGAACAATCCCGAACCCGGGCATGTTAAATTCAAAACTTCCAGCATAATTCAGTGCCATAATTGGCGCGCCTTTATCCTGCGGAGTGTGGCAGTCACCACAAGCGGCAGCATTGGCCATATAGGCGCCATAGGCCAATACGTCGCTTTTATCCGGTTTAGGCTGTGGGTTTCCTGGTTGGGGAATCGTATGCAGGATGATGCTCATCGGGAAATCAGCTTCAGAAGGTGTCACCTCATTTTGTATAGGGGCAAGAGATCGGATATACGCAATGATGGAGTAAATGTCTTCATCAGCCATTTGGCCGTATCTCTTGTAGGGCATTACCGGAAATATCGGGTTGCCGTCTTTGGTGACCCCTGTGGTAATCAACCTGTAAAGCTCACCGTCTGTCCAGTCGCCCACACCAGCTGGAGTGATGTTTTTGGAGGTGAAGGAGCCAGGGAAACCAAAGTCCTGATTGAAGATTTCACCACCTTGTCCCAGTGTATTAGGTTTGAGTGGGCCAGAGAATTTTGACCATTCGCGAGTAGAATGACAGTCCATGCAAACCGTCACACTATTGGCCAGATAGGCACCACGAGCCACCAATTCAGGAGTGACTGCTATGGATACCTCGGGCGCTGGTCCCACATCAGGCAATGTAGTTTTGATGAAGGCAATGCCACAAAGTGCCAGCAAAATTACGCCAGCAATAATAATTCCAAGGATTTTTAGGATTTTCATAAAAATGGTTAGGTTCGTGAATCCTGAAGGTAAGAATTATCCAAAAAAAAGTCAATGGGGTAGGGATCACAAAAAATGAAGACAACTGTTGACTTATTTCCTTCACTTTGAATCAATTTACTGCTACTTTTCCGCTCAATTTAGACCGAGTCTCTTCTTTGACATTGCCCCAAAGGTCTGATTGCAACACAACCCAAAAAACAACTTAGCATTTTTAAATCATCGAAAAGAGGTGAAACGGATCGTAATAAAGGTGGGAACAAACGTGCTGACCAGGCACGATGGGATGTTGGATAAGCTTATTTTCCGACAAGTGGTGGTACAGCTCGTGAAGCTGATTCAGGAGGGCTGGCATCCGGTATTGGTATCTTCAGGCGCTGTGGGTGCAGGCAGGAGTATTATTGGAGACAGTGGCATCACCAGTGAGGCTATCAGAAGACAGGTGCTTTCTGCGGTCGGGCAGACTTCCCTGATGAAGCGCTATTTTGAATTGTTCATAGAGTATGACATTGTGTGCGCTCAGGTGCTCACCACCAAAGAAGACTTTGCTGAAGGAGAGCACTATGAAAACATGATGAACTGCTTCGAGGGGCTCATTGGTCAGGGGATTGTTCCTATTGTGAATGAAAACGACGTGGTTTCTCTTACAGAACTGATGTTTACAGACAATGACGAGTTGGCCGGACTCACAGCCTCCATGATTGGTGCGGAAAAACTGATCATCCTGAGCAACGTAGATGGGGTGTATGATGATACCGGACACGTGATTGGTCTGGTTCCTTTTGGTGATGATGCCCACAAGAAGCACATTTCCGTGGAAAAATCCGGAATGGGCAGAGGAGGAATGCATTCAAAAGTAGAGATAGCCACGCGAGCCGCTGCCGGAGGTATTGAGACGTTCATTGCCAACGGCAAGCAGGATAATGTTATTCTGGATGTTCTCAACGGGAAAGCAATGGGCACTCGTTTTGCCATAAAAGAAGCAAGCAAATGAAAGAGGAGATACTGAAAAGTTTGAAGGGGGTACAGACCGCCAGCCGTCGACTGGTTAGTCTGGAAGATGTGCAGATCCGGCAAATCCTGAATGAAGTGGCAGATTTGTCATGGGAGAAAAAAGACTCTATACTGGCAGCCAATCAGGAAGACCTCAGTCGCATGGATCCTGAGGATCCTAAATATGACCGCCTCTTACTGAACGATGATCGTTTGAAGTCGATTCTCGAAGATATCCGCAGGGTGGCCCAGCTGCCCACTCCGTTGGGTCAGCAGCTTGAAGAGCGCACATTACCCAATGGTTTGATGCTGTCCAGGGTGTCAGTACCTATTGGGGTTATTGCTGTGATTTATGAGTCACGCCCCAATGTGACATTTGATGTGTTCTCACTCTGTCTAAAGACAGGAAATGCCTGTGTGCTGAAGGGTAGCCGGGATGCCAAAGACTCCAATGCCGCTATAGTAGCGGTGATTCATGAGGTCCTGAAGGCACATCAACTCGAAGAGGTGGTTTACCTGGCTCCGGCCGAACGTGAAGCGCTGCAACCGATCCTCACAGCTGAGGGTCTCATAGACTGTGCCATCCCCAGAGGTAGTCAGGGCCTGATCGATTTTGTTCGGAAAAACGCCAGCATTCCTGTGATTGAGACTGGAGCGGGTATCGTCCATACCTACGTGGATAGCTCAGCAGATTTGGTCAAAGCGAAGGCCATTATTCAGAATGCTAAAACCAGGCGAGTGAGCGTGTGTAATGCCCTCGATTGTCTGGTATTGCACAGGAGTTTGCTTAGTGACCTGCCTCAACTGCTGGCGGGAATGGATGAACATCATCAGGTGGGGATTTACGCTGACGAGGAAAGTTTGAAAGTGCTAACAGGTCATTACCAAAGCGACTTGTTACATCCGGCCAATGAAGAAGATTTTGGGATAGAATGGCTCGGTTACAAAATGTCGATACGCGTGGTAACGGACTTGGAAGAAGCACTGGAGCATATTGCCAGATATAGCTCCAAGCACAGTGAAGCGATTGTTGCTGAAGATCAGCAGACGATTGATCAGTTTTTGAAACAGGTGGATGCGGCCTGCGTATACGCCAATGCTTCCACTGCTTTTTCGGATGGTGGTGAGTTTGGGCTGGGTGCTGAGATCGGTATCAGCACGCAAAAACTCCACGCTCGTGGCCCCATGGGGTTGAGGGAAATGACCAGCTACAAATGGGTGGTGAGGGGAGACGGACAGATCCGGAACAATTAATGAAGTAGCAGACCGATATGGTGAAAGGGGTTTTCACCTTTATAATATCAACTTTTCAAAATACAGAAAATGGGTTTATTCAATGTATATCCACTCTTTCCTATAGAGATCACCCGAGGTGAAGGCAGCTATGTCTACGACACAGCTGGCATCCGATACCTTGATTTGTATGGTGGTCATGCGGTCATTTCTATTGGCCATTCTCATCCGCGCTATGTTCAGCGCATCACAGAGCAAGTGCAGCGATTGGGTTTTTATTCCAATTCAATTCAGAACCCACTGCAGGAGGAGCTGGCTGTTAAGGTAGGTGAACTTTCTGGTAGACCTGAGTGGGATTTGTTTTTGTGCAACTCTGGAGCTGAGGCCAATGAAAACGCCTTGAAACTGGCTTCTTTCCACACAGGGAGGAAGAAAGTGATCTCATTTACCAATGGATTTCATGGACGTACTTCTCTGGCTGTGGCGGTGACTGATAATCCGGGCATTGTGGCTCCCGTTAATGCTACAGACAATGCATTGATTCTGCCCTTCAACGATGAGGAGGCACTGGAGATGGCTTTTGCCAACGACGAGATTGCTGCAGTGATCATAGAGGGCATTCAGGGTGTGGGCGGTATTTTTTTGCCGGATGAGTCTTTTATGAAGAAAATCCGCTCACTATGCGATATCTATGGAACGGTATTTATTGCCGATTCCGTACAGTGCGGCTATGGGAGAAGTGGTCGGTTTTTCTCCCAGGATTACTATGGTGTGGAAGCCGACCTCTATACCATGGCCAAAGGGATGGGCAATGGGTTTCCGATAGGAGGAGTGCTCATCTCTCCCAAGTTTGAAGCGAAGTTCGGAATGCTAGGCACCACGTTTGGCGGAAATCATCTGGCTTGTGCAGCTGCACTGGCCGTGGCGGAGGTGATTCAGGAGGAACATCTGATCGAAAATGCAGGAGCTATTGGGGACTACCTGATGGGTGAACTGGCCGGAATATCCGCTGTGCAGGAGGTACGTGGAAAAGGCCTGATGATCGGTATTGATCTGGAATATCCCGCAGCGGACCTTCGAAAGAAGTTGCTGTTTGATCATCACATATTCACGGGTTCGGCTTCCAGAAAGAACACCATTAGGTTGCTGCCCGCGCTCAACCTCAGTAAAGAGGATGCCGATCACTTCCTGGAGATTTTTAAAAGTGCTGTTGGGTGAAGGTTTGAAGCTTTACTCCTAAAGGCAAAGGGAGACTATTGATCTCCCATTATTTGGTATAAAGCATCAGCAAAGGCCTTGCCCAGGTCAATGTAATTTTCACTCTTGTAGTGCCATGGATCTGAGTAGCCATAGTACCGTGTATTCCTTACTATGGCAGCATTGCCGTCGGTGCGGGCATATTTTTCCTGTGCGTATTGCACCAGTTCGCCGTAGTCCCATACTTTGCCATCTTCATCGTTCCAGGAGTCAGATATTTTTCCAATCACTACCGGAAGGTCATCCACCCGTAGAGCAGCACGTACAAGGTCCATCAGACGTTTCAGGTTGGCATAGTAGCGGTTGGCCATGGCTTCCGTTTTGTCGCCATCGCTTTCCCCCTGCATCCAGAGAATACCACTGGGGACCAGGAGATCATTTACCCCATCTCCATCTATGTCTTGCACCTGTGTGGCGTTTCGTATGGTGGCTAAAAAATGATCGTATTGATTGATCCCACCCTTTCCCCGAAAGTCTGGCTCCCATGAACCAAAGGGCCCCGCACCGAGGCTGTCTATGGAGGTACCACCTTTGGAATATTTGATCAATGCAATCTTTTCACCAGGGTAAAGTCCTTGTATCCTCTTCGCAAACGCGAGTTCTGGCCCAAACCGGTCGCTGAGCTGATTGGATTTACCATCTGATGCAAACCCGACTCCATGGCCGGGTTTAAGGACTTCCCAGATTCCCTGACCACCGTTGGGCTCACCATCTCCGGCGAGATTGCCATGAAATATCCAGACATTATCGAATGATCCGCTCAGTGAATCTGGTAAATCTTTGTTGTATCCGTAGCCGTCCATATTGGACTGACCACCCAGATAGAAAACACGAACGGTTTCCTGGCTGAAGGAGAACAGGGGAATAAACACTAAAATCAGATGAATCAGACTTTTCATTTCGGTTGGATTTTTTTGAAGGCTTAAATTAATACTTTTCGGGTACTGGCACCAATCATCAGTTAAGGCATTCTCATTTTAAACTATTCTAAGAAACTGCTGTACTCTTAGAGGTAATCGCGATTTTCAGGAACAATAAAGACACTCAGTCATTACTATAGATAGATGTGTCTATCTAATACAGGAAATATATGTCCAATTGGGTCCCTTCGAAGAGATGCGTCTGCGCTGATTAATCGATTTCACAACCTTAAAATAGAAAATAGTTATGGCTAAATGTTTTGCATTGATTGGATGGAGTCTGCCCGTGATAGAGAGTATGCAGAAGCTGGGAAAACCTTATGTAGTGGTTTCCTTTGCTGATTTTGAACCTTATGCAAAGGAAAACGACATCCCGTTTGTGTCTTACCAGCTGGATGAATGGAGTGATACATCCAATTCATTAGACCTGGTGGAAAAGCTCAAACCCTTTGACGCAGATGTGGCGGTACCTCTTTATGAAGAAACAGTGGAGTGGGCAGGTGCACTCAATTCTATTTATCGCGGTGACCCACGGGTACTCAATCGTGCGTTCCTTTTCAGAAATAAGGCCATGATGAAACGTAAGGCGCTTATTGGAGGGTTGCGTGTTGGGCTTTTTGAGGAAGTGCATAATAAAGAGGGAGTCAAAGCCTTTATGAAGCGTCTCAATGAAGCCAACCTGCAGTTGGAAGGCGAAGAAGATAGCTGGGTACACATCAAGCCCTTTGCTTCGGCAGGTACCGTCGGGCACAGGTTACTTCGCTCCATGAAGGACATAGACGAAAAGTGCGAAGACGGTGATTTTCCATGTTTGGCTGAGAGCCACCTTTCTGGTAGGGAGTTTTCTTGCGAGGCCTTTATTCACAAAGGGAAAATACGGTTTCTGAATATTACCGAGTACGTCAAGCTGGGTTATTCCAATTTTATTCCAGAAGGAAACTATCTGCGGAGTAAAAGAGATCTCATACATCAGCATGTACAGAAGTTGGTTGATATTTTTGGGATTGAGTATGGTATGGTGCATCCGGAATGGTTTCTGACCGACAATGATGAGCTCAATTTTGGAGAAACAGCCTGCAGAATCCCGGGCGGTCATATTTTGGAGCTGGCCAGTAAATCATGGGAGTTTGATGCACTAGCGGCATTTGTCGTTTCTCATGATCCCAATGCCACTGAGGAGGAATTGGATGCTATTTTTCCGGCCAAAGATTTTAAGCCCAAAAATTACCACGGAAATGTGATGATCTACCCACGCAAGCGTCAGTTTTCAAAGCTAGAGATACCTGAGGAACTCAATAATGAGCCATACTTTGTGGACCACACGCTGGTACCACCTTACAGTGGTCAGAAGCTCAGCGACAGTCGTGAGGGTTTTGGTAATCATTTTGGTACCATCAATTTCAAAGGGGAAGATCCGGATAGGATGACAGAACTTTTGCAGCACTATGAAGAGGTCGATTTTTATATCTAAGTAAGTAAGGCGACTTTAAGCGATCATTTTTTAATAGTATTGAATTCAAAACAACGTATGCAAACAGCTTCAGATCAGGTATTTGATAACTTTGAGTTAAGCTTAAAGGAGTTTTTCGAATCCACTGAACTCACCAAACCTGAAAAGGCAACCAAGTTGGCTAGTCAGATAGACTTGCTGAGCCTTACGAGAGATGGCTTATCATACCTCTACAAGAAGTGTTCAGATCTTGACGAAGCGGGAATATTTACGGGCACCGCCTGGAACGAACCTGATAAGTTAGTCCCATACCTGGTTAAAGGAACTCTTACGTTTGGGCATCCTTCCTCCAGCTTTGAAATTCTTTCAGAGCTCAGGCTTTTGGCCATGGCCAATGGAGACATGGTATCTCCGGTCATGACTGCTGAAGATGCGCAGCATTTTCTAGAGGAAGTGGTGGTGCACAATCTCGAATTTGCTCTGAAGGAACCCTCTGAAGAAACCAGGATCGTCATGTCAGAGCGTGAGATGAAGAAAGCGTTTAATCTCTTTGGGTTTATCATGAGTGAAATAGACCTGGGAGGAGTTTATGAAAAACTGGCCGAGGAGATCAGGCTCATTTGTGCTCAGCGGCCTATCGTGACCAGAAAAGTTCGTGAGTTGATCAGGCTTGTGGATGAGCGATTTGATACCTCAGGTAACTCCAAAACAGATGAGTCAGTAAGGCATTGTATAAATGCGATTTATGGCCCATCAAAAGGAGCCAAAGCACATAGTGAGCTATCGGATTATCAATACTTTCTGAGCAATGCCAATATGAAAACCCTCAAGGCTGAAGCTGAAGCGATGGGGTATCACATGAGCTCTACAGGGCTGGTAAGTAGCTTTCATGCGCTTCTCCTTCAAAAACTGGTGCAGGAATACCCCGACCTGGTACCGGACAGTCTGGACCTCAACGACCGGGGTATAGCTGAATGGGAGAAGTTTCATGAGCTGGTATCCACGCTTATTATGGAGGTGGTAAGCCCGGATAATTGTCAGTGTATCTATGGGCTGGCGCGTATGCTGGGTAAAAACCTGTTTTCCAGAAGGCCAGTCCGTGTGGGATTGGAAAATCTCAGGAAGATCAAGCTCAACAGTCAGGTGGAGAAGCGGATCCTAAAGTCACTCGTTAACCAGCAGCCAGATGCCAATGCTCTGAAGTACCTGCTGGGGGGTACGCTCAGAGTCCTGGGACAGCCACTGGGGGTAGGCCAGGGCAATAACCCCACTTGCCAGTCAGCCAGAGGGATGAGTATGTGGAGTCAGCATGCCCCTGCCAAGTTAATTGACATGATTATCACAGTGGCCACCCAAAATAACCTCATCATGAGGTTTGAAAATGTGGACCTCACCTCTAATCAGTTGGGTAAGGGGCTGATGGAAAAGCTGGACTATAATCTGGATCCGGTCTCCGTAGTGCTCGTGCCACATCTGGACAAACTGTACAACGAAATGATGCGGCGCACGGCAGGCCGGGGTGAAGACCCACATAAGTGGGTGAACCCACTCATGTACGGGCAATGGATTCAGTTGGGGTTTGCTTCCTGCTATGATTACCTGACCAATTCCATTCTGGATTTTGAGGGCTTTGTACGAATTTTTTACGCAGCTTTTCATCCAGAATTTAACGGGCAGAGAGAAATGGTCTATCCCAATCCTGTGGGGATTTTTATTACCAGTTCTAAGGGCGATATGATGGGCTTTCACGCCATTTCATTACTCAGGGTAGACCAGGACTCCACAGGTGTGGTTCGTGCCTATTTTCTTAATCCGAACAATGAGGGTAGACAAGATTGGGGGCAGGGTATCAAGCCCTCTGTATTCGGCCATGGGGAGAAGCATGGCGAGTCCTCTTTACCATTTGGGCAGTTTGTAGCCAGGGTGTATGCGTTCCATTACAACCCGCTGGATACCACCGATTTTTTAAGTGGTGTACCTGATCATTTACTGAAAGACGCAGTTGCTCTGGCGCAGGAGAGCTGGGGCAAATCCTATATCTGGAATCAACAAATCAAGCTATGGTAAGGCACTCATCAAGAATAGAACTCAGTCAATCGTCACTGACCAACAATATCAACTTTATTCGTAAGAAGGTAGGGAAAGACGTCAGGATTTCATCAGTAGTGAAAGCCAACGCCTACGGTCATGGCATTGCTCAATTCGTGAAAATGGCCGAGCGAGCGGGAGTTGATCATTTTGCAACAGCATCAGCTTTTGAAGCAGAGGAGATTTTGGAAGTCAAAACCGAAGCAGCTGATGTGATGATCATGGGTATTCTGTACGACGAGGATATTGAGTGGGCCATTGAGCATGGCATTGAGTTCTATGTATTTAACTATGAGCGGCTGCCCGTGGTTTTGGAAAAGGCTCAAAAGCTGGGCATACAGGCCAAAGTACATATCGAAGTAGAAACGGGTGCTAACCGCACGGGGATGAACGCCCGTGAGTTTCCGGATACGCTTGCTTTTCTGAAGAAAAATCATGCGCATGTTGCTTTCAAAGGGCTATGTACTCATTTTGGTGGAGCCGAGAGCTTTTCCAATCAGTTTAAGATTACCGCTCAGCAGGGGCGTTTTAAAGAATTCGTGAAAATCTGCGAGAAGAAAAGAGTAATTCCTGAAATCTGTCACATTGCATGCTCTGCTGCGGCACTGGCCTACCCCGACACGGTCTACGATATGGTGAGGATGGGTGTTGCTCAATACGGTTTTTGGCCAAGCCCGGACATCTATTACATGCATATGCAGGCAGGTGAGGCTAAAGGAAATGGCTCTCTTAAGCGACTTTTTACATGGAAAACAGACGTGATGGACGTGCGTGATGTGGATGCAGGTGAATTTATTGGCTATGGTACGGCCTATCAGGCCACACAGGATATGAAGGTAGCCGTACTTCCACTGGGCTATTCCAACGGGTACCCTCGGGGACAATCTAACCGCGGGTTTGTTTTGATCAAAGGAAAGAAAGCCCCAATCGTCGGGTTGATCAATATGAATCTATTTATGGTAGACATCTCTCATATCTCCAATGTGGAGGTGGGAGACGAAGTAGTTTTGGTAGGTCGCCAACAGAATAACACCATCAACATCAGCTCATTTACTCAACTCACCCAGCTTCTTAATAACGAAATGCTTAGCCGGTTGCCTTCAGCCATTCCAAGAAGGATTGTGAAGTGATATTGTGTTATTGTAATAATTTATTGGATTATTATTATTGTTTGAAATTTTAAGGAACAATTGAAGACTTAAGCTATTACTTATGTAGATGTCTCCATCTGGGTTGGGATTTTTATGTCTCCAGGTCAGTTTATTTTTTGGGAGACCTTTCATTTTTTAATTAACCTTCGGGTGATCACATTAAAATAACCAATGAGTTATTCAACAAAAGAACTACACGAATTAGACAAAACTTACTATTTACCCACTTTTAAACGCTACCCGCTGGCCTTCAAAAAAGGCTCTGGCTCCCGCCTCTGGGATATGGAGGGCAAAGAATACATCGATGCGTTGGCAGGTATCGCTGTGAACAATGTCGGCCATGCGCATCCCAAAGTAGCGGATGCTATTGGCAGGCAGGCACATGAGTTGATTCATATTTCCAATTTTTATCTGAGTGAACCACAGGTGATGCTGACCAAGAAACTGGCAGAATTATCGGGTCTGCAGCGTGTTTTCCTAGGAAACAGCGGAGCGGAAGCTGCTGAAGGAGCCATCAAAATTGCCAGGAAATATGCCAGCAAAAATGGACGTAGGGGCACGATCATAGCCATGAAAAACGCCTTTCATGGGCGTACATTGGCCACTGTGGCGGCTACAGGTAAGGAGGCCATGATGAATGGTTTTGCACCAATCCCTGCGGGGTTTCTCCATGCACCCTTCAATGATCTGGAGGCGATTAAGGAAATGGTAACTGAGGAGGTTGGCGGCATTATGCTGGAGCCCATTCAGGGTGAGGGTGGGATCAATCTGGTAGATCCCTCGTTCCTCAAGGCGCTCAGAGCCTATTGCGATGAGCAAAATCTGGTATTAATTTTTGACGAGATCCAATCGGGAATGGGGCGTACCGGGAAAATGTTTGCATTTGAACATTTTGGAGTAACACCGGATGTAATGACCCTGGCAAAAGCATTGGGCGGAGGAATGCCCATTGGCGCTGTGCTGGCTTCAGAGAAGGTAGGATCGGCTATAGACTGGGGAGATCACGGCACCACGTTTGGTGGCAATCCGTTGGCTTGTGCGGCTGCCCTGGCTACTATAGAGACCATGGAGGAAGAAGGAATGCTGAAGCAGGCCACCGAAAAAGGAGCCTGGCTCAAAGCTGAAGTGGAAAGAGTGAGATCCGAATATCCTGAAATCAAAGAGATCAGAGGCTATGGGCTCATGATCGGTATAGAACTGACCATTGAATCCAAACCTGTGGTAACCACCATGATGGAGCATGGGGTATTGGCCAACGCTACGGCTGGCAATGTGATCAGGCTGGTCCCGCCCCTGAATATTCCCATGGAGGATTTGAAAACAGTTTTTGAGGTAATGCTCAAGTCAATCAAAGCAAACAGATAACAATGTCTAAATACAATGTAGCAATCGTAGGCGCTACCGGTTATACGGGTAGTGAATTGGTAAGAATATTAATTAATCACCCGGATGTGAACATCACGGCGATTACTTCTGAGAGTAGAAAGGGGGAGCTGTTTTCCGATGTGCATCCTCAGTTTAAGGATATCTTCGACCTCACACTGGTAGGGATAGATGATCTGGAGGAAGAGGGCCTCGACCTGGTTTTTTTAGCCCTTCCACATGGGGTGTCCATGGATTTTGTTAAGGACAACCATCATAAATCTTTTAAAATCGTGGACCTCAGTGGAGATTTCAGGCTTTCCAGTAAAGCAGTCTATGAGGCATGGTATCAAAAGGATCACCATTTTGAGCAGGGGTTTGACCAGGCGGTATTCGGCTTGCCGGAGCTTTATCGAAAAAGAATCAGGGAAGCCAGGTTGGTGGCAAATCCAGGTTGTTTCCCAACATCCGCCATTCTGGCACTGGCTCCATTGATGAAGGAGGGCATTATCGATAGAAACCAGATCACCGTAGACTCGAAAACAGGCGTGACAGGCGCAGGGATTAAGTCAAAGCCCAATACTCATTTTCCGATGGTGAACGACAACTTTTCGGCCTACGGGGTTAAATCCCACCGGCACACCATAGAGATTCAGGAGATCGTTGGGAAATACGCCAACAGTGAAGCTACCGTGCTTTTCACACCGCATTTATTGCCTGTGGATCGTGGGATCCTCTCTACCACCTACACCAAGCCCACCCGGGAGATCAGTACTCCGGAGCTGGAAAATATTTTTAGGGAATACTATGAAAATGAACCTTATGTGCGACTGAGAAGTGAGCTGCCCAACCTCAAGCAGGTGCGTGGGACCAACTATTGTGATATCTTCACCACCTATGATGACCGGACCAATACCATTATTACGATCAGTGTCATTGACAACCTGGTGAAGGGGGCGGCAGGGCAGGCCGTTCAAAACATGAACATTATGCTCGGACTGGACGAAACCTCCGGTCTTCACATTTCACCACTACAACCTTAAAATACTATTGCTTTGAATATGATCAGAAATATAACCAATGTAAGAGGCATCAAATGCTGGGGGGCGCATACGGGCGTGAAGTCCATGCGCCGGGATTTGGCTATTATGTACTCAGAGGTGCCAGCCAAAGTGTCGGCAGTTTTTACTCAGAACCTCGTCATTGCAGAGCCTATCAAATTAACCAAAAAGCACCTTCAGGAGTCCAATTATATGGCACAGGCCATTATTGTTAACTCGGGTAACGCCAATGCTGTCACAGGCCAGCAAGGAGCGGAGGGAGCTCTGGCTATGGCACAGACAGCTGCGGATGAATTCAAAATAGATGTCAACCAGGTGATGATTGCCTCTACAGGAATCATCGGGCAGAAATTTCCAACAGAAGAAGTGGTAGATGGAATTAAGGAAAATGTAAAGAAGATTTCTGAAAATTCCCGGGCAGGGAGTTTTGCTGCTAATGCCATTTTGACCACAGACACCTTTGCGAAGGAAGGTTATGTAGAGTTTGATATAGATGGCAATACCATCAACATTGGCGGGATTGCCAAGGGGTCTGGAATGATTCATCCCAACATGGCGACCATGCTGGCCTTTGCTTTCACAGACATCAATATAGATCAGAAGTTGCTGGATAAGGCCTTCAAAGAGGTAGTGGAGGACTCCTTTAACATGATCACTGTGGATGGAGACACCTCTACCAATGATATGGCCAGCATCATGGCCAATGGCCTGGCCGATAATGAGATGATCACCTCAGCGAGCGATCCGCATTACATTACTTTCAAAGAAAAACTGAATGAGCTCATGGTACACCTGGCCAAACTGATCATTTCAGATGGAGAAGGGGCGAGTAAGTTTATAGAGTATCGCCTCTCCGGTGCCAAAACCAGAGAAGATGCCCGGAAGATCGTGCGGGTGGTTTCAGACTCTTCATTGGTGAAGACCGCCATGTTTGGTCGCGATCCCAACTGGGGGCGCATACTGGCCGCTATGGGGCGGTCAGGGGTCTCTTTCGATGTAGATAAGGTGGACCTCTCCCTGGGTAATGAGAAAGAAGAAGTCATGATGATGGTTCAGGGCAAGCCCCAGGAATTTGACATCAATTTGGTGAAACGGATATTGAAGCAATCTGAGATCACCATCAAAATGAAGCTGCGCGAGGGGCGATCTTCAGCCATCGGCTGGGGCACAGACCTTACGACAGATTATGTCATGTTCAATTCTATGTATACCACCTGAGTTCAGTGTGATCAAAAAATGAAAGTGCCCGTATTTTCAGGAAGATACGGGCATTTCTTTTGAGGTGGGCAGGAGCTGAACGGCTTGTTGGATGTGTCGCTGCTCATGAGCGAGTATGATTCTGAATGCATCTTCCAGCGAATAGAAAATCAACCCACTGGCAGGAGAAGTGATGATGGTTTTTTGGTGATCAGCCACGTCAGTTTTTAGGGCGAAATCCATCAACACGGAGTGGTGATCTTTGAATTCCTTTAATTTATCCAGTGTGAATTGCTTCTTTACTGGTTGAAACTTACGCACGGTTTTGATTTTCCGGGTATTATCCGGATGTACAGATTTCAGTATGGACTGGCCGAAAAATGCCGACAAGTATTTGAATCTTGCTGCGAGCGGATTGGAATGTTTCTGGGTTATGATTTTCTCAAACCTTCCGAAATAAAGGGTATTGGTGACGATGAGGTGATCCAGTAGTTCTCCAATGCTCCATTTAGTAGGGGTAGGTTTGTGGTTCAGAACTTCTTCATTAAGCCCACTAAAGTGCTGGTCTATTTTTCCAGGTATGTGCACGGCCTCTTCCATCCAGGCCTTCAGGTACTTGTTTTTCATTAGTATAGCAACGCTGCTTTTTACTCATTGTTTTGACAGAGTCTCAGTTTCCGGTTTTACAGAAGTGAATTTTTTCTTTTGGTTGTATAATTTTGGCACATCTTAAACCTTAAAACTTTGTAATAGCATGAATAGAATTGGTTCAATTTGGTTGATGTTGGTTTTGGGAGTAATGATGGCCTGCCAGAACGAAACACCTGTGATTTTGGAAACATCCTTGATTCCATCCACGGCGGAGGTGAGTGCCTATGGCGATGTGGAGGGACTGAGCAAAGCCACTCAGCGCAGTGATCAACGAATCGTAACGGAGGGGGACGTACTCAATGGACTTAAGCATGGCTCGTGGATTACCTATGACAAAGAAGGGGCGATTACTTTACTGGAAACCTTCAATGAGGGTAAAAAACAAGGAGTGACTTTGAAGTTTGACAAGCAGGGATATGTGGAGACTAAGAGCTATTACCATAGCGATCAGCTGGACGGTGAGTATGTGGTCTACAAGCGCAAAAAAGTCATAGAAACCAGAAATTATAACAATGGGGTGTTGAATGGCCCGTTGACGAAATACTATGACAATGGTACGCTGATGCAGGAGGCGCCCTATGTTGATGGAAAACTTCACGGTTTGGCAAAGTGGTATGACCAGGAAGGAAACCTGTCGATAGCCTACCGATATGAGGATGGTGAACTGGTGGATAAAAACCCTGAACTCGAAGCAGAGTGAGTTGAGCTCAATTCTTCTGATCTATTTTTTTCTCGAGCTGGGTGATTTTTCTCTCAATACTAGACAGGTAATCGAGCATTTGCTCGTGCTCCTGATGTACGAAATCCTTCACCCGCTCTTCTTCTTCTTTCATTTCAGCACGGTTGATCTCATTCATGGTGTTGACCACAATCGCTATGAATACATTGAGTGTGGTATAGGTAGCCAGCAGGATAAAAGGAATAAAAAACAGGTAGGAATAGGATACCTCCTGCATCATAGGCCTGGCAATCCCCGAAGACCAGCTTTCCAGCGTCATCACCTGAAACAGGGTGAAAAAGGTCTTGCCCATATCGCCAAAGTACTCAGGAAACTGATCCTGATACAAATCGGTACCAATCACCGCAAAAATGTAGAAAATCATAAATAGCAGCACCCCGATCCATCCAATGCTTGGAATAGATTTGAGCAAAGACTCTATGATCAAGCGAAGCTTGGGTACATTTTTGATGAGGCGGGCGGTTCGTAGCACGCGGAGGGTACGCAGGATGTGCAGGGGGCCTGCAGCTGGGATCAGCGCAATGGCCACAATGAGGAAGTCAAAAATGTTCCAGGTGTTGGCGAAAAACTTCTGACGATAGGCCACGATTTTCACAGAGATTTCGAGCGTGAAGATGACCAGAATGTATTTGTCTATTTCTGTAAGCCAAAGCCCGGCTGACTCCCGAATAGTGGCAGAGGTTTCCAGTCCTATGGTGATGGCATTGATAATAATAAGGGCTATGATGGAATATTGAAACGCTTTAGATTCAATGAAGGCCCTGAGGTCGTCCATGTTTTTGACTCGATCCCAGATGAGCATAAGCGGATTTTTGGTCTGGTTATTCATGATCTGATAAAATGCAATATTAACCAATTTGCCCTATAATAAGCTGCAAATCAATATTTTCAAAAAGGTTGATTTATCAGGAAATAATTCGCTCGAGAATATTCCCCACAAAGTAAGAAAGAGTGGCTGCGGCACCTCCAAGGAGGAGTGACTCTGGCTCAGGAGAATAATATGCTCAAAGTGGAACAGACCGACTACATAACAGGAATCAAAGAGGCTTGAGAGAACTTTATTTTATTATCAATTGAGATTGATTATTTATATCATTGTGACTTAAGCAATATTTTCAGCTTAGATGCAGCTTGCATGAGTAACTTTTTAAAGTAAATGACCATAAGGCGGAAAATTCATAATATTAATTCACTTGATGACACCCATCAATGGTTCAAAAGCTGCTACGATCAGAACTTTACAAGTCTTTATCAATATGCTAAGAGCATAACTCATGATGTGCAATCTGCCGAAGATATTGTTTCTGAAGTATTTATGAATCTTTGGAGTAATAGAGATAGTCTCACTTCAATTAGGGATATCAATTCTTATCTCTTCATTACGGTAAAGAATTCAGCAATAAGGTTCGTTACACGAAATCCCAATAGTTTTTTTGGCAGTAATTTGGAAGAAACTATCAAAGAGATTGATAGACACGACCCTGAACAGGTAATGCTGGAGCAAGAACTGGTTGGCGCTATAAATGATGCTATAAATGCTTTGCCGGATAAATGCCAGATTGTTTATAAGCTGATCCGGCAGGAGGGAAAATCTGTGAAAGAAGTGGCAACAGAAATGGGTATATCGGAAGGAACGGTAAAAAACCACATGACGAAGGCTGTTTCCCGAATAAGAGAAGAAGTTACAGATTATCTTGAGGCTTCGGGTGGCACTAAGTCTAATTATGGTAGTTTCTCTGTTCTGCTGTTTCTTGGTACTATGGGGCTGCTCGGATAATTATGAAATTGTTATTTTAAGCGGTTTTTTAGTGGGATTTTATGCAGGCGTATGCTCATATCAGTGAAATAATTACAAATTTTTAGATTTGAATGTGACTTGAGACATGCTTTTGACTCTTTATAGTACATAGAGTTAAAGCATCTTATGGACCAGATCATTCTTAAGTATTTGAATAATGAAATGAACATTGACGATCAGCACAGATTGTCAAAGTGGTTGGATGAGGATCCGAAGAATCGTCAGATTTTAACTAAGATTGAGTTATACTGGAAATCATCAGACCCTTCAGCTCAGAGTGCAAAAAATCGAATTTGGCTTCAACTACTTGATGAAATCGATTTGTCTGCAGGTTATCATGGTCAAAAGGAATCGAAGAAGTTTCATGTTACATGGTATCATATGGCAGCTGCAGTTGCGCTTCTTATTACCTCAAGTTGGCTAGTTTATAATTTCTGGTCAGGCAGCAATCTTAGTAATTCGGATATTATTCGTGTGGTTGAAAAGGTGGCCCCTGTAGGAAAGAAGTTAGAGTTACAATTGGCTGATGGTAGCACCGTCAAATTAAATTCAGGATCGAAGATTAGTTACCCGGAAGTGTTCGAAGGCAACAGTAGGCAGGTGGTTTTGACCGGTGAGGCCTTTTTCGATGTAGTCAGGAATGAATCCACGCCATTTATCATAACCACCGACAATATCAATATTGAGGTATTAGGGACTTCATTCTCTATTCAGGCATACGAAGATGAGTCTTTTTCTGAGGTATTTGTACGGTCCGGGAAAGTCAGGGTGAGTGATCCTTCGGGCAGAAGCTTTGTCGATATCCTCCCAGCTGAGAGAGCGACTTATGACAAGAGAGAAAATATACTTAGTCGGTCAAGTATTGAGAATAGTGCTGCAGCTTTCGGTTGGATGGATGGGAGGTTGGTTTTTGAAGATGAAGAACTCGCCGTGGTGTTTAGAAGGCTTTCAAGGTGGTACGGTGTTTCAGTTTCCTACGACAAAATTGCACTGAAAGAAAAGAAAATAACTATCAATTGTAAAGATTGCTCAATCCAGGAACTGATGGAAAGTCTTTCTTATAACTACGAATTTGACTATAAGATAAATGGGGATTTAATAACGATATTTTAATCAAATAAATACAAAAGCCGAGTATGGTTTTGGGGAAAACTACTCGGCTTTTTTGAACTACAAGTCTTGGATTTAACCAACAACTTATGAATACAAAAGTACACTTATTTATTTCTTTTATGTCCAAACTGGCCATATGCACGATGATTTTTTGCTATTCGCTCACGATGGCATTTGCCGGTGAGTCGCTCGCGCAAAGAAAAAGACTCGTGGAGACCCATGTGGATGTCAGGCAAAACCATGAAGAGCTGCTGGGTCTCATAAAGGAGCTTGAAGACGTCACTGACTTTTCATTTATGTATACCCGTTCTGATTTAAAGGGTAAAAAGATAAGTATTCCAAAAGGAGAATGGAATATGGAAAGATTGATGAAGGACGTGTCAAGCCAGTCAAAAGTTTCTATCCGCAGAGTAAATGAAATAATTTCCATAAAACTGGTATTAGACAATACCCAAAATCCGCAGCTGTACGAGGAATTAATATCACAGATCACAGTAAGTGGCCGCGTGATTGACGACTCGGGCGAAACGCTCCCAGGTGCCACAGTGCAAGTCAAAGGGACATCTGTTGGCACTATTACAGATGTGAATGGTTTATATTCTATAGTGGCAGAGGAACAGGATGTGCTGGTATTTTCATTTGTTGGTTTTAAGACAATGGAAGTGCCCGTAGATAGCCGTACTGAGATCAATGTAGAGTTGAGTATGGATATTGAGGCGCTTGATGAAGTGGTGGTTGTGGGCTATGGCACGTCTAAAAAGGAGGAGCTTACTAGTTCCATAGTTCAAATCAAAAGTGAGGATTTCAGAGCAGGAGTGACAAATAATCCTGTTGAGTTGCTAAAAGGGAAAGTGCCGGGTCTTTCCATCATAAACCAAGCAGGAAGTGATCCAAACAGCACTCCGCAGGTAAATCTTAGAGGCGTGGGTACCATTAGCGCTAACAATGAACCGCTTGTAATTATAGACGGTGTATACGGTACTATGCCTGACTTGTACATTCTAAACCCTAATGACATTGAGTCCTTTAACGTACTGAAGGATGCCGCATCAGCCGCTATCTATGGAACCCGAGGTAGTAATGGAGTAATCATAGTGGAGACTAAGTTTGGTGAACGAGAGAAGAGTCAGATCATTTATACCAGTTCCTATTTTATAGAGAAGCCAAGAAGAAACCCCGAAATGTTGAATGCTCAGGAATACCTCGATGTGATGAGAACCTTGGGTTTTAGCAAAGAGTCTATTGATAAGGGTTTTGATACCAACTGGACGGATGAGTTGATCACATCAAAATTGAGTTCCTATCATTCTTTAGCAATATCAAAAGGAACAAAAACATCCCAGATGCGCTTCTCTTTGGGCTATCGAGATAGCAAGGGGCTAATATTGAATAGTAGCAATAAGACGGCCAATTTTAGATTAAACTTCAAACAACAAATATACAAGTGGCTGGAGGCGGAAGGAACCATTGGTGGAAACCGCTCCGATCAGGCTTTTGCCAATTACAATGCTTTGGATGAGGCGTTGAAATATGACCCAACCGCTCCAGTGTATAATGAAGATGGCACTTTCTATCAGTTGCCAGGTGTGGGCGCTTCAAATCCGGTTGCACTGCTGAAACAGATTGAAAACGGAGCCATAAGTAACAGGGTAAATCTGAACGTAAACCTCACAGGTCATATTACTGATAACCTATCAGTTTCGGTCAAAGGGTCTTCTTTTCTAAGAAACTATGAACGCTCACTTTTTGAAGACATAGACTCAAGAAATAGCGTGTTGTCAGGTATTCCGGGTAGAGCCGAAAAAGAGAATAATTCATCGGTTGAGAATATTTTCGAAGCAACATCAAACTTCAATCAACAGTTTGGTAAACACAACATCAAACTACTGGCTGGATATAGCTTGATCAACAATGTTACGCACGGTAGCAATATGTTCAATCGAGGTTTCCTTACCAACAAGCTCAAATACAATGATATCGGAGCTGGGAGCTTTCTGCAGGATGGCCGAGCTGATTTTGGAAGTTTCAAACAGAGCTATAGACTCATTGCCTTTTTTGGGCGGTTCAACTATTCCTGGTCGACTAAGTATCTTTTTAATGCTAGTTTGAGACAAGAGGGAGCGAGTGTTTTTGGTGAGAACAATAAGTGGGGTTTATTTCCCGCCGTTTCTGGTGGTTGGAGAATTTCGCAAGAAGACTTCATGTCTGACCTTCCCTTCATTTCATCCCTAAAATTGAGGGCCGGATATGGAGTGACAGGAAGAAGTCAGGGAATTGCACCTTATCAGTCTCTTGCCAGAATAGGTGAAAGCGGAAGAGCACTTTACAATGGGCAGTGGATCTTCACTTATGGCCCCATTAATAACCCCAATCCGGATTTGAGATGGGAACGAAGCAAGGAGTTGAATATAGGATTGGATTTTGGTGTTTTATCTGAACGAGTGACTGGTTCGGTAGATTTTTATACCAGAATCACAGATGATTTGCTTGGTTCCTTTAACACACAAACACCCCCAAGTTTAGAGCCAGTGCTATTCACAAATGTCGGATCAATTAAGAATCAGGGGATTGAATTCATAGGGACTTTCAAGGCCATAGATGGCAATGAATTTAAGTGGGACATTACACCCACTTTCTCTATCAATACGAATGAAGTCATTTCACTGGCCAATGATCAGTTTCAAGCAGATACGATTTATTATGGTGATTATGGAAATGTAGCAACGTCTCTGTATATGATGGCTGAAGGCACAGCTGTTGGTACATTCTACGGCTTTAAGTTTAAAGAGATCGGCTCTGATGGAAAATGGGTATTCAAGGATCAAAACAATGATGGAAGAATTGATGAAAACATTGATTACCAAGTAATAGGGAATGGGCTCCCGAAGTATTTTTTCAGCTTGAACAACCAGTTTAGCTGGAGGCAATTTGATTTATCCATATACATGGTAGGAGCTGCAGGTTATCATGTTTTTAATGAGAAACGGTTATGGTATGAGAATACGGCAAATTCACCATCCAATTACTTCAAATCAATGTTGGATGAGCCCCAGTCTTCACTCGATGATCGCCTAAGATTTTCTGATTACTATCTGGAAAAGGGTAATTATCTAAGACTCGATAACATTACCCTCGGTTATAACCTGAAAAATGTGTCTGTGTTCAAACAGGCGCGGATTTACACCACGGTTACAAATGTGGCATTATTGACTAACTACTCTGGAATTGATCCGGAGGTGGGTAGTGGAACCAACGGAGGGCTGAGTTTCGGGTGGGATACACGTAGTTTCTACCCAAGATCTGCCACTTATTTACTAGGCCTCAACATTACATTTTGATCATGAAAAATTTACTGAAAATATTTTTGCTAGGGATTAGTCTATCCAGTTGTGTAGACTTGGATGAAGAAGTTTATAGTGAAGTTACAGCGAGTAATTTCTATCAGAATGAAGAAGAAGTGGTGTCGGCAGTGATGAGGCCATATGCTCATCTAAGACAAGTCTTCCTCAATTTTTCCACCAATGGATGCGGGGTATTTCTCTTACAAGAATTGTCAACGGATGAGGCTGCCTGGCCTACCAAGGGTAGAGATGGCTTTGATAACGGAAACTGGATTCGATTGCATCGCCATGAGTGGACTGTGGAGGATGGTTCTTTCGCTATTTCCTGGAACGACATGTATAAAGGAATAGCTTTATGCAATAATCTGCTTTTTGACTTTAAGGATATTGATGCGGTTAACTCTACGGACAAACTACAATATCAAGCTGAACTACGAGGACTTAGAGCCCTATATTACTATTATTTGCTCGACCTGTTTGGCAATGTTCCGCTAGTAACCGCGATTAACCAATTTAGCCCGTCCAACAATACAAGGGTAGAAGTATTCAATTTTATCGAAGAAGAAATCCTGGACATCAGGACCAACCTTCCTAAGAAAGGTGATATAGGATGGTACGGACGATTTACTCAAGAAGCTGCCAATGGTCTTCTATCAAGGCTATATCTGAACGCTGAAGTGTATACAGGTGAGGCCAGATGGACTGATTGTATAGAAGTTAGTCGCTTGGTATTGGGATCTTCGTTCTCGCTGGAGGCACAGTGGGATGCTCCTTTCAAAACCGATAATTATGCCTCCGACGAAAATGTTTTTGCTATTCCAGCCGATGAGCTTTTTGGAAATGATTTACAGCAAATGTTTCAATTCACTACCCACTGGCAGCAGCGAGAACCACAGTTTGGATATCAGGGAAATGGTGGGTACAACGGTATGGTCAGCGTCCGTGAGTTTATAGAAACTTATGACACCCTAAATGATGCCAGATGCTTTTTTGACTCCAGAGTTTTTATTCCCGGAAACGAGAATGATCCGACTTTGCTGAGAGGCCAGTTTATGTGGGGGCCACAGTACGGAAGAGATGGTAATCCTATTCTGGGAACTAATGACAAGAATGGACAGCACTTGGTTTTTGAGTTGGATGTACCAAACATGGAAGATGGCAATGAAGCTTCAGGTGCCAGAAACATTAAGTATCAGGTAGAATATGGTGCGGTAGGGTTCTCCAATGATATAGTGCTTTTCAGGTTAGCGGAGATATATTTCAATATAGCCGAAGCCTCTCTCAGGAATGGGGGTATCGTTCCTCAAGATGTGCTTGATGCAATCAATGTAATACGAAACAGAGCAAATGTTCCAACTTATCAAAACCTAACATTAGATGAATTGTATGATGAAAAAGGACGAGAAATGGCCTATGAGGGCTTACGCCGTACGGACATGATCAGATACAAAAAGTATACTGGAAATTGGTGGGATAAGGAGGTGAGTGACGGATTCAGAACCTTATTTCCTATTCCGCAGTCCAGTAGAAACGTAAACCCAAACCTGGATCAGAATCCAGGATACCCGGATTAACCAGATGACCAAACGAAAAGCATATTTATTGAATATTAATTAAATCTAAACTTGAACTACAATGATTGATTTTAACAACAAAACCAAAATTTACGGGATTAGGGCCCTGGTGCTGTCCCTAGGTGTACTTGTGATTTTTACCCTGAATTCATGCGGAGATGACGGGGAGGACAAAGGTCCGAATACTGATTTAACAGCATTAACAGCAGAAATATCAACCGTAGAGACTTTGCTTTCTTCATCCGTTGAGGGGAACGGTGTTGGAGAGTACTATAAGAATTCTAAGGAACCACTGGAAACGGCCTTGGCAGACGCTCAAACCGTGAGCAACAACGAGGCTGCAACTCAGGAAGAAATAGATGCCGCGTTGACCTCACTCGAAGATGCCAGATTTGCATTTGCAGCTCGAGAGATTGAAGATGCAGCATTGCAGTTTTCGGCCAATGGTTCCGAAAATGCTATTGCCGTGGAGCAAAGTAGCAATTCCGCGAGTATTTTCAATAGAGGCGAATTCACATTCGAAACCTGGGTCTACTACACGGATAAGCCGGGATTCTTTGGGCAAATGGCTTCTACCGAGTTTTATGCTGACGGTGTTTGGGGGTGGAATGTAAGAGTTGGAGATGGAGACGCGCTTGACTTTGCAATTGGGGATGCAGATGGAGAGAGTAGACTTCAACCGGATGTTACGGCTGTTCCCGGGGCTATTGTTCCTAGAAATGAGTGGGTTCATATAGCATGCACCTTTGATGGTACGACTATGAAATCTTACATCAATGGGAATGAAATAGGGTCACTAGATGCATCTGATAGAGACAGAATGGGTGAAGTAGCTGCTCAAGAAGGAGCTCAGCCTCTTACATTGGGTAATAGTGCGGGTTTTAAACAACCTGAGAGAAGGTTGGTCGGTAAAATGTTTGATGTGCGCTATTGGGGAGTGGCAAGGTCTGCAGCCGAAATCAAAGAAGACATGGATTTTATTATCGACGGGGATGAAACTGGCCTGATTGGCTACTGGCCTTTTGCCAAGCCTGCTACAACTGATTTGATCACCGACTGGGCTTCAGATACGGAAGGGGAGAACAATTTGTCCTTAGTAGATGGAGCTATCGTAAGCACTCGATAGTTTAATAAAACTTCACATTTCTTCATACATGTATAACGCCGCACATCATTGTGCGGCCTTGTACACTATTGCCCAAATTTTTAAAGACTGGTTCAGACCTGCGCGGAAATGTGCAGAAAAATTCTTCAAGAACCATTTGAAAATCTACTAATGAAAAATAGGATGATACTCTTAAAATTTATTTTAATACTGCTTCCCCTTATGGGTTGCAAAGAAGAATCTAACCTGGATCCTGATGAAAACGAACCTAAACAACCGGTGCCTCCTTCCTGGATATCTCGGGCTGATTCCTCATTCAATTCTCTGAACCTAATTTATTGGAACGCGGAAAAAGGTGTTTATAATACGGATAATAAAAAGAACCTGAATACTCAGCACTACTGGTGGCAGGCCAATGCGCTGGACGCCGTGGTGGATGCTGCCGTCAGGGCCAAGAGCCCATCAACAATTAATCAGATGAACGAAATGATTTCTGGTATAAAAAACAATATCAGTTCACTTCGAAACAATGATTTTTTTGACGATCGCGAATGGATGGCTCTGTCCATTTTAAGAGCTTATGAGCTTACAGAAAATGAAGAATACCTCAACGATGTTAAGGGACTTTGGGAAGACATCAAACTTGGATGGAATGATAATCACGGTGGAGGAATCGCATGGAATGAAAACCAACTGGATTATAAAAATGCCCCTTCGAATGGTCCAGCAGCAATTTTGGCCTTTAGGCTTCATAAAATTACCGGATCAGTAGCTGACCTTGATTTCGGAAAACAAATTCTGGCTTGGCAAGAATCAAAGCTCGTTGATCCTGTTACCGGAATTGTATGGGATGGCATTGGTCGTCAGGGAGGAACTGAGATAGACGGAGACAACAGTACTGAAGATTTTTGGCGTTTCACCTATAACCAAGGAACATATGCCGGCGCTCTTGCTGAGCTCTATACCATCACAAAGGATCGCCAATTGTTGGTTAAAGCATTAAAGACGTTCTCCGCTACAGAATCACTTTTATCAAGCTCTGCAGGCATCATCCGCCCGGAGGGCGATGGAGATGGGGGGTTGTTCAAAGGGATTATGATGCGCTATTTTGGTGTGCTGGCTCTTTCTGAAGGGTTAAGTGATGGAGAGCGAAGGAATGTAATTGATTACTTGGTTGATAATGGGGAAAGTGCCTGGGATAAGGCAAAAAACCCTGCTTATCCGTTTTTGTTCAATCATGATTGGAGGGTCAGCCCACCTATAAATGGTCAGGGGCAAGTTTCATCTTCTGTGGACCTCACAGTGGCTCTGAGCGGTGTGTTCTTAATGGAGACACTTGCAGTTCTTGAAAACAAAGGACTTCTCAAAACTTTATAACTCAACAATAACATTTGATAAAATGAATAGAAGAAAGTTTATTCAAACCAATACCCTTTCTCTGATTGGGGTAGGCACGTTATTGTCTGGAATGAGTTTCCCAGTGCCTTTAGGGGATAAGAGTTACACCTCTAACCGCCCTCCAAAGTCAAAACGAAACTTTGTCAGCAAAGCTGTTGAAGAAACTATAGGCGCAGTGAAAAAGGGTATTGACAACCCAAAACTGGCTTGGATGTTTGAAAACTGTTTTCCCAATACACTGGATACCACCGTTCAGTACGAAGAGCAAGGTGGGTTGCCAGATACATTTGTTATTACAGGAGATATACCAGCTATGTGGTTAAGGGATAGTACGGCCCAGGTATGGCCGTACTTACCTTTGATAAACAAAGACGACAAGCTTCGGAAGCTAATTGCGGGTGTTGTACGGCGGCAAACCAAATGTGTACTGATAGATCCGTATGCCAACGCATTCAACAAGGAAGCTACCGGAGGGCATTGGCAGAGTGATGATACAGAAATGAAGCTGGAGCTGCATGAGCGAAAGTGGGAGGTGGATTCTTTGTGTTACACCATTAGACTGGCCTACCATTATTGGAAGACCTCAGGAGATACCTCTGTCTTTACTTCAGAGTGGCAAGAGGCCATGAAACTGGTACTTAAAACATTTAAGGAGCAACAACGAAAAGGAGGGGATGGTCCTTACAAATTCATGCGCGAAACGCCCATACAAACCGACACCATGCCAGGTAGAGGTTTTGGAAACCCGGTAGTCCCCGTTGGCTTGATTGCATCGGCTTTCAGACCGTCTGATGATGCTACTACATATCTTTTTCTGGTACCATCCAATTTCTTTGCCGTGGTAAGTTTGCGACAGGTGGCTGAGATCGCTACCGAAGTATTAGGTGATGGATCACTTGCCAGGGAGTGTATAGCCTTAGCCGATGAGGTAGAGGCGGCACTCAAGGAATATGCTATTGTAGAACATTTGGGTTATGGAAATATTTATCCTTTCGAGGTAGATGGATTTGGAAACAAGCTATTTATGGATGATGCCAATGTGCCCAGCCTTTTAGCACTTCCATATTTAGGGTGTGTATCTGAGAACGATCCCATCTATCAGAACACCAGAGATTTTGTCTGGAGCAAGGACAATCCATTCTTCTTCGAGGGAAAGGCTGCATCAGGTATTGGAGGTCCCCATGTGGGTATGGATATGGTTTGGCCTATGTCCATTATTATGAAAGCCCTGACTAGCGAAAACGATGCGGAAATAGCGGCTTGTATCAAAACCCTGATGGATACAGATGCAGAGACCGGGTTTATGCATGAATCCTTCCATAAAGATGATCCAAAGAAGTTTTCGAGAGAATGGTTTGCCTGGGCAAATACCCTGTTTGGTGAATTAATTCTCAAAACATTCAATGAAAGGCCTGAAGTGCTAAAGAGCATTTAATTTTTTTAAAACCAAACCCCTAATCCATGAAAACCAAACTAATTTTCACAATAGTAAGCTTGCTGAGCATGCTCAATTTAAGGAGCCAAAGCTATGAACAGTTGGCTGATTCGGCGCAGCAGGCTCTTGTTGACGATTACTCTTATACTGTTACGGGGGGCTACTTTTTTGATCAGAGTACGAGCCCGTCCAATACGTATTTTCATTATTGGTGGAATGGTTATGCATTAGAAGTCCTGGTAGATAGGTATGAAAGAGCTACTTCCGGGACACAACGAGACACTGCTGTAGAGCTCATGAAAGATTTGGTGAATGGTATGGAAACTGCCAATGAAACCTTCAACAACAACTATGGGCACTACAATAATTTTTATGATGATATGGAATGGTTAGCCATTTCCAGTTTTAGGGCGTTTGAAGCCATCAAAGGTACTCATCCGTCAGATTCTTCCTTATTTCTTGATGTTTCCACCACATTATTGGAGGATATCAAGACTGGGGAAAATGATATAATGGGAGGAGGTATTGCCTGGCGCAAATCACAAAGAGATTACAAGAACAATGCTGCCAATTCTCCCACTGTAATAGTGGCAGCCCGAAGGTATCAGTATTTGGGTGATGCTGAAGATATTGCGTTGGCTCGAAGACTCTATAGTTGGGTTAAAAGTAATCTGGTAGCAAGTTCGGGTCGCGTATATGATGGAGTGAACAGAGACCCCAAAAACGCACCCGGTGAAATTGATCTCTGGGAGTTCACTTATGGGCATGGGACATTTATAGGTGCTGCACTGGAAATGTACAGAGCTACCGACAGCACTCATTATTTGGATGATGCTATTCTTACCGCAGATTATGCCGTAGGGGAATCAAATAATCTGTTGAATGATGGGATTTATAAGAGCGAAGGAGCAAGTGGAGACGCTCCTTTGTTTAAGGGAGTTTTGATAAGGTATTTAACTGAGCTTGCCATGGAAACATCCGTTTCGTCTATCAAGAGAGATACTTATAAGGCAATGGTTGCTGACAATGCCAGCGCTCTTGTGAGTGGAGGGTTAAATCCGGTGAACTATCATACAGGGCCATATTGGGGTGAATCTACCTGTGATGCGGTGCTTTCCGCTCAGCTGGCGGGAATTACACTCTTAGAAATGGCCGTGAAACTTGGGTTAATCTCACATGATGATGGGTTTTTGATCCCTGGTGGAATTAATGCTGAAAATTATACCAGTGCAACTGGAGTTAGTGTTGAGGAAAATGGAGATGCAGACCCTTATTGTGGTATGAATATTACCAGTTTTGATGCTCCAGATGACATCAGCTACAAAGTTAGGGTAACCTCCACCGACACCTATTTAGTTCGGGTGAGAGCGGCGAGTGTCAATAGTGGACGTCAGCTCACTATCTCATCAAATGGAAATGCTCTGGCAACAATAGATATTGATAATACGGGTGATGCTCAGACCTATTCAACGGTGACTGGCATGATCAACCTAACTGCAGGCGTGGATACGCTTTTAACATTGTCAGCACCAAATGGTAGTTTCAATCTCAATTGGATTCGCTTTGAAAATCCATTGGTGTTAACCTCAGAAAAGATAGAAGCTGAGAATTTTGTGGAGATGTCGGGAGTGGGAACATCAGGAACCTCTGACTTTGGTGGTGGGGAAACGGTTGATGCGGTAGGATCAGGTGATTGGATGGAATATTACGTGGATGTGAAAAAATCAAGACAATACAATTTTTTGGTTCGCGCATCACGTCAGCCAGTAGGAAGTGATACGCTCCAATTGAAAAGTGGTGCTACCCTGATACAGGAAATTGCCATCCCCTCCACAGGAGGTTGGGAAAACTGGGCCACCCAAAGTACTACAGCTACTTTAACCGCAGGAGCTCAAATACTCAGGTTGGAGTCGAAACATGGAAACGCCAATATCAATTGGTTCAAACTGGATAGTATAAAAAGTGTGGTCAGCGGCCAAATTGAAGCGGAAGATTACCAATCTATGAGTGGAGTAGTTACTGAAACTACAACAGATACAGGTGGTGGGCAAAATGTAGGCGGCATTGATGCTGGGGAATGGATGGACTATGAGCTAAGCGTTGAATCAGATGGGTGGTATAAGCTAGATGCGAGGATCGCTAGTATTTATACAGGGAGATCATTTCAATTGAAAAAGTCAGCTGATGTGCTGACCACAGTGAATATTCCGAATACTGGAGGATGGCAAAATTTTCAAACGGAGACCGCCTATGTACAACTGACCGCAGGGGTTCAAACTTTGAGAATTCATGCAGTTGATGGCGGGTTCAATATCAACTGGTTTGAACTGACCTTCATTCCCAAATTTGTCAGAACAATTCAGGCAGAGGATTTCATATCCGCTCATGCTGGTGTAGGCACAGAAACGAACTGTGATATAGGTAGTGGACTCAGCCTGGCTGGAATTGACGCAAACGAATGGGCAGAATACTTGGTTTATGCCGATTCTACAACGGATTATATGTTTGTCGCGAGAGTGTCCAGTGAGTTGTCCGGAAAGTCTTTAACAGTCGAGGTTGATGGTACGCCAGTGGAAACGATAGATGTTCCGAACACCGGGAATTGGCAATTCTATGAATCGGTTTCGACCATCTTGAATATTAGTGAAGGAGGTCATACAATTAGAATTTCTAGCAGCACAGGGGGATTCAATTTGAATTGGCTGAAATTTTTCAGAGCCTTCAGCCTCACCGATGCTCGACTTGAAGCAGAAAATGCCCATACAGAGCATAGCGAACAAAGTGGTACAGGCTGCCCAACTTTCAATGGTTCCAGTCCTTATCAAACGGAGATCTATGGTGAGGAATCAGAAGATAACCTCGGTACCAGGCAGCTATCGATGCAGACAGGCAGTTGGCTGGATTATTACGTATATGTACCCACCACTGCCACCTATTTGTTCTCGGCCAGGGTTTCCAGAGACAATGCACTTTCAGGCCAGGGCGTTTTACAACTGGTTGAAGATGGCAGTACACTTGTTACACTTACTATTGACGGCACAGGCACTTGGAGTGATTTTGTGACCCTATACGATCAAATATCCCTTTCTCAAGGGCCCCATCTTCTCAGGGTTAATGCTCAAACTGGAATTTTCAATTTGAATTGGATTCGTTTCGATAAAGCTGTTGTGGTTGGCGATTATGTGAAGATTGAGGCTGAAAACTCCAATAGCGAAGCGGGAGTGTTCGTGGATCAGAGAAGCGACAATGGAATAGTGTATACGAGTAATGATATAGGTGTCGGAGATCACATGGATTATTTTCTTGACATTGATAACGCGGGGCAATACCTATTTAAAGCCAGGGTGTCAAATAGTCACATTAGCAATGATGCCGAAATGATGATAAAAGATGCCAATTCTTCTACGCTTTACGATTCCATTTCAATTTCCAGTAATACTGGATGGCACGATCTTGATGCAGTGATTGATTTTCCTTCTGCAGGTAATACTGTGCTTCAATTGCTAGGCAATGAGGGCGAGTTTCATATGAATTGGTTTGAACTACTCTATGATATCACTGATGGGGGTGGCACCATTTCTGATGAGCATGACGACTCTCCTAGTGGGGAAGAGATTGATAAAGTCATTGATAATTCATCACTAACTAAATACCTGACAACTCATGCCGAAGGGTATATTGAGTATCAAACATCCGAAGGTCACCGGGTGACTACCTATTCCATAACATCCGCTAACGATGCTGAAGATAGGGATCCCAAAGACTGGAAACTGCAAGGGCACAATGGCACGAGCTGGGTAGACCTGGACACGCAAACAAATCAGGATTTTTCTGATCGCTATCAAAGAAGGTTTTTCTACATTGATAATGACAACAGCTACAAGCGTTATCGCTTGGATATTACTGCCAATAATGGGTCTTCACTGCTCCAGCTCGCAGAATGGCAGTTATTTGGAGTTGAAGAGAGTTGTGTAAGTTGTCGGGAAAGCCTTGAAGATCAAAAGGTCCACGTTGAGAAATTGTCGCCAGCAGAGGTTCAGATTTATCCAAATCCGATCAGTGCTGGGGATCAACTCATAGTTCATACATACAAGGATGATGGTATCAGAGAAATTGAATTGATTGACCTGAGTGGTCAGCAAATACAACGGTCATCCTATCATGAACTACCAAATGAAGTTGAAGTGAGTATTGGTCGCTCTGTTAAAGGAATTTACCTATTGAAGGTCAGTACAACCAATGGAACTTTTGTCACCAGAGTTATCATCCGATAACCTCTTTTGGAAGCAGACACCATTTGAAATATATGATTCAGTGGAAAACTGCTTCTAAATGCTATGTTGAGTGACAAGGATAAAATCGAGGCGAACTCGTTGAAGTCAGGTATTATATTTTGAGATTTCACACCGGACAAGGCGTAATCACTTTTAAACGAATCAAGTAGTCTGAGAGCACATATGACTAATCTATTTGTAGGAAATAGTTATGTCCTTGGTATGGATATCGGGGGCTCACATGTAACCGCCGGATTGGTGGATTTGGACAATGGGTTAATTGTTCAGGATTCTCTCCGAAGAGTGGAATTGGATTCACAGGGATCAACTGAAGAGATACTGAATGTTTGGCGAGGTATAGTCGAGTCTTGTTATAGTGATATGTCCAAACATATCGGATTGGCTATGCCTGGTCCATGTGATTATGAGCGAGGCATTTGCCACATAGATGGCTTGTCGAAATACTCCAATTTGTATGGATTAAATGTCTGTGAGACGCTAGCTCATGCTTTGAGTATCCCAGAGGAGAACATTCAGATGACCAACGATGCTGCTTGTTTTCTTCAAGGCGAATTGGACATGGGAGTTGGTCGGAAATATCAACATCCAATTGGTATAACGCTTGGAACTGGATGCGGGACCGCAAAAATCAGGCATGGAGTGGGTGTAGATGGGGAGCTATGGCAATACCCATTCAATGATGGAATAGTTGAAGATTTTATTTCCACGAAATGGTTTAAGCGAAGATACTCGGAGCTGACCGGCCAGGAGATTTCTGGAGTAAAGGAACTCACAGAAATGAGCAATAGTGAACCGTCAATAAGATCAGTATTTAAGGAGTTCGGTTTTAACCTCGCAAAATTGATTGGCTTGTTTGTGTCCGAAGAAAACCCTGACGCGATCATCCTGGGAGGGAATATGTTAAAAGCGCAACATATTTTCTTGCCTAAGGTGCAAGCGGAACTCACCAAAACCGGAATAAAGGAGCCAATCCACCTATCTACCCTTGGAGAAAGTGCAGCAATTCTAGGAGCTGCCTCGGCATATGTCAAAAAGAAAATGAATCTGAAAAGTAAAATAGCATGAGTAGAAAGCTGATTATGGCCTCTCTAACCGCTTCTTTAGCGGGTTTTTTATTTGGATTTGACACGGTGGTTATCTCTGGAGCTAACCTCCCTCTCAAAGAGTTGTGGAATACCTCAGAGTGGTTTCATGGCACTTTTATCATGTCTATGGCGCTGTGGGGCACTGTGGTGGGGGCTATGCTGGCAGGTATTCCTACCGATAGACTTGGCAGAAAGACCACATTGATCTGGGTTGGTGTTCTGTATTTTGTGTCAGCTCTCGGCAGTGGTTTAGCGTCCGATCCATATTGGTTCTCATTTTTTCGCTTCATTGGAGGATTAGGAGTGGGGGTGTCTTCAATTGCCGTTCCTACTTATATCTCGGAGATATCTTCAGCCAGTAACAGGGGTCGTTTGGGTATTCTTTATCAGTTCAATCTCGTATTTGGAATCCTAATAGCATTCATCTCTAACTACCTTCTTCAGGGTGTAGGAGGAGATAACGATTGGCGCTGGATGTTGGGAATAGAGGCATTACCCGCATTCATCTACACATTAATGGTGCTGGGTGTGCCCAAAAGCCCAAGATGGTTGATTACTCATCGGAACGATTATGTTGGTGCCGAAAAGGTGCTCAAGGAGTTGTCTTCGTCTGAGGCAGAAGCTTCTGCTATGCTAAAGGCCATAGAAGAGGATCACCGTAAAACAAAAGATGATAAATCTTCAGTATTCTCAGCAAAGTACAAACGTTCGTTAATACTGGCTTTTCTGATTGCTTTTTTCAACCAGCTGTCTGGGATCAACTTTATTCTTTACTATGCTCCGGAGATTCTGCAGAAGGCAGGATTTGGCTCATCCGATTCACTGTTAAGTTCGATCTCAATCGGTATCGTGAATTTGGCTTTCACTTTTGTGGGGATGGTGTTGATCGACAAAGCAGGAAGAAAGCAACTGATGTATATTGGCTCTATCGGCTATATCACTAGCCTGTTCATGGTGGCTTATGGGTTTTATGTCGAGTCCAGTGCCATATTCAAGCTCATATTCATTTTGACTTTCATCGCCTCCCATGCCATTGGCCAGGGATCTGTGATCTGGATATTTATATCTGAAATATTTCCTAATAGGGTGCGAGCCTACGGTCAGGCTTGGGGCAGTGGCACACACTGGGTATTTGCAGCTTTGATCACACTTTTTGGGGCAGTATTGATCAATACATTTGCGCCGTGGGTGGCATTTGTGTTTTTCGGATGCTTTATGGTCCTACAGTTGCTCTACACCCATTTTATGATGCCCGAAACAAAAGGAAAAAGTCTGGAAGATTTAGAAGATTTGTTATCAAAATAAAAGGTGAAGAGGGTGAATGTTTTCTGAATCAATATTTTCAAAAAGACAGATTTATCAGGAAATAATTCGCTCGAGAATATTCCCCACGAAGTACGAAAGAGTGGCTGCGGCACCTCCAAGCAGGAGTGTTTCCATAATGCTTTGGAGCTTCGGAGTATTGGTGACGATGCTTTTCAGATAGCCTATACCTAAAAAACAAACGCCTGTGAGCAGGCTGGAAATCAGAAACAGATCGGCTGATATGGGCTGAATGTAATCACCTACATAAATGATCAGTGGGATGAATCCCAGACTGATAAAAGAGATAAAGGTCACAAAGCCCATAGCCAGAGGGGATTTGGTTTCTTCGGCCATTTCCAGTTCTTCTTTCATCATCACATCTACCCACCGGTCCTTGTCGGCGGTGATGGTAGCCACCACTTGATCCAGCAGGTCTCCTTCAAACCCCTTCGCAGCGTAGATTTCCCTGATTTCTTCTCTTTCTTTTTCGGGCATGTGATCCACCTCCCAATATTCTATCTGCTTGTGTTTATGATAGTTTTGCTGCTCTGATTTGGTAGATAGGTAACTACCCACAGACATGGCAAATCCATCGGCAATGAGGTTGGCAAACCCAAGAATGATCACTACGGCACTGTCCAGACCAGCTCCAGCTGAGCCGGCCACCACCGCAAAGGTGGTCACGCTACCATCTATGGCGCCGTAAACAAATTCGCCCAGGTAGTCTTGAAATTTGGAGAGAAAGTGCTTTTCACCATGAATATGAGCCTCCTTATGATGCTTTGCAGCTTCTTTATTCATGAGGTGTGGTTGTGTTGAAAAATTGTTTTGAATAAAAAAACCTAGTTGGTTTCTTCCTGGGCTTCTTTGTCGAAGTAGAGTGCTTCTGTACAGCCGGTTTCGTCATTCTTACCGCTGATGTTCATGGTGCTTACTGTCAGGGCAAGTTTGAAACTTGTGCATTCGGGACCATCTTCTGTTTCCACACACATCGTCAGCTTGGACTCACCCACTGAATAGGTTCCCACTTCCGACATCAGGATGCCATCTTCAATGAACTCTTTGATATAGTTCATACCAGTGGAGTCGCTGGAGAAGATATACTTGGTGCAGTTGTCATCAGTGCATTCATACGACTGGAGTCCATTGAGTTCAGCGTCATCACAGTTAGACTGAGACGTGGCATTGAGCAGCCATGTGCCCACTATGTTGGTCTTATTTTCTTTTTGAATATCTTCCTTTTCACATCCCAGAACAAAACATAGTAGGAGTAACAAAATGATCAGGTTTGACTGTATAGCTTTCATTGCGATTCTTTTGAGTAAAGTTATCCACTTTTGATCACACCTGAAAAGGAGATTTGATGGGGCATCGAAACGCTTCAGTTAAGTTCGTTTAAAGCACTGAAAGCACTGTGATAAGGGTACAGTTGCCTGCTGGAGATTATGTTAGGTGGGTAGCATGATTGAGGATAGAAATTACCCCACGTGTCGTGTTGCTCGGATAAAGATAAAAAGCTATATTACTGATCATCAGTATATAGCTTTTATCGTGATTCTGTATGTGAAAATAGAGTAGCGAGGGGGGGAATCGAACCCCCGACCTCCGGGTTATGAATCCGACGCTCTAACCATCTGAGCTACCTCGCCGTTGGAAAAGGAGTGCAAATGTAAAAAGTTTTCTTTTTTATCATAGCATATTGCTGATTTCAATTTTTTTTTTACCTTATCCAAAAATTAATCATCCATGCCGAAAGAAAAATTTGTTGGCGAGTACCCGATTAACGCATCCAAAAAAATGCTCTATCCTTACTTCAGCACGGCTTCTGGTCTGGCGCAGTGGTTTGCAGATGATGTGAATATTGATGAGGATAAAATCTATACTTTTTTGTGGGATGGAGATGAAAACAAAGCGAAGATGGTCTCCAGCAGAACCAACTCTCATGTACGCTTTGAATTTATAGAAGAGGATGGGGATGAAGATGACCCCACTTATGTTGAATTCAAACTCGATATGAATGAGCTGACACAGGAAGTGTTCATTCGGGTGACAGACTACAGCGATATAGATCAGGAAGAAGTGAATGATCTATATGAGAGCCTCATCAATGACCTCAAGGAAATTGTTGGAGGGTAACTATCTATCCAGACCATGCGTATGCCCTTTGAGTTTTCTTAAGCATATTTGCGGGGTTTTATGCGCAGGCTAGATACATTAATCATTAAATCATTTGTAGGTCCTTTTATCCTCACTACTGTGGTGGCCACATTCGTGCTGCTCATCCAGTACATGATGAAGTACTTCGATGATTTTGTTGGTAAAGACCTGGGTGCAGAGGTCTTTGCAGAGCTGCTTTTCTACTTTAGCCTGAATATGCTTCAGGTGGCCCTTCCATTGGGAGTACTGGTGTCTTCGCTCATGACCTTCGGAAACCTTGGCGAAAATTTTGAACTCACAGCGATCAAGAGTGCCGGGATTTCACTGGTGAGAGCCCTTCGGCCGATTTTCTTTTTCGTCATTGTACTCACCTTCGCCGCATTCGAGTTCAATAACTACATAGTGCCTGCTGCTAACCTCAAGGCCTACAGCCTACTCTACGACATCAAGCACAAGAAGCCTGCTTTGGACATCAAAGAAGGTGTTTTTTACAACGGCATACCCGATTACAGCATCAAGGCACAGGAGAAGTTTCCGGATAACAAGACCATGAAGAATGTGCTCATCTATGATCACACCAGTGGGATCGGAAACAATCGGGTAATTCTGGCAGATTCCAGCAAGATGTTCATGATTTACAATGATAAATACCTGAAGTTGGAGCTTTATAATGGAAATTATTATAGCGAGGAGCCTAAGGCCCGGGAACCTGTCGATCAGTTTTACCGCACCAATTTCGCACGTATGGACATGGTGTTCAACTTGTCTTCATTTGATCTGAAACGAACCAAGGAAGAGCTTTTTCAGAACAACCGGCAAATGAAGAACATTGCCGAACTCACAGAAGATATGGATTCGCTGGCCTACTCTATCTATGAGGCCAAGCATGGTTTTTTTGCTAATGCCAAGGGTTTTTTCTCTTACCACCTGGATTCATTAGAGATTAACATGGAAAAGGTAGCCAAAAAGAGTAAGGCTCAGCAGGTCATGGAAGAGTCGGTAAGGAGCCCGATGGAAGATGATAAAGCCGATGATGAATCTGTTGTGGAGTCACCAGAAGCTGAGCCGGATAGTATGAAAGCAGCTATGCTAGCCTATGTGGAGAGGAATCATCCAAAAGAGATGACCGAGGATTCCTTGCCCAAGCCTAAGGTTAAGCGACCGATGATCAAAGAGGGTATGGGCGCTAAGCCTGTCAAGACACTGGAGAAGCCGGATGGCGGATTGATTGCAGCCAATACCGGCATCCAGAGGAAGCAGCCTCGTCCGGATGGTTCTGGCTCCATTACCCAAAAGGAGCAAGTCCTGCTGGATACCCTTGGTTGGGACTATCTGAATGCTAAGGTGGAGGGTAAGAGTGCGGATGTATTGCAAACAGCCAGAAATCAGGCTCAGAATGTGAAGATCAACCTGTCCTCTGTGGCATCCCGGGTGGACAACCTGAGTCGTGACTACAGAAAATTTGTAATAGAAAAATACAAGAAATACAGTCAGGCATTTGCCTGTGTGGTGATGTTTTTGATAGGAGCGCCATTGGGATCTATTATTAAGAAAGGGGGGCTTGGTGTACCGGTCATTGTGTCCATTATCTTTTTCCTGATTTATTACATCATAGGCATTATCTGTGAAAAATCTGCCAAAGAAGGGGTGATGGACCCGGTTTTGGCGGTTTGGGTGGCGGATTTGGCTCTCCTGCCGGTAGGTTTGTTCTTTTTACGACAAGCCAGAGTAGATGCCAAGCTTTTTGATACAGATTTTTATCTGGTATGGTTTGACCAATTAAAACAGCGGCTCAAGAAAAGTTAAGCAGTAATTATTGCTTTTCAGCCTAAAGCCCCCTAGATTTGCGCTTTGATTTAAGGAGACAAACAAGAGAACAACAAATAATGTATTTAACGAAGGAAAAGAAGGAAGAATTCTTCACTAAACACGGAAAAGGTACAGAGGACACTGGTTCTTCTGAAGGTCAGATCGCACTTTTCACCTTCCGTATCAACCACCTCACCGAGCATCTAAAGCAAAACAAGCAAGACCACTCTACCCGATTGGGATTGATGAAACTAGTCGGTAAGAGAAGGAGATTGCTGGATTACCTTTACAAAAAGGATATCGAGCGATACAGAAGCATTATCGCGGAGTTGAAAATCCGAAAGTAATTATAAGACACTATTTAAGGGGGAATTCAACTCAGGATTCCCTTTTTTTATCTTCGGCGCCTGAAAGAAAACAGTAAAAAGATGGGGCTCCAGGATATCATTATTAACAACATTCAAATATGAAGCCTCAATACACGGTTAAAAAATTTGCGTTGGCAGATGGCAGAGAGATCTCCATCGAAACAGGCCGCCTGGCCAAACAAGCTGACGGTTCAGTAGTGGTGAGAATGGGTGATGCCATGATCCTCGCCACAGTAGTATCCAAAAAAGAAGCGGGAGAGGGCGTTGACTTCCTTCCGTTATCAGTTGATTATCAGGAAAAATTTGCAGCAGCAGGAAAGATCCCTGGGGGGTTTTTGAAGCGTGAAAGCAGACTCTCTGATTACGAGGTGTTGATTTGTCGTTTGGTGGACAGAGCGTTAAGACCTCTTTTCCCATCTACCTATCACGCAGACACTCAGGTAATGCTCTCATTGATCTCCGCAGATCCGGAGGTAATGCCGGATGCACTGGCAGCCTTGGCAGCCTCAGCCGCACTTGCGGTATCAGATATTCCATTCGATGGTCCTATCTCAGAAGCACGGGTGATTAAGCTCGGTGATGAATTTCTAGTGAATCCAACACCAGCACAGATGGCTGAAGCTTCTCTCGACCTCATTGTGGCGGGTTCTGCAGATAACATCATGATGGTGGAAGGCGAGTCTAAAGAGGTGAGCGAAGAGGATATGCTCGAAGGGATCAAGGTGGCACATGAAGCCATTAAGATTCAGTGTCAGGCACAAGTAGAGCTTGCAGCTGAAGTGGGAGCTACCGTGAAGCGTGAGTTTGATCATGAGCCTTCAGATGCTGAGTTGGAAGCCAAGATCAGAGCACATTGCTATGATGCTTGCTACGAAATCGCTAAGAAAGGTTCTGCCAACAAAACAGAAAGATCAGAAGGGTTTGATGCGATTAAAGAGTCGTTCCTGGCCACCTATACTGAAGAAGAAAGAGAAGAGCTTAACAGCTTTCTGGTAAAAAAATATTTCCACGACGTGCAGAAAGACGCAGTAAGAAACTGCGTACTAGATACTAAAAAGCGTCTGGATGGAAGAGATCTGGATCAGATCAGACCGATTTGGAGTGAAGTGGACTGTCTCCCTTCTGCGCACGGATCGGCTATCTTCACCAGAGGTGAAACACAATCATTGACCACCGTGACGCTCGGTTCCAAAATGGATGAGCAGATGATCGACGGTGCCATGATCTCTGGTTACAACAAATTTATTCTTCATTACAATTTCCCAGGTTTTTCTACGGGTGAAGTAAGACCCAACAGAGGACCGGGTAGAAGAGAAGTAGGTCACGGTAACCTTGCCATGAGGGCATTGAAACCGATGATTCCTACAGAAGACAATCCTTATACCATTCGTATTGTTTCAGACATTCTGGAGTCAAACGGATCATCGTCTATGGCTACCGTTTGTGCGGGAGCATTGGCCTTGATGGACGCCGGTATTAAGATCAAGAGCCCTGTTTCAGGTATCGCCATGGGAATGATCTCTGATAGCGCTACAGGAAGGTATGCAGTACTTTCTGATATTCTTGGAGACGAAGATCACCTTGGTGACATGGACTTCAAAGTGACCGGAACAGAAAAAGGAATCACAGCTTGTCAGATGGACATCAAGATTGACGGATTGTCATATGATGTGTTGAAAGAAGCACTTTCTCAGGCCAACAGAGGTCGTCTTCATATTCTGAACGAAATGAAGAAAACCATTTCTGAGCCTAGAGCCGAAATGAAAGAAAACGCACCGCGTCTGGTACAGTTGGTGATCGAGCGCGATATGATCGGTGCAGTGATCGGACCTGGCGGAAAGATTATTCAGGAAATCCAGAGAGAATCTGGTGCTACTGTAAATATTGAAGAAACTGACAAGGGAGGCCTTGTGAGTGTATTCGCTGCAGACAAAGGAGCCTTGGACAACGCTCTGTCACGCATCAAGGCCATCGTACAGGTGCCTGAAGTGGGAGAGATCTATGAAGGTAAAGTAAAAGCCATCATGCCATTTGGTGCTTTCGTTGAGGTATTGCCTGGCAAAGACGGCTTGCTACATATTTCAGAGATCAAGTGGGATCGGGTAGATAATGTAGAGGACGTTCTGGAAGTAGGTGAAGAGATCAAAGTGAAACTCATCGAGATCGACAAGAAAACCGGTAAATATCGGTTGTCAAGAAAAGTTTTACTACCTAAGCCGGAAAGAAAAGAGAAAGCTGATTAAATTTAGTGGTGATAATACTGGCTGCACATCTTGTGCAGCTTAATTAACACCGCCAAATGAGACAACTGAAAATTAGCAAGCAAATTACGAATCGGGAGAGTCAATCTCTCGATAAGTATTTGCAGGAAATCGGAAGAGTAGAGTTAATCACCGCCGATGAGGAAGTAATACTAGCCAAGAAAATAAAAGAAGGCGACCAGCTGGCGCTGGAGAGGCTTACCAAAGCCAATCTACGTTTTGTTGTGTCTGTGGCTAAGCAATATCAAAATCAAGGACTTACACTGGGGGATTTGATCAATGAGGGAAACCTCGGTCTGATCAAAGCTGCTCAGCGCTTCGATGAGACCAGAGGCTTTAAGTTCATCTCCTATGCCGTTTGGTGGATCAGACAATCCATTTTGCAAGCCCTTGCTGAGCAGTCCAGGATCGTCAGGCTACCACTCAATAGGGTAGGTTCACTCAATAAAATCTCCAAGACCTTTTCATTTCTGGAACAAAAGTTTGAAAGAGAACCTTCAGCTGACGAAATGGCAGAAGTGTTGGAGATGACAGAAGGTGAAGTGCTGGACACCATGAAAATTTCCGGAAGGCACATTTCTATGGATGCGCCCTTTGCCAATGGTGAAGAGAGCAGTTTACTGGATGTGCTGGAGGATGTGGGCGAGGATACTCCCGACAGTAGCTTACTGACCGATTCATTGAGAAGAGAAATACAGCGGGCTTTATCCACCCTTACTCAGCGTGAGGCGGATGTGGTGGCTTTTTACTTTGGACTCAATGAACAGCATGCGCTTACCCTGGAGGAAATCGGGGAGAGGTTTAACCTCACCCGGGAGCGTGTGAGACAGATTAAAGAAAAAGCAATAAGAAGATTACGTCACGCTTCGAGAAGTAGGTCATTGAAAACTTTTCTTGGATAGTAGCCAAAATGACATTTCGTTACATTATGGCGTTTTCTTTGTTACAATAACTTTGCATCGTCGTTGTAATAGAAAATTGAAACATATTCGTAAAAATGACTAAAGAAAGAGTAAAAGTATTGATCATAGGTTCCGGTCCTGCAGGTTTTACAGCTGCGATTTATGCAGCACGTGCGGGTATGAAGCCCGTGCTTTACCAGGGCGGTCAACCTGGCGGTCAACTGACCATCACCACTGACGTGGAAAACTACCCTGGATATCCTGAGGGAATCATGGGGCCACAGATGATGGTGGATTTTCAAAAGCAAGCCGAACGCTTTGGGACAGACATCCGCAGCGGCATGATCACGGCGGTGGACTTTTCAGGATGGCCACACAGTGTTACCGTGGATAACAAGACAGAGATCGAAGCGGAGGCAGTGATCATTTCTACCGGAGCATCTGCCAAGTGGTTGGGACTGGAGAGTGAGCAGCGATTGAATGGAAGAGGTGTTTCTGCCTGTGCGGTATGTGATGGATTCTTTTTTAGAGGTCAGGATGTAGCCATCGTGGGTGGTGGGGATACTGCCGCTGAGGAAGCTACTTACCTGTCGAAGCTGGTAAATAAGGTATACATGCTGGTGAGAAGAGATGAGATGCGCGCCAGTAAAATCATGCAGCAACGTGTGCTGAACGCGCCAAACATAGAAGTGCTCTGGAACTCTGAAACCGATGAGGTTTTGGGAGAAGAAGAAGTAACAGGCCTGCGTATCAAGGACACTGTGACAGGAGAGAAAAGAGAGATTGAGGTACAAGGCTTCTTCGTGGCCATTGGTCACAAACCTAATACAGATGTTTTCAAAGAATTTCTGGACATGGATAGTGCAGGGTATATTAAAACCATCCCGGGTACGTCCAAGACTAATATTCCTGGAGTATTTGCCACAGGTGATGCCCAGGACAAGATTTACAGACAGGCAGTGACTGCAGCTGGTAGCGGATGTATGGGCGCATTGGATGCAGAGAAGTTTATCGCTGAGAAAGAGGTAGAGCTTCAGGAAGCGGCATTGTAATTTTTTAAGATAGAATTAACCATATGGTCCCGACTATGTCGGGACTTTTTTTGTTATGAAGATAAATATACTAGCCTTTGCTGCTCATCCTGATGATGTGGAACTGTGCTGCGCCGGCACACTTATCGTTCATCAGATGCGGGGCTTTACTACCGGCATTATAGACCTTACCCAGGGAGAAATGGGCACCAGAGGTACTGCCGAGCAGCGACTTCAAGAGGCCAAAAGAGCAGGTGAAATCATGAAAGTCTCTGTACGCGAGAATCTTGGATTTGCAGACTCTTTCTTCACCAACGATACTGAGCATCAGCTGAAGATCGTTCAGAAAATCAGAGAATTTCAACCGGATATCGTGCTGACCAACGCGCTCTATGACCGCCACCCGGATCACGGACGCGCAGCGACCATGGTAGAAGAGGCCTGTTTCAAAGCGGGATTGAAGAAGGTAGAAACCCTGGATGCGGAAGGAAACCCACAGAAGGCCTGGAGGCCAAAGAAGACCTATTTTTGTGTACAGAGCGTCTCCTTGACACCCGATTTTCTGGTGGATATTTCGGATGCGCAAGAACTCAAAATGGAGGCAGTTCGGGCCTATAAGTCGCAGTTTTTTGACCCTAATAGTCAGGAACCCCAGACCTACATTTCAAAACCAGAGTTTATGCAGATGATCGAAGCGAGAGCTTTGGAATATGGTCACCGCATAGGTGTGAAATATGCAGAGGGCTTTATGACGAAACAGTCCCTTGGAGTGAAAGACCTCTATCACCTGATGTAAAAGGTATTTGCCCTGTCATACTCACGCATTCTCAGGAGCTGGGCCAGCTGATCTTTTTCTGCTAGCAGAAGCTCAGGAAGCTGTAACGAGAGCCACTGCATAGCAGAATGCAAGGGGACACTGGCGTAAAAGTGATCTCGGGCAAAGTGGACATACTTAAGGACTCTGAAGGCATCCCACCATTGATAATACCTATCCAGAAAGTTGCTGTAGCTGCCAGACTGATCAAGGATTTGGTATAATGCTTCTTCGAAATTGTTTTCAAGATAGAAAGCCCTTAGGCAGGGAGAAACCTCTGAAATATCGAATATTCGTGTGATGTAAAGGTCTTTTAGATCCTTGTTTATAGGTCTAAGCTGTTCAAATATATCGGGGTGATAGACGGAGTAGTCATCGGCTTCATCTTCCAGGTATTTACCAATGACATGTCCGGTGCCAAAGGGCACCCGATCAGATACCCTGTCAGAGGGGTAGATCGTGGTTTGGTTGATTTCGCCAATTCCTTTGAGGGGAATGGTCTTATGGATAAAATAGAAGTCTTCACCGGCCTTTCGGGTGTTCATTCCGCCTTGCTTCTGGTAGGCAGAGGATCTCACCGTAATACATGATCCGAGTGTCTGAAGCGCATAAGGATACCCGCATACCCTTAGTGCATTGGTATAGTAGCGGAGATACAGTTCATAGTTGAGAATGGCCTCATGATTGGTGCCGTGGAGCTCATGTTCGTAATGAACAAGCCCGAGATTGTTTTGAGGGTCCTGATAGAAATGCTCTATGGCCTGAAGGTAGTTATCATCGCAGTGGCAGTCTGCATCGTAGCAGACGATGATTCCATCCACCTGACGATCTTCAAATATCCTGACCGCTTCGTCCATCCCGATTTTTCGCGCCAAACCCACCCCAGCTTTTTTTGGGGGGAGTTTCACATGCAATACATGCTGTTGAAAGGTGGGGATGACTTGCTGTATGGCCAGTAGGCACGCCTGGTTTTTTTGCTGAATTTCCAGAGAAGCGTTCTCTGATTCATTCACTATGATCAATACTGCTACTTCGAGTGTTGGAGGTGTACATCGATGTAAGGAGGTGAGCGCCTTGGGCAGGTGGTCTTCACAGAAAGCCGGGATCACAACGATCATCTGAGGGTTTCCGCTGACTTTGCCTGCAAGGCCGGTGGCTGGCCAGGCGTATCTTTTCAGATAAATGCTCTCTGCCTTCAAGGGGCCAATCGCTGTGTGGACCAATCTGAGTCTGATCGGGTGTAAAGAATACGGTCGTGAAGGCGGCTGGCTCTTCCCTGCCAAAACTCGATGGAGTCAGGTACGATCTTGTAACCACCCCAGAAGTCTGGAAGGGGAATTTTTCCATCTTTAAATTTCGCCTTCATTTCCTGCAGCTTCATTTCCAGAATGCTCCTGGAAGTGATCACCTCACTCTGGTGAGAAACCCATGCACCCAGTTGACTACCAAGAGGTCTGCTTAGAAAATACTTCATGGATTGCGCGGTGCTTACTTTTTCGGCCCTGCCAGTGATGATAACCTGACGCTCCAGCTGGTACCATGGAAAAAGAATGCACACCTGAGGATTCTCCTCGATCTGCCGAGCTTTCCGACTTTTGTAGTTGGTGTAAAACACAAAACCATTCGGGTCTATTGCTTTCAATAAAACGGTTCTTTGGGTGATGTGCCCACTCAGGTCGCTGGTACTCAGCACCATGGCATTGGGTTCGGTGACTTTACTTTTTTGAGCTTCGTCAAACCATTGCTGAAACTGGTCAAAGGGAGAGGCACAGACGCTATCCAAATCCAGTGAGGCCTTTGTGTATTCCTGTCTAAGTGATGCAAGATCCAGACTCATACTAAATTTACTGAGATACAGAATTAAGGTTCAAAATTGTTTTATTTGTTCTTAAACCAAAGTTACCAAGAAGGAGTGACGAAGAGGTGTCAAAATTTACTGATTTATAGTAAATCACCAGAAAAGGAGTGACGAATGAAACAGAGAATTGATCTGAAAGTAGAGAGTAGCCAGGAGTGGATTGACACAGTGGTGTCTGATTTTGATGAGTTTTTAAAGGATCATGCCAATTGTGAGCGCAAGGCTTCCGCCATGGCCATGAGTTTTGTGGCTAAATACCCTAATCGTGTGGAAATCATCCCGGAGCTCATCAATACCGCAGTGGAGGAGTTGGAACATTTCCGGTCGGTCTATGCCATTATGGAAGAGCGCGGAATAGAGCTTACTCATGAAATAGGGCAAGACATCTATGTGAAGCAGCTTTTGGATAAATGCCGTGACGGTCGCGAGGAGCGATTTATGGACCGGTTGCTGCTGGCATCTCTGGTAGAGACTCGGGGTGCAGAGCGATTTAGGATGGTGTATGAGGCCATGGATGATCCCGAACTAAGACGCTTCTATCAGGAACTTTGGGCTTCTGAAGCCAAGCACGGGGAAGTATTTGTGCGGATGGCCTTAAACTATTTTGAAGAAAAGGCGGTCTATAAAAGACTAGAGGAAATGACTGATTATGAAGCCGTTGTGCTTCAGAGCTTACCACTAAAACCTGCATTACACTGATGGACTACTTTGCAACAGACCAGATCATAGAACCAGAGCGAGGAGACTTGCTGATTTCAGAGCCCTATTTGCCAGATCCAAACTTTGAGCGCACGGTGATTTTACTTTGTGAGCATGACGAGAATGGGTCCTTTGGCTTTGTGCTTAACAAACGTGCTCAGTCCAGGCTGGATGAGCTGATTGAGGAAGCGGAGGGGTTTAGCACCGATGTATTTGTGGGTGGACCAGTACAACAAAATACGTTACATTTCTTACATAAATCTCCGGCCACTTTAAAAGGTGACAAGAAAGTGGTGGATGGTGTATATTGGGGCATTGACTTTGAAGGATTGCTGAGCTCGATAAATACCCGGCAGGTAGCTAAAGAGGAATTAAAGTTCTTTGTGGGCTATTCTGGTTGGTCACCAGGGCAGCTGATGGACGAGCTAAAATCCAAATCATGGATAGTCTATAAAAAGGCTTCCCCGGAAGTGGTTTTTGAAATGAATCCGGATGACCTGTGGAGAGAGGCACTTAAGACAATGGGAGGGAAGTTTAGAGTAATCTCAAACTATCCTACCGACCCGAGACTGAATTAGTACGACGGATTTATTAAATTTATAGGTTGAAGCCAATATAGAAAGATTCCATCATGGAGGATAAGGAAAACAAATTGCCTGAAAATCTCGAGGATTTGCAGGATGGTGTTCAGGAAAACCCTGAATTGACTGACGAAAGCACAACCCCGGAAGACTCGGGCGAAACCAGCGAAGCAGAGCCGGAGGAAGCTCCCAAAGCAGAGGTGGAGGAAGCGCCTGAAGGTCAAGCGGCCGAGGTAGCCAAGACCGAGGAAACTCCAGCAGAGGAGGTGGTAGAAGAAAGCCCCAAGGAAGCGCCTGAACCTGTGGCAGAAGTAACTGCCAACGAGGATACACAGGATGATTCAGCGTCTGAAGATGATTCGCACGATGACGATGAGGATCATGGCGATGAAGATGATAAGCTGCTGGAATCATTGCATTTTGATAATCCTACCAAGGATGAACTCCTGGCTGCCCTTAAAAAAGTTTCCGGCATAGAGAAAATGCGTGTGTTGGATAAGGCCCTGAAGGAGATCAAGCCTCCTTTTGACCATATCTATGAAAAAGAGAAAGAGGATGCCCTCAAAAACTTTGTGGAAGCAGGCAATGATGCTGCTGACTTTGTCTACAAAGGGGATGACACAGATGGGCAATTCTTTGAGCTATACAATCAATTAAGGAATAAGAAACAACGTTTCTTTTCTGAGCTTGAAAAATCCAAGGATGAGAACCTCAGGAAGAAAAATGAAATATTGGAGAAGTTGCGGGAGCTCGTGGATGGTGAAGAAAGCACCGCTTCGATCAATACACTGAAAGCACTCCAGGAGGAATGGAAAAAGCTGGGTCAGGTGCCCGGTGCTCATGTGAAGAGCCTGTGGGCCAACTACAATGCGCTAATAGACAGGTTCTATGACAACAGAAGCATCTACTTTGAGCTGAAAGAGCTGGACAGAAGGAAGAACCTGGAGGGTAAACTGGAGCTATGCGCACGTGCAGAGGAGCTGGTAAACCTGGAAAACATAAAAGAAGCCATCGTACAGCTCAATGAGCTACACGAGGAGTTTAAACATATCGGACCGATCCCCAAGGAGGACCAGGAGCCTGTTTGGCAGCGCTTCAAGGCCGCCTCTGATGAAATATATGCCAAGCGCAAGGAGTTTTTTGATGAACTCAAGCACGATCTGAACGAAAACGCTGATAAGAAGCAGGCGTTGGGTGATGAGGCGGCAGAGTTTGTGTCGTTTAATTCTGACAAGATTAGCGACTGGAACAAAAAGACGAAACAGCTTCTCGAGCTTCAGAAAAAATGGGAGGCCATCGGTGGATTGCCTCGCGACCGAGCCAAACACATCAACAAACATTTCTGGGGTAATTTCAAAACCTTCTTTGCCAATAAAAATGCATTTTTCAAAACCCTGGAGACCCAGCGTGAGGAAAACTATAACAAGAAGAAAGAGCTGCTTGAGAAAGCAGAAGCCCTTAAAAACAGTGAAGAGTGGGATCAGACCGCCAACGAGCTGAAAAAGCTCCAGAATGCCTGGCGTGATATTGGTCCTGTACCAGAGAAGTATCGCAACGAGGTGTATCAGAAGTTCAAGGCTGCATGTGATACCTTCTTTGAGCGGAAGCGTGCTCAGGGCAGTGTGCAAAACAAGGAGTTTGATCAAAACCTGAAAAAGAAGGAGGAAATCTGTGCCATGCTGGAGGCCTATATCAACGCTGATACCATAGAACTGGGTCAGGTATATGACCTACTAGAGCGGTACTCAGAAATTGGTTTTGTGCCACGAAATGCCATCAAGAAGATACACGACAGGTATGACGACATCACGAACCGACTCGTGAGCCTTGAGGATCTTTCTGATAGTCAACGGTCGGAATTGGAGACGCAGGTACAGTTGAGCAAGCTGAAGAACAGCCCTCATGGTGGACAGAAAATTCAACGAAAAGAAGGAGCGATTAAACGTAAACTGTCTTCCCTGGAAAGTGATATAGCTACATGGAAAACCAATCTCGATTTTTTTGCGGATTCCAAGACGGCTGATAAACTAAAGGCAGATTTCAATGAAAAAATTGAAAAGGCTACTGCCGAAATGGAGGAATTGAAGAAGCAGCTACAAATGTTGAAGCAGATTTGATTTTTTTCTCCGTGAGGCTTTGTAATTCTTAAGAGGAATTATACATTTGCACTCGCTTTCAGAGAAAGCAAAACCAGATTTCACTGCGGCGCAGTAGATCAGGCCTCCTTAGCTCAGCTGGTAGAGCAACTGACTTGTAATCAGTAGGTCATTGGTTCGATCCCGATAGGAGGCTCTCGGATAAACCCACTCTATGTAAATAGGGTGGGTTTTTTCGTTTTTGTCGATTTGAAGAATTTATGAAGGTATAGTCAGAAGGTATAGTTTAAGATTGAATATGCATTTCTATATTGAACAGCTTTCCCTTCCTGCAAATTGAACTTGTATGCGGTGTTTCAGGTCTGTTTTTTTTGATAAACAAGGTATTAGTAAGCATCTGAAATTGCTTTAACCAACTTGATAATTGGTTTTGGTTGTGATTTATTAACCTTGTGGTGGGTAACTTAAACTATGAGGTCAATAATCATTTGGTTGGGTATTTTTTGCTTCGGTTTTTTATTTGGCTGCCAGGCTGAACAGGAACAAGAAAAGAAATTCAAGGTGGGCTTCTCTCAGCCGATCATGAAAGATGCATGGAGACAAGCCATGTTTAATGAAATGCAGCGTCAGCTGATATTTCATGATGAGATAGAGCTGATTTTCAAAGATGGGGATTCACAGACCAGCATACAGATCGCGCAGATACTCCAGATGGTGGAGGATGGCATTGATTTACTCATAGTTTCTCCCAACGAGGCAGCCCCTCTCCAGCCAATCATCGAATCAGTTTTTGAGCAGGGCATCCCGGTCATTATTCTGGACAGGAGGATCAATTCCAGCAAATACACGGCATACATAGGCGCTGACAACAAGCTGATAGGGAATGCAGGAGGGAAATATATCGCTCGGCTACTGAATGGTAGAGGTAAAGTCTTGGAAGTATACGAGAGCCTTAAGATCACGGCATTTTCGGATCGACATTTTGGGTTTCGTGAGGTTATGGTGGCGCATCCTCAGATTCAGATAGATTCTGTCAAAGCCATCGCTAAGGGAGAGTCAAAGTACAGGGAGCTGATCGCCAATGAGCAATATGATGTAGTTTTTGCAGCCACGGATGTGGCGGCCAAGTTTGCGTATGATGTGGCACAGGAAGCGTATCCAGAGGGCAGGAACAAGTACTATATTGGTATAGATGCATTGCCAGGAACCGGCAATGGTCTCGAGATGGTTGAGAACGGTATTTTGACGGCTTCCATTATTTATCCCACAGGTGGTGACCTGTCTATTGATATTGCTTCGAGAATTCTCAATGGCGAGCCCTATGAGAAGGAAAACATCCTTCAGACCCTGGTGGTGGATTCTACAAACGTGAAAATCATCCAAACCCAGGCCAGGAAGATATTGGATCAGCAAACGGATATTCTGAGTTTGTCGGATAAGCTTGGGGTTATCCAGCGGGTTTTCAAAACTCAGCGGACCCTTACGTATTTGTTTGCACTTACCATGGTGATATCCATTATCATGACGGCTTCAGTGCTTAAATCTTTGGTGGAAAAGCGTCGGATCAATAATGAGTTACAAAGCAAAAATGAGCAGATCACCCAATATGCTCAGCAAGCAGAAGAAGCAACTCAGGCAAAATTCAGGTTTTTCACCAACATCTCTCATGAGTTCAGGACACCTCTCACCCTCATCAAAGCACCGGTAGATGAGCTGCTGGAACGAAAGGAAGCCAGTTTGTTCAAAAAGGACTTAAAGCTGATCCGAAAGAATACGTTGCGGTTGTTGCGGTTGGTCAATCAAATTATGGATTTCCGTAAAATTGATAACTCAAAAATGAACTTGAGAATCAATGAGCAGCCGTTGATACCCTTTCTGAAGGAAATCATGGACTCCTTCGAAAAGCTGGCCGGAGATAAGCAGATAACTTTCAAACTGATTCATGACAATGATCAGGTGAAGCTCTGGTTTGATGGTAATATGATGGATAAGGTATTTTTCAACCTCCTGTCCAATGCATTTAAATTCACGAATAAGGGCGGATCTATATTCATTCGGGTGGAAACTAATCAGCTGAGTGATGAGGTGAGAATATCTGTGGATGATACGGGCAATGGAATGACCGAAGAACAGGTCACTCATATATTTGATCGGTTTTATCAGGGCGATCAATACAGAAGCCTGGGGACTGGCCTGGGATTGGCCTTGTCCAAGGAAATCATAGACTTACACAAGGGGAGCATTGAAGTCGAAAGTATCCCCAACAAAGGAACGAGGTTTGTAATCAAGCTAAAGACCGGCAAAGACCATTTGGATGAGTCCATGCTTGCCCTTGAGGAAGGCCTCTATTTGAGGTCCGACGAATCACTTTTTCCTGCAGACTATGAATCAACAGAAGAACCACTGATTCGGGAAAAATCTGAGGACGGGAGTGGTAGCATTTTATTGATTGAAGATAATGATGAGCTTCGGGCCTATCTCAAAGGCCGCTTAGGCCGTGACTACTTTGTGATGGAGGCAAACAACGTGGCTGAGGGGATTGAGATGGCGATGAATGAGGTGCCCGACCTGATCGTCTGTGACTTGATGCTAAAGCATGAATCGGGCTATGAGGTCATTCGAGCACTGAAAGAGGACTTGAGGTCTTCCCATATACCTATAGTCATCCTTACAGCAAAGTCCTCAACAGAAGAAAAAATCAAAGGAATCCGACTGGGGGCAGATGATTACATCACCAAGCCTTTTGATGTGGCCATTCTTTGCGAGCGCATACATACTTTGCTTGCGAATCGTCAGAAGTTGAGAGAGCACTTCCTGCATGAACTGCCTGTGGATCAGAAGGGCGTATCGAACTCTCGGATCGATAAAAAGTTTGTGAGTGAGTTTACGGCCCTTGTAGAGGCTAACCTCGCTGATGCTGGGTTCGGAGTAAATGAAATAGGTCATGAATTGGGACTCTCCCGAATGCAACTATACCGAAAGGTGAAGGCCCTTTTGGGGTATAGTGTCAATGACTACATCAGCAACGTCCGTCTAAAGAAAGCCAAACATTTGATCCTGGAAGGAGAGCACAATATCTCTGAAATTGCACATATCGTTGGGTTTTCAACGGCTTCATATTTTTCCACAGCATTCAAGAATCAGTTTGGTATGACTCCTTCAGAGTTCAAATCAAATCACGAGTCATGAGGATGTTACAATTTTGAAACCCCCGATCAAAATTGAAAGCGCTTTGCTGAAATTATAATTTAAAACCTCATTTAAGGCGTTATAAAAGCACTTATTTCAATGAAATAGGCCTTATAAAATCAAAATTGCAATTTATTGGTACGGCATTAGAAACTTGAAAATGACTCGTGACATAACTTGGATGAAAGTTTTCAAGATTATGAATGCACGAATTTTATATTATGCTATTGTTGTTGGACTCGCCGGATTCTTATTCGGATTCGATACAGTAGTTATTTCAGGTGCCAACCTTCCTATTAAAGAGTTATGGAATACCAGTGATTGGTTTCATGGCACCTTCATTATGTCAATGGCACTATGGGGTACGGTGGTGGGAGCCATCTTTGGCGGGTATCCCACGGACCTGATAGGAAGACGCTCCACACTGTATTGGGTAGGCGTGCTTTATCTGACTTCCGCACTGGGGTCAGCGTTGGCCACAGATCCTTATTTGTTTTCTTTCTTCAGGTTTATTGGTGGAGTAGGGGTGGGTATTTCGTCCATTGCAGCACCCACTTATACTTCTGAGATCGCCGCACCTTCCAGCAGAGGGCGCCTGGTTGCGCTTTACCAATTCAACATAGTATTGGGTATTCTGGTGGCTTTTGTTTCCAATTACCTTTTGCAAGGTGTAGGAGGTGCCAATGACTGGAGATGGATGTTGGGGGTAGAGGCCATCCCCGCCGCAGCGTATATAATCATGGTGTTGGGGGTGCCAAGGAGTCCCAGATGGGTACTCATTCACAAAAAGGATGAGCCTGGCGCTTTGAAAATATTAGAATTAAACAATAGCGAAGCAGAGGCCAGGTCGATCATAGCCAGCATCAAGCAAGATGTTAAAAATAATTTGAATGCTCATACCAGCGTGTTTTCGGTTAAGTACAGATGGTCACTCATGTTGGCTTTTCTACTGGCCGCTTTCAATCAGCTTTCGGGCATCAACTTTATTTTGTACTATGCCCCGGAAATACTGGTGAAAGCTGGCTTTGGAAGCTCCGACTCCTTATTTAGTGCAATATTCATTGGTGTGGTCAATCTACTCTTTACCATGCTGGGCGTATTTCTGATCGATCGTTCTGGCAGAAAAATGCTGATGTACATTGGCTCAATAGGCTACATCATCAGTCTGGGCATGGTCGGATACGCTTTTTATGCTGAACTCAGCGAGGTGTTTAAGCTGACATTTATACTCACATTTATCGCGGCCCATGCCATTGGACAAGGGGCAGTGATCTGGGTATTTATTTCAGAGATATTTCCCAACAAGGTCAGAGCATATGGGCAGGCCTGGGGGTCAGGAGTTCACTGGCTATTTGCCGCATTGATCACCCTGTTTGGTTCTGTGCTGATCAATTCGATGAATCCCTGGACGGTCTTTTGGCTCTTTGGGAGTTTCATGGTCCTCCAATTACTCTTTGTGATTTTCATGATGCCCGAAACCAAAGGCGCTTCCCTGGAAGAGCTACAGAGCCGCTTAGGCGGAATGAAAACGAAAAAATCTCAATCGACTATTCAAGAAGTAAAAGAAAATTATGTCGCCGAAGTGGGCAACTAAACCTCTAATTATGATGAAAAAATTACTCAACGGATTTTTGCTACTACTGGCCACTATGTGTGCTACCGATTTGCTGGCACAGGAAGTGACCATATCAGGTACCGTGACGGACCAGGAGCGTGGTGAGACCTTGCCAGGTGCTACCATCACTATTGAAAATGAATATACCGGAACCATCACAGATATAGATGGTAAATACACGATCACAACGGAGGCCAACGCCACCCTGATGTTCTCATTTATTGGTTATGAAACAAAGAAAATAAAGCTGAGCGGGCAAACGAGGTTAGATGTAGCGTTGGCGGCAGATTTGCAATCGCTGGAAGAAGTAGTAGTGGTAGGCTATACTTCTAAGAGAAAGAAAGATCTGGTAGGATCTGTGAGTGTTGTGGACATGGAGGAGGTTGGAAAAATCGTTTATGCCAATCCTCTTCAGGCACTTCAGGGGCGAGTAGCCGGGGTGACCTTTAATCAAACAGGGGAGCCGGGATCAGTGGGGACGAGTGTCAACATTCGTGGGTTCACCACTTTTGGGGACAATACGCCACTCTATGTGATCGATGGGATTCCTTCACAGGAGCCTCCCAACAATCTTAATGGAAATGATATTGCTTCTATTCAGGTGTTGAAGGATGGTGCAGCTTCGGTGTATGGTGCCAGGGCTGCCGCAGGAGTAATCTTGATCACCACGAAAACAGGTAAAAAGGATAAGCTGGAGATTGACGCAGGTGTGATTTTAGGTCGACAGACACGTGCCAACTATCTGGATCTTCTAAATGCTGAGGAATGGGGGCAGGTTTACTGGGAAGCCTATAAGAACAGCCGAAACGGTACACCTTCATTTACCGGGTACTTTGATCTTGGTGGTAAGCCTGGTATTCCGGCAGATCCACAGCTCTATCAGCCAGACAAAGACGATCCGAGCAAAGATCAGTCCTATCTCTACACACCTGAAGGGACGAACTGGGCGGACAGGATTTATAGAGATGGTCAATCTCAACAATACTATGTGAATATATCTAATGGTAATGATAAAGGGAATGTCATGTTTGGCGCATCCTACTTCGATGAGCAAGGAACCATCATCACCTCCTATTTCAACAGGATTACTGCCAGGTTGAATTCTAACTACAATCTTACCAAATGGATGAAAGTGGGAGAGAATCTAAGCATATCTAATTCAGAGCGTGTGGGCGTTGGTGGAGCTGCCAACGATGTGGTAAGACAGCATCCGGCGCTTCCTGTATACGATACTGATGGGGATTACGCAGGCAGGGTGGGAGACTTCCCGGACATTAGAAACACGGTCAGTCAGTTGGATAGAAACCGCAATAACACTACAAAAAGCTGGAGGATCTTTGGTAATGCACATGGGGAAGTGAGCCTGCTGGATGCACTCGATATCTTGCCTGAAGCACATGCTTTTAAACTGCGCACCAATGTGGGCCTGGACTACAGTGATTACTATGATGATTTTTTCGGATCTAGTTTACATGAGGGCGTCTATCAAATAGATAACAATAGTTATTTTAATAAATATGGTCGGGGTGTTACACTCACCTGGAACAATTTTGCTGAGTATTCATTCAGGAAGAAAGACCATAACCTCACCTTGATCGGAGGGATAGAATCCATCCAATACAGCTACCGGGATTTGGCCGCTTCACGTACTGGGTATTCTTCAGAGACACCCAGCTACCTGACCATTAGCAGTGGAGATGACATAGGCATCGCCGAGGGTGGGCGCAGCAACTGGGGGTTATACTCAGAGATTGCCCGCCTGGATTATATCTTCAAAGAAAGGTATTTAGCCACGGTACTTTACCGGCACGACATGACCTCAAGGTTTGCTACTGATGGAGACTTCCTGACCTATATGGTAGGATGGAGAGTGACGGACGAACCGGCCATCAGACGAGCGATAGGAGATAACGTGCTCAATGATTTCAAGTTAAGAGCCAGCTATGGGGAGTTGGGCAATCAGAATACCGGAACTCTGCATAATCAATCCACTTTTTACGGGCCAAATGATCTCAACGCAAACTATGATCTGACCGGAACCAATACCTCAGTACAACAGGGATTTGTAGTGCTAACACGAGGTAATCCATTCTTGAGATGGGAAACGACAAAAAGCTACAACATTGGAGCGGATGTTCGTCTTTTTAATAAGTCGTTGGATTTTACTTTTGATGTATATCAGAAGGTGACTACTGACCTGATAAGCAATCCTCCTTTGGCCCTGGCCATTGGCGAGGGTACTGCTCCATTTGTAAACTCGGCCCAGGTTACCAACACTGGTTTTGATATGAGTCTTACGCATTTCTATAGGAGCAATTCAGGACTTAAAATCACCAATTCTGTGCAGGTGTCAAGGTACAAATCTGTGGTAGATGATCTTGACGACAGGTATCCTTTGGGTTACGAGGGAGAAAGATACTTCGATAGTGGGGGTAGAATCGCTGAAGGCCGGCAGATGCGCGAATTTTACGGCTGGGTGGCAGACGGTATTTTCCAGAACACCGAGGAGGTGGAGGCACATGCCAACCAGACCGGGAAGGGCGTAGGGCGTATTCGTTATGCAGATATCAACGGAGATAGCATCATCAATGACGAGGACAGAACTTACCTGGGCAGTCCCCACCCGGATGTAACCCTGGGCCTCAACTCACAGGTGAAATACAAAAACTTCACACTCGATATGTTTTTCTACAGCTCCATCGGGCATGAGATTTACAACAATCTTCGGGTAACCTCTGAGTTTGCACAAATAGGCACCTATAATCGTACCTCGGCCATTTTAAATTCCTGGACTCCAGAGAACACTGGGGCTACGGTGCCCATGCTCACTTTGGATGATAAGGGAAATGACGAAAGCAGGGCCTCCTCTTATTTCATAGAAGATGGCACGTTCCTGAAAATGAGGACGCTTCGTTTGGGATACAATTTTACTCCAAAAATATTCGAGGGGTTCAATGTAAACCTCTACGCTGAAGTACAAAACGTATTCACTATTACTAATTATTCGGGTATTGATCCCGAAGTGCCGGGCGGATTTGATAATGGAGTTTATCCATTACCCCGCACTTTCATTCTCGGTCTAAATCTCAAACTCTAACTGACAGTCATGAAAAAGATATTTATAGCAATTTCGATAGTGGCAGTACTTCTGCCAGCATGCAAAGACCAGGTTCTGGATCAGGTACCACAAGGTGCCCTGGCGGAAGGGGTAGAGGTAGATGAGGGAATCATGGAGAACCTGATCACTGCTGCGTATTCTTCTCTCACGGCCAGGTTTATCGGTCTTCATCATGTCACTTTTCAGGGGCCAACAACCAACTGGATTGCAGACATCAGATCAGATGATGCCTACAAGGGCGGGGGCGGAATCGTGGATCAGGTACCAATGCATCAGGCTGAAACTTATGTGTTAAATCCTACCAATGATCTTGCCTTCAATAAATGGCTCAATCTTACCTGGGCCATAGCCCGTGTGAATGTGGCCATAAGCAACCTTTTGGAATACGAAAACCCAAACTATCCTTCTGAAATCAGAATGGCCGAAATGAGATTCTTACGTGCTCATTTTCACTTTGATATGGTGAGAAACTATAACCAGGTGCCCTGGTTGGACGAAAATGTATTGGGCTCAGAAGCGTCTAATACCACTTACACCAAGGAGGAGCTTTTGGAACTGATAGAAGCGGACATGCAATTTGCGTATGACCATCTCCCCCTTAGTCAGCCGGAACTCGGAAGGGTCAATAAATATACAGCCGCGGCTTATATGTGTAAAATACTGGTAGAGGAGAAAAAGTGGAGTGAGGTAATTCCATTTGCCGATGAGGTGATAGGCTCTGGACAATACGCTTTGCTGAATGAGTTTGAAGATCTGGCATCACTTGATTTTGAAAACAGCTCAGAGATAGTGTTTACCGTGCAGTTTGCATTGACTGAAAACCCGGATTTGGGGCACAATATTGGGAACATTCTTAATGTCACCTATAGTAACGCTTATCCGGGAGGGGACGACTTTTATCTGGCTAGCCAGAACCTTGTGAACGCCTTCAAAACAGATGCCAATGGGTTACCGGTATTTGATGGATTTGACAATCCTCCGCATGCTACCGGAGCTTCCTATCTCAATCCCGTGGATCCTAGAGTTGATTTCTCTTTAGGAAGAAATAACATACCATGGAAACAGAGCGGTATCTACACTTTTTCAGAGTGGGGCAGGAGTGCAGATTATCCAAATAATTACTCTTCCAAAAAACACGTCATAGATTCTAACGATCCCAGGATGCATGATGGTTTACCATGGGCAGCTTCCGGACTAAACTTCGCAATCATTAGGTATGCCGAGGTGCTCCTATGGAAGGCGGAGGCGTTGATAGAAGGGAATATTGATCTGAATGAGGCTCGTGCCCTCATCAATCAAATCCGAAACAGAGCTAAGAACAGTACTTACGTTCGAACGTTGGACGGAGTATCTACAGCTGCCAATTATGCGATAGAACCCTATCCAACTACCGGATGGAACCAGAGCTATGCCCGTCAGGCATTGAGGAGAGAAAGAAGGCTTGAACTGGCCATGGAGGGCCATCGTTTGTTTGACCTCAACAGATGGGGGATTACAGCCCAGACCATCAGTGAATACTTATCCGATGAATACACAGTAACACCTTATTTGGAAGGGGTAGAGTTTGTAGAGGGTACTCATGAGTATTATCCAATTCCGCAAGCCGAGTTGGATAAGAATCCGGGCCTTTACCAACAGAATAACGGTTATTAATTCAATCAACTTTTCAATAAACATTCAATTTTCTAAACCAAAATAATTATGAAGAAGTCAATTTTGTTTTATGCGGTGATGATCATCGCAACAGTGGGCTTTATTGCCTGTGGGGACGGTGGCGAGGATCCGGCACCATCATTGGAAATCACATCCATCACAGCTACGTCGGCTGATATCACCAGAACGGGTGTGGTAGATGCCGCCGCTGGTACGGTTATTTTCCAGCCATTTCCACCACGTACGGATATTTCGGCTGTGACTATTGCAGTTACCTTGCCAGAGGGCGTTACAGTATCTCCAGCATCTGGTACTGCTCAGGATTTTTCAGCAGGAGCAGTGACTTACACCATTTCCAATGGTAGTGAGGAGCTCTCTTTTGAGGTTTCTGTGACTGCTGAATTTGCTGCTTCTATCGCTTTCGTGGGAGATGCCAATGCTCCGGGTAGTATTAAAGAAAAAGACATGGCCGCTGCTTATGCGTATCTTTCGGGAGAGTATGGTGATGACCTGGAGTACATTCCGTTCTCTAGTGTAAATACCGATGCGTTACAATACATCGAAGTAGTGGTTTACTATCAGGATAGCGATCCGGGAAACAACCCTGGTTTATTAGAGAGTATCCCTGCATCAGCACGGGCAGCTTCAGTGGTTGACGCATTCAAAGCATGGCATGCAGCCGGTGGAGATTTCGTGTTGGCTGGTCATGGCACACAGTACCTCAACCAACTGGGAAGGATTCCAGATGATGCTGGAAAGCCGTACGAAGAGAATGGATGGGCGCCTAGAATCTACGGAAGTGGTGATGGTTTTGAAAACCCTGATCAGTGGGGAATTAATGTCAACTTGAATGTTAATGCCATTGAGACCGTTTCCAGTTCTGATTGGGATCGATCTGGTCATGCCATACTTGAGGGCTGCACTACCAGTGACATTGCCAACCCTGTAGATCAAACTTCCTATGGTCATCCTGCTATACCAATGATAGCAGCTGGGTACAAAGAAGATCATAATTCCATGTGGGATATCAACGCCGCACCGATCACCGATCATGTGGATGCTTTTGATAAAGCAGATAAATGGGAAGCAGCTATGGAAGCTACACTTATTGGTACGTGGGGTCACGTGGTGGACCTGTGCTGTGGAGCAGTAGTAGAGCTTCATGCGAGGGCTTCTGCACCAGCTGAAGGTTCGATCATCGTGATTGGAGCTGCTGCATATGAGTGGGAGCAAAACGGCGCTGATAATGCATTTATGAGCAACAATGCTGCAATGACCGTTAATTCAATTAACTATTTAATAGAAAAGTAAATTTTCTTCATACTGAACCGGGAGGGGGTTTCCTCTTCCGGTTTTTTCACACATACCATGCATCTTCTCACTAAGCTCTTTTTGATATTCATAGCACTGATTTTTGGCCATCTGGCCAAAGCGCAGACTTATACTGAGCAATATCGAATGCAGTATCATTTTTCTCCGGAGCGAAACTGGGTCAATGACCCATGTGGCATGGTCTACCTCAGCGGTACTTACCATCTGATGTACCAATACAATCCTCACGGCACGCAATGGGGCAATATGTCTTGGGGGCATGCCACATCCACCGACCTGATGCACTGGAAAGAACAAGGTGTAGTCCTGTATAATGACAGTCAGGGTGCCATTTTTTCGGGGGGAGCAGTCATTGACTATCACAATACCAGCGGCTTTGGAGACTCCGCTATGGTGGCCATTTACACAAGTGCGGGACAGACTCAAAAGCAAAGTCTGGCGTACAGCCTGGATCAAGGTATAAACTGGACTAAGTATTCTGGGAATCCAGTGCTGCCAAATAAAGGAATTATCGATTTTAGAGACCCCACGGTGCTTTGGCACGAATCCACACACACCTGGGTGATGACATTAGCCGAGCAGGATCAAATCGGGTTTTACTCCTCTCCAAACTTAAAAGACTGGACCTATCAGAGTGCCTTTGGAAAAGGAATGGGTGCCCACGGTGGAGTGTGGGAGTGCCCTGACCTGTTTCAGTTGGAGGTGCAAGGCACCTCAAGGAAACTATGGGTGCTGATGGTCAGTATCAACCCTGGCTCACCCTCCGGCGGATCTGGTACTCAGTATTTTGTGGGTGATTTTGATGGGAAGTCATTTACACTTACCCCCGAGTTTGAGCTACTGCTCAACCCCCAGCCAACAGATGAGGTGTTGGTTTTTGAAGACTTTGAGTCCGGCTATGAAAACTGGACGGTGACAGGAACGGCCTTTGGCCATGCACCTGTGGCAGGTACACTCCCCGATCAACAACTCGTCACAAATTATCAGGGAGATCAGTTGGTGAATAGCTATCTGAATGGTGATGCAGCTACAGGCAGTCTTACCTCAGCGCCCTTCATCATTGAATCCAATTATATCAACTTTCTGATAGGGGGTGGCCACCACCCAGACCTGACGGCCATCAAGCTTATCGTTGACGATCAGGTGGTGAGGAGTGCTACAGGGAGCAACACCGAACAACTGAGGTGGTACGCCTGGGATGTATCAGAATATGCAGGCAAATCTGCCCAACTTAAGATTGTGGATGAAGTGACTGGTGGATGGGGGCACATCAATGTGGACCATGTCTATTTTTCTGATCGGGCAATTGTACAAAAGGAGGCTTTTTGGGTAAATCATGGGCCTGATGATTATGCCGGGCGTAGCTTTCAACAAACTCCTGATGGCCGAGTGCTGTGGATGAGCTGGATGAATAACTGGTCATATGCGGGCAACCTGCCTACCTCCACCTGGCGTGGAGGAATGTCTTTGCCCAGAGAACTTACTTTGAAAGAGACTCCTGCTGGTATTCGGCTGTTTCAGCAACCTGCTGCTGAGGTCTATGAGTTGAGACAGGATACACTTGTTATTCAGGGTGATTTGGACGCGCTCAATACTGCCCTTGTTGGCAGAGCGCAAAGCTCTAACCAGTACGAGTTGCGGTTTTCTATTAACCAAACAAATACCCAATCTGGAGCAGGGGTAATTCTTGCAGCTGAGGGCAGCTACTATACCCAGATAGGATATGATCCCAAAACGGCTAAGGTTTTTTTGGATAGGAAACATTCTGGAGTAGCTTTTTCCGGAGACTACACTCAGTTGTTTGATTTTAGTACATCTGAACTCCAGTCATTGAATTTCCAGATTTTTGTAGATCAGTCGTCAGTAGAGGTTTTTGTAAATGATGGTGAGGAATTGATTTCAGCCCGTATTTTCCCCACGTCAGGGGCCACCGGGCTAAGGTTTTATGGGGACGTTGGATCTATTACTGAGGTTTCGCACTTTGAATATGGGAATATTTGGCGGGGAGAGGAGGCGCTGGTCACTTTCACTCCCAAATCGAGGGTTAAAATTTTCCCAAATCCATCCCAAGGAAAGTTTCGGGTGGAAGGGGTAAAGTCTCTTGCTCATGTTGAGTTGATCGGGATGTCAGGCAATAGACTTCCGTTTACCATTAGTACTAAGAACGAAGGGTATGAGATAGTCCTGGATAACGAGACTTACTCAGGAGTGATCATTTTGAGGATAGTGGCTGATAACCAAATAATTACCGAACAGTTAATCAATCAATAGAGGGATATGAAGAAGATACAATTGTTGTTTTGGGTAGGATTGATGTTGACAGAGCAGGTCATTGCTCAAGAGGTTTTTCATGTAGGGTTCAACGAAGTTTCAGGGACAAATACCACCACGGAGGAGGTGTCCTCACAGTCACTGAGTATCGAAAACCTTTTTGATCGTCCTGAGCGTATTACGTCACCTGATGGAAACGCCCTGCGACTGGATGGATGGTCTACTTATATTTCACAATCCAACTTTAGTTTATCAGGGATCGATCGTGCACTGACCATAGAAGCATGGTATGCTACTGAGGCTTTCAATAGAGAATCTTCCTCTATCATTGAGCTGTCTTCAGCATCAGGGGCTTCTGGGTTTTATCTAAGTGTGGGCCCTTATGGGGAACTTAACTTTGGCTACCACCTGGATAATACGTTTTATGTGCACAATACACCAAACAGGCTTTCTACTTATCAATGGCATCATATTGTAGCGACTATAGACCTGGATGCTGGGGAGACCAGGGTGTATGTGGATGGTGTCGTGTGGTTTTTAAAACAAGGACTTTCGGCATCCTCTATTTCTGTCCCGGAGAGTACCTTGTACATTGGTAAAAGAAGTCTTGATCAACGCGCAAATGGATTCTCTGTCAATGTGCTCAATGGAGCTTTGGATGACCTAAAAGTCTATAATGTAGCACTCACAGAGGCAGAAATCACGGATGCAAGTCAATCTGTACCTGAGAGGAAAGTTGATTTATATATAGATCCGGCCGTGAGGTTTGCCGGAGATCATTTGCGACCACAATACCATCCGATGCCCAACAACAGCTGGGCCAATGAGTGCTATGGTTTGATGTATTACGAGGGTAACTATCACCTGTTTTTTCAGAAAAACCCGAATGCTCCCCAGCTATATTTCATGCACTGGGGCCATTTGATCAGCCCTGATATGGTACATTGGCGCGAAGTAGATATTGCTTTGAGGCCAACTCCGGGTTTTGATAATTTCGGCGCATGGTCAGGTACCACGCTTAAGGACAATGCTGGAAGTCCCTATATTTTTTACACGGGGGTAGATGGAGCCAAAGCCGGTATTGGCATGGCCATTCCCACCGGGGATTCTTTGCTCACCTGGACTGAAAGTGAGTCCAATCCCTTATTGGCCAATGCACCTACGAGCTTTAGTCACATGGACTTTAGGGACCCATACCTGTGGAAAAGTGATGGGTTGTATTACATGATAGTGGGTTCAGGTTTGCAAAACAATGGTGGCGGCATACTCTTTACCTATCGTTCTTCAGATTTGGTCAATTGGACGCTTATCCCGAGGTTATATGCCAATTCAGACATTTCCGAATACGGGGAGTTTTGGGAAATGCCAACTTTCAGGAAGTTGGCGGGGGATACCTACCTGCTACAGTTGACACCTACGCCTAACAATGGTAAACCGGCACGTTCTATTTATTTGTTGGGCGCCTGGGAAAATGAAACCTTCAAACCTTATTTTGAAACCCCGAAATCACTCGAGTTATTTGATAGCCACATGCTGGCTCCGGCCTTTGGTACAGATGATGAGACGGGAGATACTTACATCGGGATTATTCCCGAAGATCGGGATGGCAATGATCAGATCAATGCCGGGTGGCGACAGACTTTTAGCATACCACGTCAGGTGCGCCTGCTGGAAGATAGCACCATTGGGCAAATACCCCATCCAAACCTTTGCAGGCTGAGGTCTGACGAGATATCGGTGGAAAAATTGGTTTTGGAAAATGGCAAAAGAAACAACCTCCCTCAGTTTAGAGGGAATCAGATCGAAATGGAATTTGATATCAAAGCTGATTCCAATGCCAACTTTGTAATTCAGGTGCTCAAGCATGAAGATGAGCGCGAGTATACAACCATTACTTTTGATTATGAACTGAATAAAATCATTCTGGATAGGCGCCAATCATCCCTTTCGAATACCTTAAAGAACACCAGAATAGGGAATTTTGTATTCAACCCAAATGACACTTTGAACGTGCGCATATTCATTGATCACTCTACTTTAGAGGTGTTTGTGCAAAACCTTACTGTGTTTTCTGCCAGGGTTTATCCTTCTCGGGCGGAAAGCGACCTGGTAGACGTGGTAGCCATAGATGGCGAGGTATCTGTGGTGTCAGCTAAGAAATGGGAAATGGCCTCCATGTTGGACCATGAAGTAGTGGGTCAAAGTTGTGTACCGAGTAACCTTCCTACGCATTTTAACAAGACGCCCAAAGAGCCAGAGGAACCCGAGGAGCCTTTGAAATCGGGCTTTAAATCCGGGTGGAAGCTCTACCCTAATCCCTCGTTTGACGTGATCAACCTGGATACTCCCGGAATAGAAAACGGCCAATATTTTATTTATTCTCTCTCAGGTCAGCAGCTACTAAGTGGAGCCATTGACCAGGAGAGGGCAGCTATAGATGTACATCAAATTCCCGCCGGAATGTATTTACTGACCGCCAGCGATGGCACCCTCTTTTACTCAGAGAGGATACTGATCAAAAACAAAGAATAAAAGGCACTAGGTGAACATATGATTTAAACTTAAACCCTTACAAAATGATGAAAACATTTATCTCCATTATTATGGTGATCTGGGCATACTGTGCTATGGCACAAAACCCCATCGTCTACCTGAAGTACGATGAAGCCAGTGGAACTCAAACGGCGTTGGATGAGGCAGGAGGATTGAGTTTTCAAGTTGCGAATACGTTTAATAAACCAGAGCGAGTCTCTGGTGTCGCCGGCAAGGCGCTAAGAACCGATGGGTTCTCAACCTGGGCCAGCCGGGATTTGACCACCAATTTTGGTGGTACTATGACCGTGGAGACATGGATCAGTCTGGAAAGTTATCCGTCTGATCATGAAGTGCCCTATGGTAATCTTACCCCATCGGCTATCATCAGTCAGATGCAGGGAGATCAGGGCTATCAGATCGGGATCAATACATTTGGTGTGTATTGGTTTTCGGTCAATGTCAATGGCCTCAAATATACCTGCCAGGCACCAAACCCATTTCCGCTCTATGAGTGGGTACATGTGGCAGGTGTAGTAGATGCGGGTGCCAGCGTGATGAGGCTGTATCTAAACGGACAGGAAGTAGCTTCGGCATCCATACCCAACGGAGGCACCATACAGGAAGCTTCTGCTCCCCTGATCATTGGTAAGAGCAATGTGGATACCTACAGCGGGATTTTCCTGATTAATGCACTTAATGCAGCGATAGACGAAACCAAAATATATGACATTGCGAAATCCGGGACCGCTATTTCTTCAGCATATCAGGCCTTAGTTGCTAATATTCCCACATCGGGTTTTGAGTCGCTGGCCGTACCATCCAGTCGATTTGCAAACGATGTTCAGCGGCCTGTATATCATGCTATGCCAGCTGCCAACTGGACCAACGAACCCCACGGTATGGTGGAGTACAATGGTCAATATCACCTGTTTTATCAGCGCACGCCCAATGGCCCATTCAAAACCATGATGCACTGGGGACATATGATCAGCAGTGACTTTGTAAACTGGGAGCATGAGAAAGATGCCCTTTGGCCTACTTTGGAGTGGTCATCTACTTCCGGCTATGACATGAAAGGTATCTGGTCTGGTGATGTAGTGGTGGATAATGGAACTGCCCATGCCTTTTATACCAATGTGAATCATTCCGGGCCTTACAATCCGGGGATTTCGCATGCCACCAGTAGCAATGGTCGATTAGAGAACTGGACAAAGCTTGGCCCAGTGATTGACCGAGAAGTAGTGGCAGATTTCAGAGATCCTTACTTGTGGAAAGAAGGTACGACATGGCACATGATCATTGGAGCAAAACTCACCAGTGGAAGAGGTGGACTAGAGTACTACACTTCTTCAGATTTGAACAACTGGACACGTCAATCTCAGTTTACTACATTGGATTACAATCAGGTAGCCCCGGCTCAGTCTCTGTGGGAAATGCCAGTATTTGAAAGTATAGGAAATGGCAAACACATACTAATAGTCAATCCGATTCCCGGCCCAGGTCACACCCGGGCGGTATACTGGACCGGTGTTTGGTCTGGAGGGCTTTTTACGCCTGACTACACTCAGCCTAAAAATCTGGACGTGATTCATGGGCACCTTTCTCCTACAGTGGCCAGAAACACCAACGGCCAGTTGGTGGGTATGGGGATCGTGGATGAGCGGTGGGATTCACAGGCTCAGCTGGATGCCGGCTGGTGTCATACGTTTAGCCTTCCGCGCGTTTACACCCTGCTGGCAGATGGGCAGACATTAGGACAAAGTCCGGCTCCAGAGCTGCAAACATTGCGGATACCAGGCACAGCCATCACCCAAACTAACCTTTCCGTATCTGGTACACAAAAGATACAGGCAAAAGGTCAGTCAATGGAGTTGATCGTGGAACTCAACCCGAATACTGCGGGTGATAAGTATGGAGTGAACTTCCTTGTGTCGGATGATGGGCAGGAGATTACCCGACTGTACTATGATGCAGTGAACAAGCAGGTAGTTCTGGATAAGTTGAATTCTAGTTTATCACCACGGAGTTTTGAAAGATTAAGCTTTACAGAGGACTATGACGAAACCGCTTTTGGCAAGCCCGAGAAGTTCCATATATTCCTTGACCACTCTGCTATCGATGTGTTTATCAATGGTAAAGCGGCATTCTCCAATAGGATATATCCAACCATGGTTAGCAGTAACGGTGTGGAGCTATATTCTGATGGAGGAACGACTACTTTCACTTCTGTACAGAGCTACTTGCTAGGGGCTGGAGGACAAGGTATTGGTGTGACCAGTGTTTCACTAAACAAGTCAAGCCTTATTTTGCCCCTAACAACCTCTGGTACTTTGACAGCCTCGGTCTCTCCGGCAACCGCCACCAATCAGCAGGTTACCTGGACCACCAGCAACGCTGGGGTAGTGACGGTTGTTGACGGGAAATTAACACCTGTAGCCAAAGGCACAGCTACGGTCACGGCGTCCGCAGCAAATGGTCACAGTGCTACATGCGAAGTGACTGTTTCAGATGCACCAACTTATCTGGTGTATGATTTTGAGAGTGGTAATCTTTCAGGCTGGACTGTATCAGGTGCAGCTTTCGCCACTGCAGATGTCACGAGTGACATTGCCTGGTGGGGAGGCCTATTCCAGCATCAGGGTACCTATCACTTGCATGGTTTTAAAGATGGAGGAGATGGACAGGTAGGATCTCTTACTACAAGCAATTTCACATTGGGATCCCATGGCCAAATCGAACTTTTGATAGGAGGAGGAAATGACATCAACAACCTTTTTGTGGGTCTTTATCGTGCCTCTGATGATGCGCTACTTGCGAAAGTGACAGCCAATAACCATGAGACCTATTCCAAAGTGATCATTGATGGATCTGCCGCACTGGGTACAGTCTGCTACCTCAAAGCGGTGGACAATTCTACCGGAGGATTTGGGCATTTGAACCTTGATGATGTACGGATTCCTATTCAGTCCGGAACACCGATAGCTGCTACGGGCGTTTCGCTTAATCAAACCGCTTTGACTTTGGCACCACAGGCAACCTTCGCTTTGGAGGCTACGGTAAGTCCTTCCAATGCAGCCAATCAATCGGTGACATGGTCTTCAAGCAACACGGGGGTAGCTACTGTGAGCAGTGCAGGTTTGGTCACTGCTGTGGCCACTGGTCAGGCGGTAGTGACGGTGACTACTGCCGATGGCGGATTCACAGAGCAGGCCACCGTGACGGTGTCTAATCAGGAGTTTCTAATCTATGACTTTGAAAGTGGTGACCTTACTGGGTGGACCATATCTGGTACAGCATTTGTCAATGCGGACGTTACCACGGCAGCAAACTGGGGCTGGGGAGGCCCATTTACACCACAAGGTAGCTATCATCTTTGGGGAGTCAGCTCTGGGAGCGATACAGAGACCGGGTCGTTGAGGTCTCAGGATTTTGTGATTGGTGGAGACGGTATTATCGCTTTCATGATAGGGGGTGGTTTTGATATCAATACTGTCTACCTCGCCCTGGTCAGGAAGTCTGATGGAGTGGAGTTGATGAAAGCGACCGGAGATGATAACGACAGTGAGAATTATGTCTCCAAACAATTCGATGCTTCGGCTTACATTGGGGTAGAGTGTTATGTCAGACTTGTGGATAATTCTACAGGTGGATGGGGACACATCAACTTGGATAACCTGGTGGTGCCTATTGGCAATAATAATGTGCCAGCTACAGGAGTGTCATTAAATGCCAGCTCGCTTACACTCACCGCCGGGGCCTCAAAGAGTCTGGTAGCAACAGTGACACCTGCGAATTCTACCAACAAAGACATATGCTGGAGTTCATCAAATATCAATGTGGCCACCGTCAATGATGGAGTAGTTACCGGAGTGTCAGCCGGAACGGCCACAATAACAGCGACTACTATAGATGGTGGGTTTACCGCACAGGCTACGGCAACTGTGGTGGCCCAGGATTACCTGGTTTATGATTTTGAGTCTGGAAACCTCAGCGGATGGACGACTACTGGTAGCGCTTTTGTCTCAGCTGATGTAACCACTGATGTCAATTGGGGATGGGGTGGCCCTTTCAATCAGCAGGGCAGCTATCATTTGTGGTCTGTCAAGTCAGGTGGTGATGCAGATACTGGTACCATGCAGTCTCAGGATTTTATATTGGATGGAAATGGCGTGATCACCTTTATGATCGGTGGAGGATTTGACCTCAATACCCTCTATCTGGCGCTAGTTCGCAAATCTGACGGTGCTGTACTGATGAAAGTCACCGGAGATAATAATGACAGTGAAGCCTATGCCACAAGGCAGTTTAATGCTGTAGACTATGTGGGTACAGAATGTTACCTCAAACTAGTGGACAATTCCACCGGCGGATGGGGGCATATTAACCTGGACAATGTAAGGATTCCGGTAGCCAGCGTGTCTGTGACTGGGGTCGATCTTGACCAGGCTTCTGTGATTTTGACAGAGGGCCACAGTACCACTTTTACAGCTACCGTACTGCCAGTAGGAGCTTCCAATCAGGGAGTAAGTTGGAGTTCGTCCAATACCAATGTGGCCACAGTAGACGCAAATGGTACGGTTACAGCAATAGCTTCGGGGAGTGCTACGATCACGGTCACCACCAACGAAGGAGCTTTCTCTGATCAGACAAGTGTCACTGTAGAGGCGCAGCAATATCTGGTTTATGACTTTGAGTCGGGCAACCTTTCTGGCTGGACCTCCACAGGAAATGCATTCGTCTCAGCCGATGCTACCAATGCAGTGAACTGGGGATGGGGAGGCCCATTCAATCCACAGGGTACTTATCACTTGTGGTCCGTGCAGTCTGGAAGTGATGCCGATACAGGCACCCTTCAAACCGCCGATTTTACACTGGGTGGGAATGGAATCATTACTTTTTTGATCGGTGGAGGATTTGATTTTAACACCGTCTATCTGGCACTTGTTCGTAAGTCAGATGGTGCCGTACTGATGAAAGCCACTGGTGACAACAACGACAGTGAGGATTACATACAGAAGCAATTTGATGCTTCCGCATTTGTGGGCACCGAGTGCTATCTGAAGTTGGTAGACAATGCTACCGGTGGATGGGGGCATATCAACCTCGATAACCTGATCATCCCTACTGTAGGAAACGCAACAGCGCGAATTACCGAAGAGCTCGAAAAGGTGGAGGAAACGATTGTCTTGAGGGTATATCCAAACCCTGTGACTGATGAGTTGCATTTGGATTTACCTAAGGAGTCGGTATATGAGTTGAGCATTCTGTCTATGGATGGTAGAGAAGTCAGAAATCAAACGCTGACGGGCTCAACACTGGATGTTCGGGCACTGAATCCGGGAATGTATCTGGTGATGGTAACTACGGACAGTCAAAAGCATGTTTTTAGAATAATTAAACGATAAACTATTTGAAAGGAGCATAGACTTTAGACATCAGGCGGCGGCAACCCGCGGGTTGAATAAAGTCTATGCGAATTTCATGTGACCCATTAAAATAAACTTATACACATGAAATATAGCACCATTCTATTTGCGATCATTTTTTACGGTTGTGCTTCTACTGTTCAGCAGAAGGAGCCGATCAAACTAAGCGGAGGAGAGGAATACCGACCGGCTTATCATTTCACACCACCTGCTCAATGGATGAATGATCCAAATGGAATGGTCTATTTTGAAGGAGAGTATCACCTCTTTTATCAGCATTTTCCCGACAGCAATGTTTGGGGGCCTATGCATTGGGGGCATGCCGTCTCTGAGGATATGATCAACTGGGAGCATCTGCCTATTGCATTATATCCAGACTCTCTGGGTTATATTTTTAGCGGTAGTGCGGTCATCGATTGGCAAAACACCTCAGGTTTTGGAACCAGGGACAACCCACCAATGGTAGCTATCTATACCTATCATGATCCGGTTGGAGCCGATGCCCGAAGAATTGATTTTCAAACCCAGGGAATCGCATATAGCCTGGATAGGGGAAGAAGTTGGACCAAATATCAACAAAACCCTGTTTTGGAGAATCCGGGGATCATAGATTTCAGAGACCCAAAAGTATCATGGAATGAAGAGTTCCAGCAATGGACGATGATCTTGGCAGTGAAAGATCATGTGAATATTTATTCTTCTCCAGACCTAAAAGAATGGAAGTTGGAAAGTGAATTTGGTCAGTCTATTGGGGCCCATGGAGGCGTATGGGAGTGCCCAGACCTTTTTCCTTTGACGGACGAAAACGAAACTGAAAAATGGGTGATGCTGGTGAGCATCAATCCGGGAGGGCCACAGGGAGGTTCGGCTACCCAGTATTTTGTGGGCGATTTTGATGGATCTGTATTTACACCTGGTGATTCTACTATCCGATGGGTAGATTATGGAGCGGACAACTACGCCGGAGTTACCTGGTCTGATGTGCCTGAGTCAGATGGGCGTAGGTTGTTTTTGGGGTGGATGAGTAACTGGCAGTACGCTGTAGCGGTGCCTACCGATAACTGGAGAAGCGCTATGACCCTACCACGAGAACTGAAGCTGCTCACGATCAATGATCAGCCCGTTTTGCAGTCGGTGCCAGTAGAAGAACTCGGCGAGCACTTTGAGACATCAAGTTCTATTGATTCGGGTGGTCAGCTCGAATCTGCGGCCTACAAGTTGGAACTGTCCAATATTCCTGAGTCGGGATTGGAGTTGATCTTCGAAAATAACATTGCTGAAAAGCTCACTATTTCTCTGTCTAAAGATGAATTGCTCATTGATAGAACATCATCGGGCCTCTCTGATTTTAATGATTTATTTGCGTCTGTTCATAAAGCACCTTTGCCGGATGTAGAGATAGAAAAGCTTCAGATTTTTATGGATAAATCTTCCATAGAGGTCTTTGTAAATGACGGACTGGTGGTGATGACAGATCTGATGTTTCCCAATGAGGTATATACGTCCATTTCATTTACGGAAGGATTGGACGTGAAAATGTCTTCTTTAAAATCTGATCTGGTAGAACTCTAAAATTTATAAGCAAATGGAAAACACGAAAGTATTGGCCTTTGGGGAAGTATTATGGGATTTCATAGAAGGATATAAACATTTTGGCGGAGCGCCGGTCAATTTCGCAGCACACATGGTGCAGTGTGGTCGAGAGGCGTCTATTGTCACGGCTGTTGGTACAGATAAACTTGGTGATCAGGCCGTGGAGGAGATGATCAAACTCGGCGTGGGTCAGGATTTTGTGCAGCGAAATAGCCACCTCACTGGGCGGGTGATGGTGTTTTTAGAGGAGGGTCAGCCCACCTACCGCATCAGAAATGATGTCGCCTATGACTACATCGAGCAGTCCGGTATAGATACAGCCAAACTGAACGAATATGGGGCGTTTTACTTCGGTACGCTCGCCCAGCGACACCCCGTATCCAAAGCAGCGATGGATTTCATCATGGCCAGAGGATCGTTCAACACTATATTTTATGATGTGAATTTGCGCAGGGATGCCTATACCAAAGAGGTGATTGAGTCTTCATTTGGCTACTGTACGATAGCCAAGATGAATGATGAAGAGGTGAGGGTGTTGAGCTCATTGCTCTATGAGGCGGAGATGAGTCAGGACGATTTCACGGTTCGGCTTCTTGCGGATTATCCAAACATCGATTTGCTGATTATCACTGGTGGGGGGCAGGGTTGTGTGATCCGCACCCGTAGCGAGCACTACAAGGTAAGTGCTAAAATGATGCTTGTGAAGGATAGTGTGGGTGCAGGAGATGCATTTTGTGCGGCCTTTCTCAATACCTACCTCCGTACCCGTGATGCGAGAAAATCAGCGCGCATTGGCAACATGGTTGGTGGCTTTGTGGTATCCGAAAGCGGTGCTATTCCGATCTATCCGGAGAAATTCAGGCGAAAAATTGAGATATTGAGTGCGGGTTGAGGATAGGCATTTGACTCGGTGTTCACCGATATCTATGTGAATTCACTAAAGTGGTATATTGGGTGATCCTGTTTGATGATTCTGAAAAAATGATATTTTTAATGTTTTTTCAAAATGGGATGCCCCATAAATAGCATCTTTGTGACGCCTTAACTATTCAAATACTTGAAGTATTCTTTTCAGACGATAGTCTTTTTGCTTTCAGCGCTTTTGTGGGCATGCAAGCCACAGATCACGGATAAAAAATATCTCGTTGGCTTTTCCCAATGTACCTCGTTTGATAGTTGGAGAAAGACTATGCAATCTGAAATGCAAAGAGAGCTTTCGTTTCATGGAGACATGCAATTGGTGATCAAGGATGCTCAGGGAGACAATGATGCTCAAAACAAGCACATTAATGAACTTGTGGAAATGGGTGTGGATTTGCTCATTATCTCTCCCAATGAAGCAGAGCCCGTGACCCGCAGCGTTGACCAGGCGTACAGGAGCGGAATCCCTGTTATATTGATCGATCGAAAGACCAATTCAAATTTTTATACTGCTTATGTAGGAGCTAATAATTATAAGATTGGTAAAATAGCAGCGACCTACATTGCCAGCCTATTGGATGGGCAAGGAAAAGTATTGGAAATCAAGGGATTGAAGGGTTCCACGCCCTTTATAGAGAGACACAATGGGTTTCGTGACCAGATAAAAACCTTTCCTCAAATAGAGGTGACAGAAATAGAAGGTGAGTGGGGTGGAGAGGAGACTGCCCGAAAGCGCTTTGTTGAACTTATGAAAGGGGGTAATTCATTTGATCTGGCTTTTGCCCATAATGATATCATGGCTTATGCTGCTTATGAGAGCTATCGGGAGTTATCTCCCGGTGGATCACTGGAGATAATCGGAGTGGATGCGCTCTCAGGGCCTGGCGGGGGGATTGATTATGTGACATCAGGCATATTGAAGGCCTCACTACTGTACCCTACCGGTGGAGATGTGGCCATTCAGATCGCTTCCGATATTTTACATGGTAGGCCGTATGATAAAGATAACGAGTTGGTCACTACTGTTATAGATAGTTCCAATGTGCATGTCATGCGTATGCAGACCAATAAAATACTGGCGCATGAGTCTGATATTAATCGACTGGCGGAGAGAATTGACCAGCAAAGGGTGGTCTATAAGAATCAGCAATACATTTTGTATGTCATTGCAGTGTTATTTGTGATCAGTGCCTTGTCTTTTGCCTTTACCCTGAAGCTCCTAAGAGAAAGAAGAGAGATTAACAAGAGCTTAAAGAAAAGAAACGAGGAGGTGTCCAGACAAAAAGCGGAGGTGATGGAGATGTCCCAGCAGGTGAACAAAGCCAATCAAAGCAAAATACAGTTTTTCGCCAACATCTCTCACGAATTGAAAACACCCCTCACTCTGATTCAGGGACCTTTGGATGAACTCCACAGCAGCAACACCCTCACGGGTTTTATGAAAAAGGATCTGGAGCTTGCCCAAAGAAATGTCAGGCGTTTGACCGGGCTAGTCAATCAGCTGATGGACTTTCAAAAGATCGAAAATGGACGGATGAAAGTCCGGGCATCAAAGACGGAGTTGGTGGGGTTTCTAAAGGAGATTACTGATTCCTTCAGAAACCTGGCTAAGAAGGGTCGTTATACCTTGATATTTGACAGTCGGGAAGATCGGATTGATCTCTGGGTAGATAAAACCATGATCGATAAAGTGTTTTTCAATCTCCTGTCAAACGCTTTCAAGTTTACACCTCCGGGAGGCACCATAAAAGTGATATTGTTGCCAGTGCCTGAAAAAAATGAAGTGGTCATACAGCTTACCGATACCGGAATGGGTATGAGTAAGGATCAGCGGGCCAGGGCATTTGATCGGTACTATCAGGGAGATGACTCAAGAGCCGACGGAACCGGATTAGGGCTTGCACTTTCGAGAGAATTGATAGCGATGCATGATGGTACTATTGAGATTTCGAGTCAGAAGGATGTTGGGACTACTTTCGAAGTAAGGTTGAAAATGGGAGATTCACACTTCAGTGAAGAGCAGTTGAGTAGTGATGGGGATCAGTTGGTCAATGACCATGAGATTGAAGATGGTTTTGGTTATGAAGAAGGGGTGGAGGCATCTATGGCTGATCATGAGTTTACCGTTTTGATTATTGAGGACAATCAAGAGCTGGCTGCTTTTTTAAAGCGAAAACTGGCTGAATCCTACAAGGTGCTATGGGCCAAAGATGGGGAGGCTGGTGTGACCCTTGCCAAAGAGCAGATTCCTGATTTGATTCTGAGTGATTTGATGCTGCCCAAGCTGGGAGGTCGTGATATACTGGCTAAGATGAAATCCGATGTTCGTACAGCTCATATCCCCTTTATCATCATGACGGCCAGTAGCTCTGAGGAGGAGCGGGTAGAGGGTGTAAGAGAGGGTGCCGATGATTACATCACCAAACCATTTAGTTTCAGGTTTTTGTCAGAGCGAATCAAAACCACATTGGCCAATAGGGCGAAATTGCGTGAGCATTACCTCCACGAAATACCCTCTGATCAGTCTCAGCGGAGTGAGGGTAAGCTCAACAAGAAGTTTGTCAATGACTTTACTGCGGTGGTTGAGCAAAACATTGCCGATCAATCACTCGATGTAAATGTGATTTGCGAATCTCTGGGGCTTTCTCGGATTCAACTGTACAGAAAAGTGAAAGCTATGCTGGGCTACAGTGTGAATGATTATATCACTACTGTGCGTTTGAAAAAGGCCAAATACCTCTTAAGTACTACAGATAAAAGTATTGGTGAAATTTGCTATGAGGTAGGCTTTTCATCTCCATCTTATTTTTCGTCTACTTTCAAATCAAAGTTTGATATCTCGCCGAGCGAATACCGTCAAAATCGGGCAAACTCTTAAAAATACACTCGCTTTTCTACAGAATCTATTAGCCCCTTGTTGGTGGCTAAGCCCATTCATGACAAAGTTCGTTCTTGATTGAGGCGGTTTTTGATACAAATTCTAAAATTTGATACAAAAACTAAATTGTCAAATTGTGATTTGTGTAATTTAAATCACCTTAAAAGCCACTTTAATGAGCTTTTATCAAAGAAATCTATTTGAGTTAACGAATTTGTAATTTGTTGAAACATTTCTGACAACCGGCAGGATACTCATCTCATAACTTGCTAGCATGAAAGTTTTTGAGAAGAACGATGTGCGTATCCTTACCTATGCTATAGTAGTTGCTCTGGGCGGATTTCTCTTTGGGTTTGATACAGCCGTAATATCGGGAGCTGAGCAGGAAGTTCAGCGCATATGGGGGCTTACTGCTATTCAGCATGGCTTTACAGTCTCTATAGCATTAATAGGTACTGTGATAGGTGCGTTGTTCGGTGGTATACCCTCAGAGCGGCTAGGTCGTAAGTATTCATTGTTTTGGATTGCCGTGCTGTACTGGATTTCGGCGGTAGGCTCGGCATTAGCGACTGATTGGAACCTCTTTTTGTTTTTTAGATTTATGGGTGGGATAGGTGTGGGCGTGAGCTCGGTGACGGCTCCCCTGTATATCTCAGAGATCGCTCCCGCCAGATCCAGGGGGAAGTTGGTGGCGCTCTTTCAGTTCAATATCGTTTTTGGCATACTGATCGCCTATCTATCTAACTACGGGTTGGCAGATATGGGTGAAATGGCCTGGCGATGGATGCTTGGGGTAGAAGCGATTCCGGCACTGATCTTCCTGTTTGCGGTGCTTTTTGTTCCGAAAAGTCCACGTTGGCTAATCGTGAAGCAAGGCAAAGTGGATGAGGCACGAGATATATTACTATCCATTCGCGACCACAATCTGGTAGAGGCTGAGATCAATTCCATATTAAATTCATCCATAGGTAAAGAGGAAAGACAATCGCTATGGAACACCAAGTATAAGACCCAAATATTTCTGGTCGTGTGTTTTGCGTTTTTCAATCAGCTGTCAGGCATCAATGCCATCATTTACTACGCTCCTCGAATATTTGAGATGGCCGAAATGGGCAAGTCTGGCTCGTTGATTTCCACGATCGGGATTGGGGTGGTTAACTTCTGCTTTACGTTACTGGCTCTGGCATTTATTGATCGGTTTGGGAGGCGTTTTCTCATGCTCGTAGGATCTTTCGGCCTTATTATCACATTGGGGTTAATATCCTGGTCGTTCTACATCAGAGATTTCGGGAGTATTTCTATCTATTTCTTTATTTATATCGCCTTTTTTGCTTTTTCTCAAGGGGCGGTTATCTGGGTATTCATTTCAGAGATATTCCCCAATAAGGTGCGTGCTGCAGGTCAGGCTTTAGGCAGCTTTACCCATTGGATACTTGCAGCAGCAGTGGCACTGATCTTCCCATACATCACCAAACACATAGGACCATCTAATACCTTCTTGATTTTCACTTCAATGATGATACTCCAATTATTATTTGTTTGGAAGGCCATGCCTGAAACCAAAGGGAAATCACTTGAAGAAATAGAAGCAGGAGACGAAACAGTAGCTGTGTCATCTGCACAACATTCATTAAACCTTAACAACTAAATGATGAAGAAGATTTTGACATTTTTATTATTACTGACGGGTATGCTGGCTAGTGCCCAACAGAAGATAATATCGGGTACCATCACCGATGAGGAAACCGGAGAGGGTTTGCCTGGGGCATCAGTGCAGATAAAAGGAACCTCCAGCGGAACGATTACGGATGTCAATGGTACCTTTCAATTGGAGGCCTCTGAAGCCGATATATTAGTGGTTTCATTTATTGGCTATGAGCCAAAGGAGGTGAAGGTAGGCGATCGCTCCGTCATTAATCTGACGCTTGGGTTTGATGTGACAGCCCTGGAGGAAGTGGTGGTCGTGGGCTATACCAGTGAAAGGAGGAAGGATCTGACCGGATCCGTGGCAGTGGTTGATCTCGAGGAAGTGAAGGACCTCCCACCGGGAAATATCATGAAAAATATACAAGGGCGAGTGCCAGGCGTCTCTATTACGTCTGATGGTTCGCCTGGTTCAGGAGCTACTGTTAGAATTAGGGGGAATGGCACACTCAACAACAATGATCCCTTATATATCATAGACGGAGTGCCCTCCAAAGCTGGAATGCACGAAATTAATCCAGCTGATATCGCATCTATTCAGGTGCTTAAGGATGCCGCTTCAGCAAGTATCTATGGGGCTCGGGCGGCTAATGGCGTGATCATCATTACCACCAAAAGAGGGAAAAGCAAGGAAGCTCAGATCGATTTCGATGCTTCATGGTCACTACAGCAGTACACCACTAAGCTGAACCCACTCAATACCTATCAGCGAGGCAAGGTCTTTTGGCAGGCCTCTGTCAACGCGGGTCTTAAGCCTACGAGCCCCATCTATAACTACTCCTGGAATGGAGACCTCAACAATCCAGCACTTGGGGGTATTACCTACAATGAGTACCTGGATGCCAAACAGACCATGCGCCCGGCCGATACGGACTGGTTTGATGAGGTTTCTCAACCATCAGTGATTCAATCTTATAACCTCAGGATTTCCAAAGGATCAGAGAATGGAAGCATGATGTTTTCCGTGGGGTATTTCGATAACGACGGGACCATAAAGGAATCAAATTTCGAACGGATAAATACTCGATTCAATTCGAGTTTCAGTTTCCTGAATGATCTGATCACTGTTGGGGAAAATTTCCAGGTCACCTATCAGGAAGAAACTCAGATCAATGCCGGGGAGATATTATTTACCTCACTTGTACAGCACCCGATTGTGCCAGTACATACCGAAGCAGGAGGTTGGGGAGGCCCCGTGTCTGGAATGACAGACCGTCAAAATCCTGTCCGGCTAATCGAAGACAATAAGCAAAACCGCTACAAGTTTGTGAGGCCCTTTGGCAATGCCTATGTAGCGATCAATCCAGTAAAAAACTTACAGTTCAAAACGAACTTTGGGGTTGACTATAGCTTGTTTTATAATCGATCAATTAGGAAAAGATACGTTTCCGGATTCTTGTCTGAGCCGGACAATATGGTGGCCAATAACACCAGTGTCGGTGGCAACTGGATCTGGACCAACACAGCTACATATGACCTAAACCTACAGAATCAATCGTTGAAGTTTCTGGCTGGAACAGAACAGATCAAATACGCTCAGGAATGGTTCAACGCCTCAAGGGAAGGCTATATAAGTGAAGATCCAAACTACGCTTATCTGGGCGCTGGTGCAGAGAATCAATTGAATAGTGGAGGTGGAAACCGGTGGGCCCTGATGTCTTTCTTTGGTAAGTTTGATTACAGCCTTCAGGATAAATACCTCGCATCATTCACGATCAGACGAGATGGATCATCACGGTTTGGAGCTAATAACCGGTATGGGAATTTTCCCGCAGCATCTGTTGGGTGGAGACTCAGTAACGAGGAGTTTTTCAAAAGTTTAATAGCCACTCCTGTAGATATAAAACTACGGGCTAGTTGGGGGCAAAATGGTAACCAGGAGATCGATCCATTGGCGGTGTATAATATTTACAGACCTGTCTACGGAAAAGAAGATGCTATTTGGGATAATCCAAATCCTCCAAGCTACCGACCGGCGCTGGGCACGGCCTATGACATAGCCGGAGCTGACATGGGAGAGCTTCCTTCTGGTTATATCACCAATCAGCAAGCCAATGACAACCTTAAGTGGGAGACGACCACACAGTGGGATTTTGGAATGGATTATGTCTTGCGAAAGTTCTCAGGATCGGTGGATTATTTCATCAAAGAGACGAGCGATATTCTTTATTTCCGCACCCTTTTGTCAGCTGTGGGTGAAGCAAGCGGACAGTTTGTAAATGGCGGCACCATCAGAAATCAAGGTTTAGAAGCTATCCTTACTTATGAAGATCATATAGGAAAGCTGGCTTTTGATGTGTCTGGTAATGTGGCTTCACTGACCAATGAGGTGGTGAGCATGCCCGAGAGCTTGTTTATTCGTACCCCGTTGAGCGGGGCAGTACCAAACGATGCCAAAATAGAGCTTTTGGGTGAGACGCTGGTAGGACGCTCTGTCAATTCTATCTATGGATATGTAGCCGATGGGCTGTTTCAGACTCAGGGAGAGGTGGACAGTCATGCCAGTCAGCCTGGAAAAGGGTTGGGCCGGATCCGATACAAAGACCTAAATGGAGACAATGTGATTAACAATGAGGATCAAACGTTCATTGGGGTAGCTGATCCTGCTTTATCCTATGGGCTCAATATCAATGCGACGTACGGCAACTTTTCATTCACCGTATTTGCGCAAGGTGTCACCGGAATAGAGTATTACAATAGCTATAAGACCTATACGGATTTTGCCTCCTTGTGGCCCGGTACCAACTGGGGAGAGCGCACACTGGATGCTTGGTCTCCTACCAATCAGGACTCTGACATTCCCAGACTTACCATAGTCGACAATAATAACGAAGGTAGAGTGTCCACCTATTTCATAGAAAACGCCTCCTACCTGAAACTTCGAAACCTACAGATAGGCTACAGTTTGCCACAATCGACACTAGATCGGCTTGGAATGAGAAAGGCGAGAGTATTTGTGCAGGGTCAAAACCTGCTCACCCTCAAGAGCAAAGGCTTTACGGCACCGGATCCAGAAAACCCAAATTATGCATTTCCAATTCCGACCATTTATACCGCTGGTTTAAGTCTAGGATTTTAACAAAAACACCTTAATCAAATAAGAGATGAAATTGATACAAAGATACCTTCTCATACTACTGGTTGCCATTACTGGCATCTCATGTAGTGATTTTCTCGAAGTAAGCCCCCAGGGAGTGATAGGGGATGAAGCCCTCAATTCACCGGAAAATATCGATGGACTGGTGATCGCGGCATACGCTATGCTGGGCAACGATCATTATACCGTGCCCAATATGCTGTGGCCATGGGGAGATCTTCGATCAGGAGATGCCTACAAAGGTGGTGATGGACCGGCTGATATTTCTATCTATCATGCCATGGAGGTTTTTTCCACCATCCAGCCGGATATGAGTGCATATGCGCCATCGGTGTTAGGTGACTTGGATAATAAAAAGTGGGAAAGGCAATACACGGCTATTTCCAGAGTAAACAATGCCCTCAGAAGGTTGCAGGATGTGGATGAAACTGCGTATCCTAAGAAAAGTCAGCGAATCGCTGAGATGAGGTTTTTGCGGGGACATTACTATTTTGATCTCAAGATACTTTTCAAGCACATCCCATGGATAGATGAGCAGGCATCGGTAGAAGAGATTGAGGCCATTTCCAATACCGTTTATACCGATCAGGAGCTATGGGATTTGGTGGCTGCAGAGTTTAGGGCAGCGGCTAGTGGCTTGCCAGAAAGTCAGACAGATGCTGGCAGGCCCAACAAATTCACTGCCAAGGCTTATCTGGCTAAAGTACTCCTGTATCAGGCCTATGAGCAAAATGAAGACCATCAGGTAGTTGCCGTCAATGCCGAAAAACTGGAAGAAGTGGTCACACTGGTGGACGAGGTAATCGGATCAGGTCAATATAGTCTGGAGTCAGATTTTGCCAATCCTTTCCTCTGGGAATTTGAAAATGGTACCGAATCCGTCTGGGCCATCCAGCGGTCTCATGATGATGGCACAACCACCGGGAATATTGATTTTTCATCTATGCTCAATAATCCTATGAGCACCGAATTGGGTTGTTGCTGGTTTCATATACCGAGTCAAAATTTGGTTAATAGCTTCAAAACAGATGAATCCGGACTCCCGATGTTTGACGCTTTTAATGAGAACGATTTGGATTTGTCTTCAGAAACTGTTGATCCGAGGTTAGACCACACGGTGGCACAACCTGAGAAGCCCTGGAAGTATGAGACTTCCATTATTTATACTGAAGATGAGTGGGCACGTCAGCCGGGCATTTATGGTCCTTATTCCTCGCTAAAGGAAAACGTGTCACCCAATTGTGAATGCTTTGAGCGGATTCCTCCATTTATGTCTAGCTCTAAAAATACCATTCTGATCAGGTTCGCCGATGTGCTCTTGTGGAAAGCAGAAGCATTGATAGAACTCGGTAGACAAGGGGAAGCATTGCCGATTATTAATCAAATCAGGCAACGGGCCATTAATAGCACCGAATTGCTCCAATATGCTAATGGTGCACCTCTTTCCAATTACAATGTGGCTCTTTATGATGGCTCTGCCTGGACACAGACATTCGCTCGCCAGGCGCTCAGATGGGAGAGGCGCCTTGAACTAGCCATGGAGGGACACCGATTCTTTGATTTGGTAAGGTGGGGAGTAGCCGCTCAGGAAATCAACGAGTATTTCAGTGCCGAAAAATCAAAAAGAGAATACCTGCAATCCGCGCAGTTTGAAGCAGGAAAACACGAGTATTTGCCCATTCCGCAGCAGCAGATCAATCTGAGCAATGGCAGGTACCTACAGAACAAAGGATATAACTGATAAATAACCAAACCAATTAACGAACAAATGAAGATGATGAAGACAAATATGAAGTTTTTGGTGGCTTTGCTCTTGGCAGCAGCTACTATGATGGTAATCTCATGTAAGGATGAGGAAGTCACCCCTGGTGATGCATTTATGATCAGTTTCGTGGTAGACGATATTAGTGGATCTATTGATGAAGCAGATAAAACGGTTACGCTGGAGTTGCCGGCGGCAGCAGATATTACAGCGGTCACTCCGGTAGTATCCGTGTCTGAGGGGGCGAGTGTAAGTCCCGAGTCTGGCACGGCGGTTGATTTTACTGAACCTGTGGTTTATACTGTCACTGACAAGTCCGGTAGCATTTCCGTAGCGTATACGGTTTCTATTTCACAGGCGGATTTGAGGAAGATTGCTTTCGTAGGTGTGGCGGCAGAGAATACTGCAGCTTCCTGGGATGCCCTGGATGGCTCTGACTTTGATCTCAATGATGATCAGGAGGCAGCTACGTGGTTTGCAGAGAGTATGCCTTCTTCCACTACCGAGGTGGCCTATCACTCCATTGAAGATGTGGCAGGTGGTGCCGACCTTAGTGGGTATCATGCCGTATGGATTCAGTTTGACGGAGGCTGGTGGGGCGGTGAAGTCGCTCAGTTTCCAAACAATTCAAATCACTGCCTGCTGATGGAATCAGGGATTGGGTTTGATACGCCTTGTGAGACTTTGTCCGCCGATTTTGTAGCTGCTATCAAGGCCTATTACGAAGCAGGGGGTAACCTGTTTTTGGGCAACTTCGCTGGAGCAATGGTAGACGAAATTGGTGCAGTGGCTTCCGCTGACCTTGCTCCCAACAATTCCTTTGGAGGGTTGGCAGTGGATGAAGGCGCTACTGACGGAGCCTGGGGAGTAAGATGGGCAGGAGAAACCTCTAGCCCTTTGTTTAACGGCATTGTGACGAGCACTGATGAAGGATGCGCTGCGCCATTTTTTATCACCCTGGAGTCGGGCACTCAGAAGAAAAACAGATCTAACCAATACAACCTCAACTTTGGGCCTTGGGCGCCAAATGGTGATACTGATCCATTGGATGATCGTCGCGCGGCCTTTGAAGAAATGACAGGAGCATCCATTTTGGTAGAAAATTGTGGTCAAAATGAGCCTCAAATGGTGGAATGGACTGCAAGTGGTAATAAGGGAACCGTGATTGCCATTTTGGGCGGTACATACGACTGGTATGTAGGTGATGTTAGCAACAATGATAATATTCCTTCTCTCACAAAAAACAGCTTGCTGTATCTGGCTGATAAGGCCCTGGAAGAATAAACATTTTTGAGAGTGGCCGTGCCGCCTGGCACGGCCACTTGTTTCATTTAAATCCCAATTATGACAAGGATATTTATACGTTTGTTGATGTTGATGAGTGTGGTAGGCAAGCTCTGTGCGCAGGATATGTATACGGAAATGTATCGGCCTCAGTATCACGCATCTCCTCGCAATGGTTTCATGGGTGACCCAAATGGGCCTATGAAATTTGGAGGCAAGTACCACCTGTTTTGGTGGGGGCACCTCCGTTCTGAAGACATGGTTCATTGGGAAGAAATCAATAGTAATGCACTTCATGGTACACCTTCTGGTTTCGGAAACTGGTCTGGGTCTGTAGTGATGGATATAGAGAACACTGCTGGATTCAATTCAGCGGAAGATACTGCTATGATCGCTGTTTACACCTTGCACGAAGATGCCACAGGTTACCAGCATCAGGCTATTTCTACCAGTCTCAACCATGGATCATTTGAGTACTATGATGGCAATCCAGTCATTGAAAGTAATGAGCCAGATTTCAGGGATCCACAAGTGTTTTGGCATGAGCAAACAAATAAATGGATTATGGTCATCACGAAACCTGTAGATCGGGGTATCCGGATCTACACTTCTGATGATCTCAAATCATGGGATTACGAAAGTACTTTTGAAGGGTATGGCGCTCGTAAGGAAATATGGGAAGTGCCAGATCTGTTTGAGCTACCACTCAATGGTGATCCCCAAAACATTAAATGGGTGATGACATGTGGTATGGGGCCCAACCGAATGCAGTTTTGGGTAGGAGATTTTGATGGCACCACTTTTAGTATCGACCCGGAGGAGAATTTCTTCACTGGTAGTCATGTTGGCGGAGAGGTGTTTGAGGATTTTGAAGCTGGATATGGTGACTGGACTGTGGAGGGTGAATCTTTTGGAGGTAATCCTGCTACAGGTACCTTCACTGATCAGCAGGAAGTGATGGGATATACAGGCAGCAGTCTGGTGAATAGTTTTTTGAATGGTGATGGGTCTACAGGGAAGCTCATTTCCCCAGAATTTGAAATTAGTAGACCGTTTATCAATTTTCAAATAGGCGGTGGCGCTTCAGCTAATGAATTGGGCTTCAGGTTAGTTGTAGATGGAGAAGTCGTACAGTCGATAGCAAGTTCCAGCAATACTGAAATCATGCAATGGCGGGGTGTGTCCGTGAGTGAATTTATCGGGAAGACCGGGCATATTGAGATAGTAGATGAGGCCACAGGCGGATGGGGACATGTGTTGATCGATCACATTGTATTTTCTGATGAGCTGTATGATACCAGAACAGAAAATGCTAACTGGGCTGACTGGGGATATGATTTTTATGCCGGGAAGACGTTTAGAAACTATGACTTTGATGATGATCGCAAGGTATGGCTGGCATGGATGGGCAACTGGACGTATGCCCGGGATGTGCCCACTCGGCCATGGAAAGGAAATCAATCCATTCCACGAGCATTGAGTCTTGTAAAAAATGAATTTGGGTTTCAGCTGATTCAGCAGCCCATTGAGGAGCTGAAAGGACTCCGTAGTAACGAATATTCAATAACAAATCAGCAGGTGGATGGAGTTGTGCCGGTCACGGTGTTTCAACCAGAGTGGAACGTATATGAGCTGAAACTATCCTTTAAAGTCAGTTACAGAGATCAGGTTTTTGGGGTAACCCTCGCCCAATCGGATGATAATAAAGGTGTTAAAATTACTTATGATGCAGCGGCATCCACATTGGAGCTTGATCGATCAGGCACGCCGTTTAGTTTTGCCTATAAGCGCAAGTCAGTGGCACCTATTCATTTCCCTAAGGATAGTGTGCTTGATTTACATATTTTCATTGATCAGGCATCGGTAGAAGTGTTTGCTAATGATTATCAGACTTCCATAAGCTCACTGGCATTCACCAATGTTTTAAGTACAGGATTGTCCCTTTTTAGTGAAACTGGGCCAACTGAGTTATTGTCCTTAGAAGCCTGGGATATTGCCTCTATCTGGGGGGTGACGCCTGATCAGGTTCAGAGACCAGAGGTGCAGGAAGACCCACTTAAGGTAGACAGTGGTCATTCAATGGTTTACCCAAACCCGGTAAGTGCAGGACAGTATATAACATTTGGTAAGAATAATATTCAAAATGCATCGATTTGTGATTTGGGTGGTAGGGTCGTTTTTACACAATCGACTGGTACCAATCAAGTGCTGATACCAGATACTTTGAGTCCGGGTCTTTATCTGGTGAAGTACATAAGTGATGGGAGGCACTATTCCGACAGAATCATTATTCGTCGGTGATGAGTACGTCATTCTACTGAAATAAACGATTTCAACCTTTTGCCTAAAAGCGAATGGTATCATGAATCAAAACACAATACCTATGAAATATCTTAACGCATTTATCGTGCTGTTTTGTCTGATGGAGTCCTGTCAGTTTAAACAGAAAGCCATGAACCCCGAGCAAACGGCAGAAGACCGCTATCAATCTGTGTATCACTTTACGCCACCATCCAATTGGATGAATGACCCCAATGGCATGGTCTACTACGCGGGAGAATATCACCTCTTCTATCAGCATTTTCCTGATAGCAATGTTTGGGGGCCTATGCATTGGGGACATGCCGTGTCCCAAGATATGATTCATTGGGAGCACTTGCCTATTGCGCTTTATCCCGATTCGCTTGGGTTCATTTTTTCAGGCAGTGCAGTAGTGGATTATGATAATACCACGGGATTTGGCTCTGAGTTAAACCCTGCTATGGTTTCCATTTTCACCTATAGCAACCAGCAAGAGGAGTTCGAGGGATCGATTACTTTTCAGAATCAGGCAGTGGCCTATAGTCTCGATAGTGGCCGCACCTGGACAAAATATGCAGGAAATCCAGTGTTAAGTAACCCCGGGATTAAAGATTTTCGTGATCCAAAAGTGACCTGGATGGAAGAGTTTGAAAAGTGGGTGATGATCTTGGCTGTAAAGGATCACGTGAGCATTTATTCCTCTAAAAACTTGTTGGACTGGACGCACGAGAGCGATTTTGGGAAGGACGAAGGTGCTCATGGTGGGGTTTGGGAGTGTCCTGATCTCTTCAGGATTCAGGATGATCAAGGCAACTGGAAGTGGGTGATGCTGGTGAGCATCAACCCTGGTGGATATCAGGGGGGCTCTGGTACACAATATTTTGTTGGAGAGTTTGATGGTCGGGAATTTTCCACTAATCAGAAGGAGGTCAAATGGATTGATTATGGAGCGGATAACTATGCCGGGGTATTATGGAGCAATATTCCGGATTCTGATGGTCGAAAACTGTTCATTGGTTGGATGAGTAATTGGGCATATGCCAACAAGGTAAGCCTTGTGAACAGAAGAAATATGATGACGATCCCACGAGAAGTAAGCCTGAGGAGAAAAGAGAATGATCATGTATTGACCATGGTGCCTATCAGGGAGTTGGATCAAGTTGGTGTGCTCAACACAAGTGGAGATTTGACGGAGTTGGAAAAGGGAATGCGAACAAATGACGCGTACCGACTGGATCTACAAATCGAATCGATGGAAGGGAAGTTTGAATTGGTTTTTAGCTCTGAGGATAAAGACTCATTGTTTTTGAGTGTATCCCATACCGAACTTATCGTGGATAGGTCTAGGTGTGGCAATGTATCGCTGGCCACAATGTTCTCCAGGCAGCACAAGGCATCATTGGACGGGATCAGGAACTTATCGATTTTCCTGGATCGGTCATCTATCGAGGTATTTGCCAATGATGGAGAAGTAAATATGACTGATTTATTTTTTACCAGATCGCCATTACAGCAAGTGCAAATGGTGACATCAGAGGCTGAAATTGAGGCAAGATTTGAGTACAGAAAGATCGAGGTGAAGGAGCCTATTTGAGTAAGTTGATTGGTTGAGCAGGTGTATGCAAAAGAGTAACCAAACAATAAACCAATGAGATACAAAACCCTTAAAATGATGAGTTTGGCCCTGATGGCTGTTGTAAGTGGCTGTGATAAGCTTCATATAACTAAAGTCGGAGGACCTGAGAGTGAGTCAGAGACTGTTACATCAGCTTCATTAAACTGTACTGCTCAGGCGGAAGAGGAAGATTATCAAATCTTTCCGATGACCTCTGATGGATACAGAATCGGAGATGTAATGCCTTATTTCGAACCAGGTACTGGCGAAATATTTGTGTATTACCTGAAGGATATCTGGGATGATCCATCCAATGAACGTCATCCCTGGTATGGCTTTACGACCACTAATTTTTATGAGTATGATGAAACATGCACTGACGCACTGCTGGCTAGTAGTGATCAGGGATGTGATCAGGATTTCGCTGTGGGAACCGGGAGTGTCATCAAAAAAGGTGGAAAGTATTATGCTTTTTACACTGGTCACAATCCTAATTATCCTTCCAGCTGTGTGAGTAAGAAGGAGGGAGTGATGCTGGCTACGTCTAACTGGCCAAATCAACAATTTACTAAGAAGGCGAACTTTAGCACCATATACCCACCTAGCGGGCTGGGTTTTGATGAACAGGATAATTTTAGAGATCCCTTCGTATATGAGGATACTCAAAACAATGAATACGTAATGCTGATTAGTGCCAGAAAGGATGTAAACGGAACCTGGAAGGGTGTGTTGGCTAAGTATACATCCGGAAATCTCCTGAATTGGACGTATGACGGAGTGTTCTATGACGGGGGAGCTGACAATTATTTCATGATGGAATGCGCTGAGGTGTTTAAAATCAACAGCACTTACTATTTGCTGTTTTCGGATATCGACACCAAGTATGTCTACTATCGCAAGTCTTCGTCGGCAAATGGACCATGGAGCAAGCCCACTGGAATTGAGCGGTTTGAAGGAAAAGGAATTTATGCTGCAAAGTCTGTATCAGATGGTTATGATCGCTACCTGATGGGCTGGACGCATGTCAATATTGGACACACAGATGGAGGAGCCCCAGGCTGGGGTGGTAATCTGGTGGTGCATAAGATATATCAGAAGGCCAATGGGGATTTGGCAGTGACCATACCACATACAGTGGAAAACCACCTGGAAACCACCGCCTATACCATAGTTAAAAATAGCCAGTGGGGAGATGTGACCAATACACAGGTAGGATTGCATAGTTATAGGCTTTATAGCCCGGCAGATTATGACATGGCTAATGTCATTTTTGATCCTGTGATGGCTGAGCGCTATGAGATCAGTGCCACGGTTAATTATGTCTCGTCAGCTCGTGATTTTGGATTTATGGTGGGTGCCTGCGATGGTTGGAATGACCTGTTCAGTCTTAGGTTTGTCCCTCAGGAGAATAGGTTCAGTTTTGACAAGACCAACAGGTCGAACCTTGATACCAGCACGGTTCCGGACAATGATGTGCCCTTTGCGATGAGTCCAGGCGTTGATTATTCGGTGAGAATCGTTATTGAAAACTCAATGGTGGTCGTGTATATCAATGATGAAGTGGCGCTTTCTTCGCGAATTTATCGGGCGCCTGGTACCAACTGGGGCATCTTCGCAGATCACAGCGACGTGACCTTTACAAATATTGAAGTTACAACACCTTAATAGAACATTTCGCCCTCCCACGGGAGGGCGAATATTAACTTTAATCAGCAGATGGAAAACACGAAAGTATTGGCCTTTGGAGAAGTATTATGGGATTTCATTGAAGGATATAAACACTTTGGCGGAGCGCCGGTCAATTTCGCAGCACATATGGTGCAGTGTGGCAGAGAGGCGTCTATTGTCACAGCTGTTGGTACAGATAAACTTGGCGATCAGGCCGTGGAGGAGATGATCAAACTCGGCGTGGGTCAGGATTTTGTGCAGCGAAATAGCCACCTCACCGGGCGGGTGATGGTGTTTTTAGAGGAGGGTCAGCCCACCTACCGCATCAGAAATGATGTCGCCTATGACTACATCGAGCAGTCCGGTATAGATACAGCCAAACTGAGTGAATATGGGGCGTTTTACTTCGGTACGCTCGCCCAGCGAAACCCCGAATCCAAAGCAGCGATGGATTTCATCATGGCCAGAGGATCGTTCAATACCATATTTTATGATGTGAATTTGCGCAGGGATGCCTATACCAAAGAGGTGATTGAGTCTTCATTTGGCTACTGTACGATAGCCAAGATGAATGATGAAGAGGTGAGGGTGTTGAGCTCATTGCTCTATGAGGCGGAGATGAGTCAGGACGATTTCACGGTTCGGCTTCTTGTGGATTATCCAAACATCGATTTGCTGATTATCACTGGTGGAGGGCAAGGTTGTGTGATCCGCACCCGTAGCGAACATTACAAGGTAAGTGCTAAAATGATGCTTGTGAAGGATAGTGTGGGTGCAGGGGATGCATTTTGTGCGGCCTTTCTCAATGCCTATCTCCGTACCCGTGATGCGAGAAAATCAGCGCGCATTGGCAACATGGTTGGTGGCTTTGTGGTATCCGAAAGTGGGGCCATTCCGATCTATCCAGAGAAATTCAGGCGAAAAATTGAGGTATTGAGTGCGGGTTGAACAAATAGATATATCATCTGGAGTTCCCATGAACACAGATATTTTATGATGGATCAAATCAGGACTCAAAGGAATTTCATCTAAGCGTTCTGCTTTAGAGGTGCGAGTTTTCGGTGTTCGGCACTTATCGGAATACAATGTTTTTTTAAGAATTTACATTTCTAATCCTTCCATAAGACAGGGATTTTATTAACTTCGAAATGTACAATCGATTGCACAATGAAAAAGAAACTATTCCTTTTAGCACTTTTATCTGCCAATATTCTATTGGCTCAACAAAATCAAACTTCCATTTATGAAAATGTAGAATTTGAGATGCCACAGGTAAATCCACCGGTCATTCCAGACTATTCTGTTAGCGTTTCGGACTTTGGTGGTGTTGGAGATGGCCTTACCAAGAACACCGAAGCGTTTGCTAAGGCAATAGATGCGGTGGTGGCTAAAGGCGGTGGTCATGTCAATGTTCCACGAGGCATATGGCTTACAGGCCCCATCACCCTCCGGAGTAACCTGGATTTACATCTGGAAGATGGTGCGCTGCTCCTGTTTACCAGGGATAAGGATGATTATCCTCTGGTGGCTGTCAGTTTTGAAGGGTTGGAGACTTATCGCTGTTTGTCCCCTATCAATGGTAAGGATCTGGTCAATGTCTCTATTACGGGTAATGGCACAATAGACGGTAATGGGGATGCCTGGCGTGGTGTGAAGAAGAGCAAAGTAACGGATAGCCATTGGAAGCAACTGGTGAAGAGTGGTGGGGTACTGAGTGATGATGGGAAAAACTGGTACCCGTCTGCCAGTTATAAAGTAGGTGCGGATGCCACAGCGGGATTTTTCAATGTTCCAGAGACTTCTTCAGTAGCTGATTTTGAGGCTTTTAAGGATTTTCTACGCCCGGTAATGATCAGTATACAGACTTCCAAAAATGTGATGCTGGATGGTCCAACATTTCAAAACTCTCCTGCCTGGAACATCCATCCACTGATGTGCGAGAATGTCATTTTGCGCAATTTGAATGTGCGTAATCCCTGGTACTCTCAAAATGGTGATGGACTGGATTTAGAATCCTGTAAAAATGTATTGATTTATAACAACACCTTTGATGTAGGTGATGATGCTATTTGTATTAAGTCTGGTAAAGATGAAGACGGACGTAAACGCGGTATACCCACCGAAAATGTGATCATTAAGAACAACATTGTTTACCATGGGCATGGTGGGTTTGTAGTGGGCAGCGAAATGTCTGGAGGGGTGAAAAATATCCATGTGTCCAAATGTACATTCATGGGTACTGATGTTGGTCTGAGGTTTAAAAGTACCCGAGGACGTGGTGGAGTGGTAGAGAACATTTTCATATCGGACATTGATATGATTAACATTCCCACGGAACCCATCAGATTTAACCTCTTTTATGGGGGGCAATCGCCGGTACTGGAGGAAGATCAGGAGGCGGCCGTAGTGGACGAGGAGCTGGTGCCTATCACGGAGGAAACTCCATCTTTCAAAGATATTTACATCAAAAATGTGACTGCTGTAGGCTCGGGTACTGCTGGATATTTTCAGGGACTGCCTGAGATGAATCTCAAAAACATCAACCTCGAAAATGTATACATAGAAGCTAAAAATGGAATTTCAATGGTAGATGCTGACGGTGTTACTTTTAAGGATGTCACTGTGGTGACTGAAAAAGGGTATCCTCTGACCATTTACAATACCAGGAATATTTCCATTTTCGGTTTCGAAGGGAAGACCTCAGGCGTAGGTCTGGTACAGGTTTTAGGGGCTAAGACTGACAAAGTGTCTCTGGTAGAGTCTGACTACAGCGATTGCAAAACAGAGGTGGTCATCGGTAAGGAAGTAGATAAAAAGGCAGTGAAATTGAAATGATCAGAGTTATTTGGAAATGGGCTATTCCGCTTTTTGCAGGCCTTCTGATGAGCTTTGGACTTCTGCAGGAGCAGCAAACAGTAATTTATTTGATTGGGGACTCAACTTGCGCAGAAAAGGAGGTCAATGCTTACCCTGAAACGGGATGGGGGATGCCTTTTGTCCATTTCTTCGATGAGTCTATTAAGGTTGACAACCGAGCTAAAAATGGCAGGAGTACTAAATCGTTTATGGACGAAGGTCGATGGGAGGCGGTGCTCAAAATGCTGAATAGTGGTGATTATGTCTTTATCCAGTTTGGTCACAATGATGAAGTGCCTTCCAAAGTGGGGCGTTACACCACCCCTGAAGAGTTTCAGGCCAATTTAAGGGGATATGTCATCGACACCCGAAAAAAAGGAGCATTGCCTGTATTGCTCACCCCCGTGAGCAGAAGGTCATTTGAAAATGGAGAACTTGTTGATACCCATGAGCATTATGCGCAGCTGGTGCGGGAGGTAGCCCAATCCAATGATGTGCCTCTGATTGACATGACTACTCTGTCCATGGAGCTGGTGAGGAACTTGGGAGAAACGGAATCGAAGTGGCTTTACCATCATCTGGATGCGGGTGAACACCCCAACTATCCTCAAGGGAAATCAGATGACACACATTTCAACGAACTGGGAGCGAGAAAAATGGCTCAATTGGTGTTGGATGGGATCAGAGAACTGAACCTTGAGCTTAAGAATCATATAGTGGCAGGAACCAGATAAGATCTTGAGGTATTTAAGAAAAAGGACATTTGTTTTGGCGATTGTTTTGCTTTTGGGCTGTGCCCAGGAGGAGGAACGTATTGTCACCATTTACCTGATTGGTGACTCTACAATGGCCGATTATGCCGATAACTACGAGGAGGGAAAAGACTATTACAAAACCAGATACCCTATTACGGGTTGGGGGCAGGTATTTCAGCCTTACTTTTCCACGGATCTTTCTGTTTTTGCAGATCTCTTCTCTGCGGACTCCGTGGTGGTGGATGATCGGGCCAGAGGGGGGCGTAGTACACGCACTTTTTTTCAGGAGGGGAGGTGGCGCAGTGTTTATGAGTCGCTGAAGCCCGGTGATTTGGTGATCATGCAGTTTGGACATAATGATGCTGCCGAAAAGAAGACTGAGCGTTATGTAGACATTGAAGGTTACAAGGAATTTCTAAGGCTATTCATAGCGCAAAGCAAACAAAAAGGGGCCACTCCGATCGTATTGACACCTGTGGCTCGCAATTACCCATGGGAGAACAATCGTCTTCAGAATGTGCATGGTGAATATCCTGATGCAGCTCTGGAAGTGGCCAGGGAAATGAATAGTTTGTTCATAGACCTGAACCAGCTGAGTATGAATGCTTTCTTTAAAGTAGGAAGGGAATATGTTACCCAAAACTATTTTATGAATCTGGATTCTGGAGTGTATGAGGCTTATCCTAACGGTCAAAGTGACAACACGCATTTTCAACCCGAGGGTGCGAAGGTGGTGGCCGGGTTGGTTTTTGAAGCGATGAAAACTCTGAAAAAATGAAAAATATCTTATGGATGGGATTGATTGTCTCCTCGTTGGGGTTGTCAGCTCAAAGTTATGATTTTGTGGTGGCCAAGGATGGGGCCGGTGATTTTCAGACTGTACAAGCCGCTATAGATGCGGTACCTCACCTGCGCAAAAACCGAACGATCATATATGTTAAATCTGGGGTTTATAAAGAGAAATTGATCTTACCTACGTCCAAGACTAACGTGTCATTGATTGGTGAAAGTGCAGTCGAAACCATTTTGACTTTTGACGATTATGCCAGTAGGAAGAATATGTTTGGAGAAGAAATCGGAACCTCCGGATCCGCTTCATTCTTTATTTACGGGGATGGCTTTGAAGCCAAGAATCTGACTTTCGAGAATTCTTTTGGTGAGGGTAGTCAGGCCGTAGCGGTGCGAGTAGATGGTGATCGGGTAAAGTTTGAAAATTGCCGTTTTCTTGGTAATCAAGACAGCCTTTACCCACATGGAAAGGATAGCCGGCAGTATTATAAAAATTGTTACATCGAGGGGACTGTGGACTTTATATTCGGGTGGTCTACTGCCTTTTTTGAAGGGTGCGAGATTTTTTGCAAGCGCAATGGCTACATCACGGCAGCATCCACTGAACAAGAAACCCCATTTGGATTTGTGTTCAACAACTGTAAAATAACAGGATTGGCGGAGGCGGGTACGGTATTTCTGGGCAGACCCTGGCGACCTTATGCTCAAACTGTTTTTATGAATTGCGAATTGGGAGAGGTGGTGCATCCTGAGGGGTGGGATCCCTGGAGGTCGGAAGAAAAGAAGAAAACGGCCTATTATGCCGAATATGCAAACCGGGGAGTAGGGTATCAGCCCGACAAGCGAGCTCAGTGGGCACATATCCTTACCGATCTGGAGGCTGAGAAATATTCACTCAAAAACGTAATGAGAGATTGGAACCCGGATGAGGAGTAGGAAAAATCTCACCCATCTGGATTCTAAAGATTAGCTACTGAAATTTTTCCATCCAGAGTGACGCCATGATGAAGGGCCCAACACCCTTCGGGTCGTTGTCTCGTCTGATCTCACCTACATAGTACTCATAAGTTCCCTCTCGGTAGGGGTCTCCACCTAATCCCGCCACACCACAAACATTGGTGAGGCTGATCGTGCCATCTTCATTTTCTTTGATGAACTCCTTTATCAGACCAGCATAAGCCTTTTTGGTCATAGGTGCATAGCTGCTATCCAGGTATCCCTTTTGAATAGACTTGGCCAGAAAGTAGGTAAACATGCTGGAGCACGAGGCTTCCAGATAGTTTCCTTCTTTTCCTGCTTTGTCCAGCACCTGCCACCACACTCCGGAGGCTGGATCCTGATGTTTTTGAATTCCCAGGGCTATTTTGTTGACAATCATCAATAGGCTGTCTCGCTTTGGGTGATCCTCCGGAAAATAGTCCAGTACATCCACCACAGCCATCGAAAACCAGCCAAGGGCCCGTCCCCAAAACTCTGGAGACAAACCTGTTTCAGGATCCGCCCACTTTTGTTCCCTGCTTTCATCCCAGCCGTGGTAGTAAAGTCCCGTTTCTTTACTGTAGGCGTGTTTGTCTATCAGCTTAAACTGGTTGGCGACATCATCGAATAATGCAGGTTCATCATATAACATGGCATACTGTGCCAGAAACGGGCTACCCATATAGAGTCCGTCCAGCCACATCTGAGAAGGGTAGCGCTTTTTGTGCCAGAATCCTCCCTCTGAGGTGCGTGGATGCTCACGCATCTGCTCACGCAGTGTTTCAATGGCTACTTTGTATTCAGGCTTTGGAGTGAGCTGATTGAGCTCTATCAGGAACCTTCCCGGGTTGATTCTGTCGATGTTATAATCACTGAGTTTGTATGTGAGAATTTTCCCTTCGTCCGTGATCATAGAGTCCATGTAGTACTTGCCGTAATCCAAAAACCTATCTTCTCCCGTCCGTGCCCAAACTTTGAAGAAAGAAAGGCATACCAGTCCATTGGTATATTCCCATTTTGGTTTATCCCTGAAGTCCAGAAGCCTTGGATCCGGCGTGCGTTTCATCTCAGAGTCTGCCATTCGCACATATAGAGGAGTTTCAGTTTGGTTCTCTGCAGTTTCTTTGGGCGGGGTACAGCTCGCCAGCAGGACTATTCCAATTAGGTAAAGTATGTTCTTCATGGTGTGGGTTATTCTTTTGATAGATAAAATCAGAGGGAAACGCCTCTTTTCCATGGAATGAAGTCATACTGCTCCAGGTCCATGGATTTAGCTGTTTTGTGGCCACTGGCCACCTCTATAATGTAATTCAGGATTTCACTGCCCATTTCTTCAATGGTTTTTTCTCCGGTGATCACCTTTCCTGTATCTATGTCTATGATGTCGGGCATTTTAGCTGCCAGTTTGGAGTTGGATGAAAGCTTCAGTACCGGAGAAATGGGATTGCCTGTAGGCGTGCCAAGGCCAGTAGTGAAAAGAATGATATTGGCACCTGAACCGGCCAATCCTGTGGTGGATTCCACATCATTTCCTGGGGTGCATAGGAGATTTAGTCCCGGTTTATGTGCGTATTCTGTGTAGTCCAATATATCCGTAATAGGGGACGTACCTCCTTTTTTGGCGGCTCCGGCTGATTTCATTGCATCGGTTATCAGCCCATCCTTGATGTTGCCCGGAGAGGGGTTCATGTCAAAGCCAGATCCTGCTTCTACCGCAGATTTTTCGTAACGGCGCATGATGTCCACAAACTTGACTGCCAATTCCTGAGTGTCCATTCTGTTGATGAGCTCCCGCTCCACCCCGCACAGTTCGGGAAATTCCGAAAGGATGGCTTTACCTCCCAGTGCCACCACCAGATCCGAGGTATAGCCGATGGCCGGATTAGCAGAGATACCTGAGAATCCGTCTGATCCGCCGCATTCCAGACCGATGGTCAGTTTACTGAGGGGAGCGGGTTCACGTGTTTGCTTATTTGCCTCTATGAGGGCCATAAAGGTTTCAGTGATGGAGTTTTTGATCAACTCTTGTTCTTTTCCTGTATCCTGCTGATCATGTATAATGATCGGCTTATCGATGGTCGGGTTGATACTGTGCAAGGCATCGGTGAACATTTGCACCTGAGCATTCTGACACCCAAGACTCAGTACCGTAGCTCCGGCTACATTAGGGTTGTTTACATAGCCAGATAACAGTCGGCAGAGGGTCTCAGCATCCTGACGGGTACCGCCACATCCACCCTGATGAGTCAGAAATCGAATGCCATCTATGTTTTCAAACACTCGTGCTTTGGAGATGTGAGTAGTCGTGTCCAGTTTGAAGTCCAAGACGGAAGCATCGCTTAGCTCATTTTTCCTGAAGCGGTCAACCATATTTTCAACCAGGGCCACATAAGGGTCTTGTTTTTCCAAACCCAAGGCTTTATCAAATGCTTTTTTGATGGTTTCAATGTTTCTGTTTTCACAGAAGACCAATGGGAATACTAACCAATAGTTGGCTGTTCCTACCTGACCATCTTTGCGATGATAGCCCATAAAGGTGGCGTCCTTCCATGGAGAGACATCTGGTGAGGTCCACTGAAAGGCGTTTGCGCTCTTGTCTTCGGCACTGAAAGATTCTGACTGGTGAGCAAGATTGGAAGTGGTCACCGCCTCACCGGTTTTGATGGTTTCTTTTGCTTTGCCCACTGTCACATTATACATGTGTACTTCATCACCTGCATGAAAGTCTTTCATGGCAAATTTATGCTTGGCATTGATGGTGTGTTGCAGTGTGATAGCCTTGCCATTGACTGTCACCTCAGCTCCTTTAGGCAGGTCGGTCAGTGCTACAGCCAGGTCGTCTTTTTCGTGGATGGTTATTGCTCGTATCATCATTACATATTAAGAAGTACCTCTTTCATTTGCTCTGAAGCAATGGCTTTAAAATGGGTGGTCAATAAATCTGAAAGGCCGTCTACTGCTGTAAGGTCCTGATCCCAGAGGGATGAATTGGCCAATACCTTATTCACCAGTGTTTCTGGCTCATCTGATTTGAGAGACTCGAAAAAATTCAAATACGTTTCGTCGTCCTTGAGCCGATCAGTGTCTCGCAGGTACAAATGAATCAGGCACGCCAGAGCGAAGATGAGCTTGTTTGGCAGGTGACCTTTGATCCTTAGGTAGTCAAGAATGGTCGGGAGCACCCGCACCTTGAATTTGGCGATGGAGTTTAAAGAAATAGAGATCAGTTCATGTCTGATAAAAGGATTTCTAAACCTCGAGATCACCTGATCTGCAAATTCCTTGGGATCTTCTCCCGGGATTTGAATGGTAGCTACAATTTCATCAAAAATAATTTCGCGTATCAGTTTACCAGTTTCAGTATCATCAATGGTTTCACTGACTGTCTCCAGCCCATATAGCAAACCTATAGGTACCATAGAAGTATGGGCTCCATTCAGGATGCGCACCTTTTGTGTCCGGTAGGGGGTGATATCTTTCACATACTTCACATTCAGTCCCAGGCGATGGGCAGGGAAGAGTTCCTGCACAAACTCAGGAGCTTCAATGACAAACAGGTGGAAGGACTCGGATTTGACCACCAACTGATCCTTGATGCCAATGCGCTCCGTGATGACTTCAATCTCATCTTTTGGATACCCGGGTACAATTCTGTCCACAAGTGTGTTGGCGAATGCACAGGTTTCGTTCACCCACGTCTTAAAACCCTCACCTAAATTCCAGAGATCAATATATTGGGCTATACATTTTTTAAGTTTGGTTCCATTTTGCTCAATTAGCTCACAAGGGATCATGGCCACACCTTTGCCTTTATCTCCTTGAAAATGGTCATAGCGGTGTTTCAATAACTGTGTGAGCTTACCTGGGAATGTATTGGCCATCTGACCTGCTTCAGGCCGGTCCGTAGCTTCGTGTACGATACCTGCCTCCGTGGTATTAGAGAAAATGAGCTGCACAGAAGGAATCTCTGCCAGAGCGAAATACGCAGCCTGCTCCTCGAAAGGATTGATAACCTCGGATACACACTGGATCAGCTTTACTTCATCTATTGTCTCTCCATTTTCAATACCTTGCCTTACATGGTGATAAAGTCCACCCTGCTCCTTGAGTAGGTGTATGAGGCCATTTTGGAGGGGCTGAACAATAGCCACACTACCGTCGAAATCAGACTTTTCATTGAGTAACTCAATCATCCATTCTACAAAAGCCCTAAGAAAATTCCCTTCTCCAAATTGAATAACCTTAATGGGATGCTGTGTGATTCGTTCTGTAGTGCTCAATTTTTTCATTGTTCCAGATCTTGTTTGATGTTTCTCACAGAATTGGTAAATCTGCGTAAACGATTGCACAAGTTATAAAATTTTCATCCTGTAATCCAAATACCGAGATTAAATTACCATTTTGTTAATGGATCGTTTGGTTGAGGATTCCCGTATGATAAGCTCCGGGCTTAAGAGCACCTTGCGATGGATCGAGTTTCGCCCCTCCACTTGTTCAAGAAAAACCTGAGCCGCCGTTTTGCCCATTTCCTTACCTTTTTGGTCTACGGAGGAGATCGTCGGCTCCAGGTACTGGGTGAATGGGTCATTACCAAATCCCACGATCCCGATATCCTCCGGTATGCGGTAATTGTTTTGCAGTAGCCATTTGGTGGCTCCCAGCGCCGAAAAATCAGAAGAAGAAAAAATGGCATCTGGCTTTACGGGGAGGGACATGAGTTTCTCTGTCACCAGTTTGCCTTGCTCTACATCACTGGGTACTTCAATAATGTAGTCATCCACTACCGGTAAATTATGGTCTTTCAATGCTGCCAAATAGCCCCTGAAACGTTCTCTAAAAATACTCACCTTCTTGTTTCCAGAAAAGAATGCTATTTTTTTGTAGCCATTTTCGATCAGGTGACTGACAGAGGAATAGGCACCCTGATAATCATCAATGGCTACACATGAGGTGTTAAGCGCGTCCGTTGTACGGTCGAAAAGTACCAGTGTTTTGTTTTTTTGAATGACTTTTTTCAAATGGTCATAGGTACTCGTCTCTCGGGATAAGGAGATAATAATACCTGCTACCTGAGCGGATAGGAGGGCATTGACGTCATCTATTTCATTGTCTATTTTCTCGTAAGATTGACAAATGATTACATTATAACCGGACTTTTTCACTTCCTCTTCTATGCCCCGTATGACCGATGAGAAGAATATCCTGTCCGCATAAGGTACGATGATTCCGATGATTTGCGATCGTCCTTTGCGCAGTGAGGCCGCCATGGTGTTGGGTTCGTAGCCCAGCTTTTCAGCCATTGCAAAAACCTTCTTCTTGGTTTCTTCACTTATGCGCGGGTTATTATTCAAAGCTCGGGATACCGTAGATGCGGTGGTATTCAGCTCTTTTGCAATCTCATGAATGGTGGTCTTTTTTCCTTTCAAGCTTTTGTTATTTGTACAGACAGTGCGAATGTAGTCACTAATTGTGGCTCTGTTTGCCGTAATGAATTTCTGGTTACAGATATAAAACCATACTTCACAATTTCCTGAAGCTAATCAATTTAAAGATTCATAATAACCATTTTTTTGGTGAAACAACAAATTTGAGACCATCAATTCACTAAAAATGTGTAAACGATTGCGCGTTTGAGCGAATTCACATAGATTTCCCATTTGTACCGATGGATCGGTGACCTTTAATCCTTATTATTTTCACAAAATGAAATTCATTCCTATCCTGTTTTTTGGCCTTTCATGTCTGTTTTCTTGTACCAGTGATGCCCCGATGGCTTCTATTGCTATTCGTAACCCATCGGATTTAGCTCGTAAGGAGGTGATTGAAGTGGCGTTGAATGTGGATGGAGAAAAACCATTGCAAGGACAGCTTAACGGAAGGACGGTACCGACAGAATTTATTGATGAAAATGAAGATGGCATTATTGAGAAAGCTCTGGTGCTACTTGAGCTTGAGCCTGGAGAGACTGCAAATTTGGAGGTAGTGACCTCAGATGGCTCAGCCAATTTCACCAAAATGACTCAGGCGGAGTTATCTGTCAAGCAGGGAGGAGCGTGGACGGAGAAAGAATATATTGGCGGATCATTTGTGAACCTTGATTTTTTAAGGGTACCTGATCAGCACACTGATCACACCTATTTTGTGAGGTATGAAGGGCCGGGCTGGGAATCGGATCAAATGGCCTACCGCTTTTATCTGGATTGGAGAAATGGGATGGATGTGTTTGGAAAGTTGAAACCGGAGCCAGTTTTGCAAAGTGTAGGTCTGGATGGTTTTGACTCTTATCACGAATTGAGTGACTGGGGGATGGACTTGCTGAAGGTGGGGAAAACTTTAGGCCTGGGCTCAATCGGGAAATTCAGAAATGACACCCTTCATCGATTTAGGGTGGTTGATTCAGTAACCTGTCAGATTGTGAAGAATGGTCTACTGGAGTCAGCAATTAGTACTAACTATTATGGATGGGCCGATGGGGGTAATCGCACCGATTTGATGTCTGCCATTAGCATTCAGGCAGCATCAGCATTGACCACTCACTCAATTAGGTTTACCAATCCAATAGAGGGTTTCTGTACTGGGCTGGTTAAGAATGTTGGGGAGGAGTATGTCAATGAAGTGGTTGATAATTATCACATTTTTGCGACATATGGCAAGTTTAGCTTGAATGATGACAAGCTGGGGCTTGCAGTGATTGTGGAAACACCTTCCATTAGTGAGGTAGTTGATGGAGCAGGAAGTCACGTAGTTTTGTTTAATCCATCAGAGGAGGTTACTTATCACTTTATGGCAGTATGGGAAAAAGGTACCAATCCTATCCAATCAATGGATAGCTTCATGGCGTTATTAAGGCAAGAGGTACTTCGCCTCAATCAACCTCTTCAGGTGCTAGCTGTTGATTAATTAAGGAATCCATCCATTGAAAATAACTTCAAGTTGGTAATTGGCAGCAGTTGTGGGGGTTAGGCTTGTTGCCCACATTGCTCGTTCATTCATGTGAGCTCCGGGGCCCTTAGAGGCATACTCAGCATAGCTTACTGTGGTTTCTTTTTCGGTGGAACCCCAGTTGTGCCAACCAACGGGGAGGATATGATTCTCCATATAGCATTCAATGAATGCAGTTTTGGCATAACTCCTCCAAGGCCTTCCCAGGTAAACCTTGTTCACTGATTCATCCATTTTAGTAATTCTGCATTTCAAAAACACCATACCAAATTGAGAAGATTTAGGGGTAGAGGCTGCGGTGATGTACGAGTTTGATCTGGATACAATGGTGCAGTTTTCGAAGATGACAGTGGCTCCCCCAAAGATGAAATCGGTAGTTCCTGAAATGTAACAATCCTTAAAGTATTGTCTGAAACCTTCTCCGGATGTATAGACCGTGTCCTGATGCCCCTGGATACTACAATTGATCAACTGAATTCTATCTCCTTCCAGATACAGTGCTATTGCCTGGCCTATCGGGCCAGAGCTGTTAATAATGGTTAGGTTTTGCAATCGAACATCGTTGGCCTCTACTTTGAGAGTAAATGTGTGAAAAGTGCTGTTTCGTCCAAGGTTTATGGAGGCAAAATGGTCAGCCCAAACGATCCTCGTACTATCCGTGCTTTCTCCTTTCAGGGTGAGTCTGTTATTCCAGGAGAAAATGGTCACTTTTTCTCGATAGACTCCATTCTTGATATAAATGGTAATGTCCTGTTCTGGGAAAGCTTTAGTCGAATAGATGGCTTCCTGAATGGAAGTGAAATCTCCTTGTCCAGATTTGTCTACCACTATTTCAGTGGCATACTGAGCCAATCCATTGAATGATATGGCGATGATGAGGGTGAATAGGTAGAGTTTTCTCATTTTCAAAAATTTGAACAAGTGAATGATGATCAGATCAAATGGTGTGCAAAGGATAGCACAAAATGAGCGGTAATGAAAGGGATTGGTGAGGCGAAATGTTATTTGAATCGGGGCGGATTGAGGTGAAAAAAATAATGGACATACATGGATATGGGTTGATCTACTTATTGTAAGAATAGATACTCACAATGATTAGAGTTAATTGTATGTTAATGTTCAATGCTTTGCCTATGTTATTGTGAAATCGTTAAAATAAATAGGCCAAATGAGGAGATAATTGATTTGTAGGAATGGTTAATTCCGTAAATATTGAATAATTAATAATTGTTAAATTCGGATTTATCAGAATAATTCATTTGTTTAGGGGAACTTTTTCAACCAAAAAGAATGAAGATTATGAATAAATTCTACGGGTCAACATTACATTTTGGGCTTTCAGGCTCATGGGGGAATATTTTTTTTGATCACAGAGTGCAATCGATTACACAAAATGTGAGTTCAGATTTTAATCACATTACCTTTTAATAAATCCACTAACCTATAATATGATGAATTATGTGTACTAAAATCACTATTCGCAAGTCATGGATACAGATACTTTTCTTGCCAGTATTGGTACTGGTATCTATGACTAGCGCAACAGCCCAAGATCTGACCGTAACAGGTAAGATTACTGATCGAGAAACAGGAGAGGGCCTGCCAGGAGTGAGCGTTGTAGTTCAGGGAACTTCAGAGGGAACGATCACCGACATTGAAGGAAACTACAAGGTTACTGTTGCTGAGGATGCAACTTTGACCTTTAGTTTTATTGGTTACGCTAACCAAATAATACCAGTTGCTGGGAAGAGTATTATCAACGTGTCCATGGATGTTGATGTACAGGCATTGGATGAGGTGGTAGTGGTAGGTTATGGTACTCAGAAAAAGTCAAACCTGACTGGGTCAGTGGTTTCTGTAACAGGAGATGCTTTGAAGAAGGTACCTGTGGCAAGTGTAGCAGAGTCATTGACTGGTCGTTTAGCCGGAGTGCAAATATCTACCACTGAGGGCTCACCCGACGCAGAAGTCAGAATAAGGGTGAGAGGTGGGGCTTCACTGACCCAGAGCAGCTCGCCGCTGTTTATTGTGGATGGCTTTCCTGTAAGCACTATATCGGATTTATCCCCATCAGATATCAAGTCCATCGACGTACTAAAAGATGCTTCATCAACGGCCATTTATGGTTCTCGGGGAGCAAACGGAGTGGTAATTATTACTACTAAGAGTGGTACTGAGGGAAAAGTCACGGTGAATTACAATTCTTTTTACGCAGTGAAGAAGATTGCCAAAACCCTGGATGTGCTTGATCCGGAAGATTATGCCAGATGGCAGTATGAATATGCGGTGCTGGATGCCAGTGAGGAAGGTGATTACTCATCTTATGAGGACTACTTCGGGTTGTTTGGTGACCTTGATCAATATGAAGGACAAGCAGCCAATGACTGGCAAAGGCAGATATATGGCCGTACAGGAACCACGTTTAGTAATGATCTGAGCATCCGCGGTGGCGGGCAAAAATTCAACTACTCTGCCAACTTCGCAAGATATGATGATAAGGCCATTATGATTGGTTCTGACTATGTGAGAAACAACATTACCTTAAAATTCAAAAACGCTCCGAATGATAAGATTGATCTGAATTTTTCATTGCGTTATTCTGATACAGAAATCAACGGAGGCGGAGCTAATGAACAGAACGAGGTATCTTCTGCTGACTCCAGATTGAAACACGCAGTAGCTTATGCACCTATTCCGATATCGGGTGTGAGTCTATCAGATGATACCAATGAGCAAACTTCAGGAGATCTGGTAAATCCGATTGTTTCCACGAATGACAATGACCGATTGCAAAAACGGAATAATTACAACATCGCAGGGAGCTTTGCCTGGAAAATAATTGATCCATTGCAGCTAAGCACTTCTTTTACGGTGGATAACTACAATTACCAGGACAATCGTTTTTATGGGGTGACTACTTACAAAGCAAGAGACCGCTCTCCTGCATACCCAAATCAGCCGTCAGCACTCTTTAGCGATAGGAAAGAGGTAAGACTCAGGAATACCAATACGGTGACTTATGATGTCCTCAAGGGGGAGTTACATAACCTAAAAGTGATGGGGGGGCATGAAATGCTATTTACCCAGACCAATGAGTTGGAATATGAAATTCAGGGTTATCCAGTATTATTTAGTGCAGATGAAGCTTTCAAGCTGACGACACAAGGACAGTCTATCTACGCAGATAATAATTTTAGTCCGGACGATAAACTGTTATCATTCTTTGGAAGGGCTAATTATGACTATAAGAATCGCTACCTAATCAGTGCGGTATACAGAGCTGATGGATCCAGCCGATTCAAAGGAGACAATGTTTGGGGGTATTTCCCATCATTATCTGGCGGGTGGAAGATTACCGAAGAGAGCTTTATGAGCGGGCTGACCAAATGGGTGTACCTATTGAAACTTCGTGCCAGTTATGGGTTGGCCGGGAATAACAATATACCAAGAGGCCAGACCGTACAGACATTTGAATCCAGAAATACCACTTACATCAACGACGTAAATAGTTACTGGGCGGCTTCTACCATCATGGCCAATCCTGATTTGAAATGGGAGACCACGGAAACTAAAAATATCGGATTGGATTTCGGTTTGCTTGAAGGCCGGGTAACCGGTACAATAGAGGCTTATCAAAATAACACCCGCGACTTACTGATTCGTTTCCCTGTAGCAGGCACAGGCTATGAATATCAGTATCGAAATATGGGTGAAACGGAGAACAAAGGGGTCGAGCTAAGCCTTAATGGTATCGCATTGGATAAAAAAGACTATGGTCTGAATTTCAACTTCAACATTGCTTTCAATAGAAATAACATCAAATCACTTGGTGTGATGGACGAGTTGGTGGGCACGGAAGTAACCACTGGATGGGCCTCTACTCAGATTGCCAACGACTACCTGGCCCAAGTAGGAGATCCAATTGGCAGGATGTACGGGTATGTATCTGATGGTCGGTACGAAGTGGATGATTTCGAAGAATATGATGAGAACTCCGGACAGTGGGTACTCAAGGAAGGTGTGGTGACTTCAGATGGTATATTAACGCCACGTCCGGGTATGATGAAATTGATGGATCTTGATGGAAATGACACCATTACCATCGATGATCGAAGGTTTATAGGCAATGCTAATCCCAAACATACAGGTGGTTTTGTGCTCAACGCCTACGCTTATGGATTTGACCTCACGGCCGCCTTCAACTGGAGCTATGGAAATGACATCTATAATGCCAATAAAGTGGAGTTCACTTCAGCCAATGAAAACAATCAGTATCGAAACCTGATCTCCGTTCAGGAAGAGGGAGAGAGATGGACTAATATAGATTGGAATACCGGCGAACTGATCACTGATCCGGCACAACTGGCGGCAGTGAATGCCAACACCACCATGTGGAGTCCATACATGGATCGGTACATCTTTAGTGACTGGGCAGTTGAAGATGGATCCTTTCTAAGGCTCAATACGCTCACTTTAGGTTATACTTTACCTAAGGCGATTATTGAAAGAGCCCGTATTGAAAACCTTAGATTCTATATCACGGGTTACAACCTGTTTATCCTGACAGACTATACGGGATTTGATCCTGAGGTATCCACCAGACGAAAAACCCCACTCACACCGGGTGTGGACTATTCAGCTTATCCACGTAGCAGGCAGTTTACTGTTGGCATGAATCTTACGTTTTAATCCAAATGACATTGAAAATGAAAAAGATATTAAACATAGCTCTTGCCGGTGTGCTGATTTTGGGTACCACTACGTCTTGTGAGGATTACCTGGAAGCACCGGCCAAATCTACTCTGGATGAATCGAAGATATTTTCGGTTTATACCCTGGCTAAGGGTGCCGTAGATGGCATTAAGGAACCCTTTGGGCAGACTAACTCATACAGAGGTCGCTTTCTTCCGAATTATGGGATGAACACAGATGTGGAGTGGAACAACAACTCCAATAATCCTGATGACAACTACGACTTGGTGAAATACAATGCGAAGCCCAATAATGACCAAATGAATACGACTAACAATGCCTGGGCCATGATGTATTCGGGTATAGAACGAGCAAATATTTGTATTCGTGGGCTGCGTAACTACGGGGATGTAGAGAATGATGAAAATATGGCCTACTTACTAGGAGAGGCCCTTACCTTGCGAGCTGTTTATTACGCGGACCTGGTCAAATCCTGGGGGGACGTGCCAGCAAGATTTGAACCAATCACTACGGAAACCCTGTACTTACCGAGATCTAGTCGGGACGTTATTTACAAGCAGCTATTAGCAGATCTGGAGGAGGCCGCTACAATCGTTCCATGGCCAAACGAAACATCAAGCACTGCTTCTGTTGAGCGGGTAAATAAAGCTTTTGTCAAAGGACTAAGAGCAAGACTGGCTTTAGCTGCCGGTGGGTACTCGCAGTATGCGGACGGTGTGCGCCTCAGTACTGATCCGGAATTGGATCGCGCAACCATGTATGGAATCGCGTTGCAGGAATGCAGAGATGTGATAGCAAGTGGCACAGCACGTCTTGAAACTTCGTTTGAGGATTTGTGGAGAAAGTTCAACCAAGATGATGTAACAGCCGGAGGGGAATCACTTTGGGAAATCCCATTTGCCTCAGGGAGAGGAAGGTGGTTATTCACTTTTGCCGTAAGGCATTTGAGTAAGGATAAGTACACAGGTCAGGCCAGAGGTGGTCAGGGTGGTCCGTTGCCGTTCGTGTTTTATGATTATGCTCCTAATGACTCACGTAGAGATGTCACTTGTGTGCCATACCAATGGAAAGACGTGAGCCCTTCAGAGGACATTGCTCAGCAAGAGCCTACCGGCCTGGACCAGTGGATGTTTGGTAAATACCGATACGAATGGAAAAACACTCGTGTGACCGCTTCCAACGATGACGGAACCAACTTTATGTACATGCGCTATGCCGAAATTTTACTCATGGCTGCTGAAGCAGCTTATGAGCTGGAGGGGCCTGATGCCGCCAAACCGTATTTGAAAGAAATTCGTCAGCGCGCTTTCGATCAGGCGGACTGGCCTACTCAAGTAGATGCTTATCTGGGCGGCTTATCTGGATCAGCTGTTTTCGATGCGATCGTAGAAGAGCACAAACTCGAACTGTGCGGCGAAATGCAACGCAAGCAGGCCCTCATTAGATGGAATCTGCTAAAGACAAAACTTGACGAGGCGAAACAAAAGATGTACGACCTGAGAAGTCAGTCAGGTGAATATGCTAATGTGCCCTCCACCTTGTATTACAGGCTTGCAGAAAATAACGAAACCCTGGAATTCTACGGATTGGAGAGGGGTGAAACAGACAATAAGTCAGGTGAGTATAGTGATAATATTGATTGGGCGGTAGTGGATGAATTGGATGATGAAAAAATTGAAACCATCTATGTTGGAAACCCCGATGAGAACCAGTTTTGGCCGATCTGGCAAGTCTTTATAGATGGTAGCAATGGACAGTTGACCAACGATTTACTGAATTAAAAAAGGATGAATATGTATACCAGAATTAAAAAATTCACAGGAATCTTGCTATGCGCACTTTCATTGGTGCCTATGGCTTGCAAGGATGACATAGATCCGGTCATTACAGAACTCACAAAATCGAGGGCCTTTGCCCCGGTGGGACTTGAAGCCCGGGTGCGTAACCAGGTAGATATAGAGCTTAGCTGGACCGCAAATCCTGATGTTGACCAATATGTTATAGAGTTCTTTCAGGATAGCCTTCGGTTTTCTGGTGATCCCATCAGCACTGCTATAGTAGACGATATACCCACAGCCGGAACCATCACCTATACAGAATCTCTCTCAGGTGAGACCCGCTACTCGGCCAGAGTGAGAGCTGTGACTGAAGGGCTGGAAGAGTCTAACTGGGCTATTGTCACCGCACGGACAGATGCGGAGCAGATTTTCCTACCATTGCCAGGCGAAAATGTACAGGACACTTACGCCACAGTAGTTTGGCAGCCAGGGAGTGAAGTAACTCATCTGTTAATAGTGCCAGGCAATACATTGGTGCAGATTTCAGCAGCTCAGGTAGCAGCAGGAGAAGCGAGAATCGATGGGCTTTCAGGAGCAACGGATTATACCGTGACCTTGTACAACGGCACCAAAAGAAGAGGAACAGTGACTTTTTCTACCCTGAAAGAGGCCAATGTTACTGCCAATGATGACCTAAGTAGCGTTATTAATGCCTCAGAAGAGGGGGCGGTACTCATATTAGCGGCAGGCACCTATAACCTTGGTGGAAAGGAAATTACAAAGTCCATAGTTATCGAAGGGCAGAAATGGTACGACATGCCAGTGATTATTGGGCAGTTTTCTTGTGGTACTCCAGTGAGCTCCATCACCCTGAGGTATCTCAATATACAAGGACAAGATGACTATGGTCAAATGTTCAATGCTTCTGCCTCAGAGTGCAATCTCGGTACCCTTACTGTTCAGGGCTGCGAAATCAGTGGCTATAGCAACAATATCCTCTATAGCAACAGCGGAGGAACCTACGGAGACATTATCATTTCTGATACCTACATCCATGATATTCCCGGTGGAGGAGGCGATGGTTTCGACTTTAGGGGTGGAGCTGTGGGATCTCTTACGTTAGAGAATTCTACCGTCGCCAATGGAATACGAACACTCCTGAGAATGCAAGTCGCTGCTGACGTGGCATTTAGGAATTGTACTTTCTACAGGGCTTGTATCGCCGACAATAGTAACAACCGAGGGTTCTTTAGAATGTCCGGCGGTGGTACCTCGTTGGAAGTAAGCAAATGCCTCTTCGTAGAAACAGGTATTGAGGGTAGTGGGGGAGCTATTTATGGAAACTGGTCTCAGGCGGGAGATATCAGTGAGGAAGTGTCATTGAATTACAGAGACAATTACTACTTCAATACCATTGGTTTGTGGGAAGGTGAATATACTGATCCGGGTGAAGTAGATGCGACAGAAGCTAACCCTGGTTTTGTAGATCCGGCAAATGGAGATTTTACTATTACCAATCAGAACCTGATTGATGAAGAAGTAGGACCATCTCGCTGGAGACAATAAGAATGAAAGGGCTAATACTTCCCTTCAATCAAACAATATGAACAGTGATATTCACTAATGGACATAAAATTCAATGATATTATGAAACTGTTATCCAATATATTATCAATCCTAATGCTGTGTACCCTGTCAGTTACAGGAGCATGGTCTCAGGATGACCCCAACCAACCTGCGGTTGGTGAATGGACAATTTACAATGCTGATGAGCTGCCAGATGCCGCTGACCCGGCCTGGAGTGCCAGCAATGGATCAGGTACCACCTGGTCGATAGAGTCTGATCCGATTCGGGTAGGCAACAATTTGTTGGCGTTGGATGGAGCCGATGCTTCAGGAATGTACAAAACTGCAGATTTTGATCCGGTGCCTACTGCCGTGACGGTGGTCATGCGGGTCAAAGGCAAGGACCTCACCGCTGATCGATTGACGGATATTGATATGCACATCAATGGTTTTAGGGACCAATTAAACATCCGATCCTCTGGTGAGCTGAGCTTACAGCGTTCAGGTGCTTCTGTAGATTTATCGGGTCTGTTAAATACCTCCCAGTGGAATGTCTACCGAATGACCATAGATGCCTCGAGTGGTACTGAAGGGGTTGTGAAGATTTACTTAAATGAAAACCCCTTTCCGGTTCTTTCAGCCACTACAACTACCACTACAGGTTCAAATTACTTTCGCTTTGGAGATGGAAATGGTAGTCCAACATACTCGGCCTATGTGGATTATGTGAGCTATGATGTTACAGGAGCATTTTCACCAGCACAAACTCGCTTACCCAATGATTTGACCAAACCTCCCGTGGGGGCGTGGACCATTTATCATGCGGATCAATTGCCAGATGCGGCCGATCCTGCTTGGAGTGCCAGCAATGGATCAGGAACTACCTGGGCCATCGAATCAGATCCGGTAAGGGTAGGTAATAATCTACTGGCGCTGGATGGAGCGGATGCTTCGGGGATGTTCAAGACCTCAGATTTTGACCCGACACCTACTGGTGTGACAGTGGTGATGCGTGTCAAAGCCAAAGATCCGTCTGCGGATCGTTTGACCGATATCGACATGCACATCAATGGATTTAGAGATCAATTGAATATCAGATCTTCTGGAGAGTTGAGTCTCCAGCGATCCGGCGCTTCCGTAGATTTGTCCGGAGTTTTAAACGTGAATAAGTGGAATGTATACCGGATGACAATCAATGCGAGTAGTGGTACTGAAGGGATTGTAAAGATCTACTTGAATGAGAACCCTTATCCGGTGCTTACTGCCACTACCACTACCACTACTAGCTCTAATTATTTCCGCTTCGGAGATGGCAATGGTAGCCCAACTTACTCGGCATATGTGGACTATGTAAGCTATGATGTTACAGGGGCATTCTCTCCCGAACAAACCAGATTGCCCAATGAGGTAACAAAGCCACCTGTGGGTGAATGGTCTATTTATAACGCTAACGAACTGCCAGACGCAGCTGACCCAGCCTGGAGTGCCAGCAACGGCTCGGGTACCATCTGGGCCATAGAAGCTGATCCGGTAAGCGTTGGAAATAATTTACTGACATTAGATGGAGCAGACGCCTCGGGAATGTACAAAACTTCTGATTTTGACCCTGTCCCAACAGCGGCTACCGTCGTGATGAGAGTGAAAGCAAAGGATCTAACCGCAGATCGTCTCACGGACATAGATATGCACATCAATGGATTTCGGGATCAGCTAAATATCCGATCTAACGGAGAACTCAGCTTACAGCGTTCTGGAGCTTCTGTGGACCTCTCTGAGGAGCTAAACGTATCTCAATGGAATGTATATCGCATGACTATAGATGCGAGTAGTGGTACAGAAGGTATTGTTAAAATCTACCTAAATGAAAATCCTTATCCAGTACTCACTGCCACTACCACTACCACAACAGGCTCTAATTACTACCGGTTTGGAGATGGAAATGGTAGTCCGACTTACTCGGCTTATGTGGATTATGTCCTTCATGATGTGACCGGGGCTTACTCACCTTCCCAATCACGACTGCCAGCGCAGTTTACAGGTGACGATGAGGGGCCTACACCGGTGATTACTGCTCCTGCTGCCCTTTCTGAATTCGTCCAACATTTGGGAACACCAACTGCCGCTAAGTCTTTTAGTGTATCGGGTAGTGATCTTAGCACGGATTTGACCATTACGGCATCAAGTGGGTATGAACTTTCACTGAGTGAGACGGATGCATTTACCACAGATCCTTTGGTGTTGAGCAATATCGAAGGTACAGTTGCCGAGACCACCATCTATGTTAGGTTAAATTCTACGGAGCTCGGCGCGTTTAATGGAGCTGTTACTTTGGTGAGTGGTAGTACCACAAAGGCTGTTTCACTAACTGGAATGACAATAGTGCCTGAAATCAGTGTGAGCGGGGCGCTTGAGCCATTCAAAGAAAGTGTTAGCTCGGTTTCCGAATCGCAATCTTATTCCGTCACTGCCGTCTACTTGGTTGCAGACCTGACTATTACAGCCCCGGATAGTTACGAGGTATCCCTCGACAATACCACCTGGAGTGGGATGGTTAGTATTGCCCCGGATAGCGAGGGAGTTATTAACTCCACCAGCGTCTATGTGAGGCTGAACGGAACTGAAACGGGCCAATACAATGGAAATATTGTTCATTCATCTACCGGAGCGACTGATGTACTACTTGCTGTAACGGGAGAGACGATTCCTGATCCTGGGATTATTGCTTCAGGGGAGTTTGTTGCTTTTTCTCAAAATCTGAATCAACCATCAGACCCTCAGAGTTATACGGTCTCTGCCACTAATCTTGCTAGCAAACTCGAAATTTCAGTGCCACAAGGTTTTGAGATTTCATTCAACGGAGAGCTATGGTTGAGTTCACTTTCACTTGCCCCTCTGGATGGAAATGTTGCCAGCACCACCATTTACATAAGGCTCAATGCACCTACGGAAGGTAGCCATAGTGGCAGTCTTGTGCATAGCAGTGTGGGAGTTGATGCCGTTTCCTTTTCATTGTCAGGAAGTACAGCAGCAGGAGTGGTTTTAGGTGCCACTTTCGATGATGATCTATTCAAAATGTGGCCCAATCCAGCTACGGATAGAATTTTCATAAGAGGTAAGGTGCTACAAAATAACCAGCAACTATCACTTTACACCTTGGGTGGGGTAAGAGTAAATTCATATAAACTCTTGCAAAACAATGAAGGGGTGGAACTAGACCTTACTAACCTGTCACAGGGCATGTATGTGATTGAACTTACCAATGAAGGTAAGAAGGTGACCAAGAAATTCTGGAAAGAATAAGAGTCTGCGGAGATACAGAAAGTAGCAGGAACATCCTAGTGGTGTTCCTGCTATTACCGCTATCAGTTAAGCTTCTAATTTATTGAATCAAAACCCTAGGTTTGGATAGTAGAGTGGATATGAGATATAGTACATTGTTTTTCATTTTGTTTTTTGGGGTTCACATGATCTGTCGATCTCAGGATCTTGCTTTTCCGGGTGCGGAGGGGTTCGGTAGGTATGCTTCAGGGGGACGTGGTGGTCAGGTATTGGTTGTTACAAACCTTAACGATTCTGGTCCTGGAAGCTTAAGGGAAGCATTACGTGAGGATTATCCAAGAATTGTTTTGTTTGCCGTTTCAGGGAATATTGAGTTGGAATCGCCACTCGACATCAACCATGGCAATGTAACTATCGCTGGTCAATCAGCACCCGGTGATGGCATTACACTAAAAAATTATCCTCTGAAAGTTAAAGGAGACAATGTAATTATCAGGTACATCCGTTCCCGGTTAGGAGACGAACGAAATGTACAGGATGACGGCATGAGTGCTATGGACAATCGAAACTTAATGATTGATCACTGCAGCTTCAGTTGGAGCACAGATGAAAGTGCCTCCATCTATGATAATGAGCTGGTAACTGTACAGTATTGCATCATTTCTGAGAGCCTGAATAATTCTGTGCATCAAAAAGGAACCCATGGATATGGTGGGATATGGGGAGGCAAAAAGGCCAGTTTTCATCACAATTTGTTAGCACATCACAACAGTCGAAATCCGCGTTTTCAGGGAGCTCGTTATCACAAGAAACCCGAGCATGAAATCGCTGATTTTCGTAACAATGTCATCTATAACTGGAAATCAAACAACAGTTATGGCGGTGAAGAAGGAAATTATAATTTGATCAACAACACCTACAAACCGGGCCCGGCTACCGAATCCAAAGTGGATAAAATTTTGGATCCGTATGAGCCTTATGGACATTTTTATCTGGAAGGGAATGAGCTTATTGGAAATCCTCATGTTTCTGACAACAACTGGGCTGGAGTGAATGGAGGGGACGCCGTGGTGAGCCAGATCAGGTTGGAAAACCCTTTGGAAGTGGCATCAGTAACTACTCAATCAGCAAAAGCGTCTTTTGAATGGGTGCTGAAATCTGCCGGAGCTAGTTATAGGCGGGATGCTGTTGATCAAAGGATTGTTGAAGAAGTGCGTGAAGGAAAAGCGACTTTCGGGAATAACGGAATTATTGACTCACAAACTCAGGTTGGGGGCTGGCCGGTACTGCAATCAGAAAAAGCTCCAAAGGACACTGACCGGGATGGTATGCCTGACAAATGGGAAAAAAGAAGGCATCTGAATATGAAAAAAGATGATTCTGCTGAGATTGGGTTGATGGAGCATTATACAAACATTGAGGTCTATTTGAATGAGTTGGTTCAGAACTAGTCTATTAATCCTTCTTTTGATCGCAGGATGGGTTGTAGTCGGACAGGTCCCCCGGGATACAAGCTATACCGTAGCAAATACAGTTGCCAAAGTACTCAGACATTATCCCAATTTGGATGTTCAGGGTGTTGAACCTAATGATCCGGAATCGGTGACGTCCACTTTTGATGTGGCATACAAAGATCTGGGGTACCGAAGTTTGGTGGCGAATCTTTTCATCCCTAAAGAGAAGAGGGTTTCCGCCGCTATTTTGATGATTCATGGAGGAGGATGGAGAGCAGGATCGCCCGGCTTAATGACTCCCATGGCTGAGCGACTGGCAGAAGCGGGCTATTTGGTGATGGTGCCCGAATATCGCCTGTCGATGGAGGCACTCTATCCCGCGGCTATTGGCGATTTGAAGGATGCGCTGCAATGGATGCGAGATCGATCGAGAACAATGGGTATGCATACCAACCGCATGGTTGTACTGGGATGTTCTGCTGGTGGACAGTTGGCGGCCCTCCTGGGAACTACGACCGACGTTCAGGCGATAGTTGATATAGATGGAGTTTTGGCTTTTAAACATCCTGATTCACAGGAAGGATCTATGGCTGCACAATGGCTTGGAGGTACTTATGAGGAAGTGCCTGAGTTATGGCAGGAAGCTTCGGCACTGACACATGTCTCAGCCTCTACACCACCTACCTTATTTTTGGCAAGTAAATACCCAAGATTTCTTGCTGGAAGACAGGAATACATGCAGGTTTTGGAAGAAGTCGGCACCTATACAGCAGTTCGGGTATTCGAAGATGCACCTCATTCCTTTTGGTTGCTGTCACCGTGGTTTGAAGCCACTGTGGTGGAGGTGATCAAATTTTTAAATGATACAATTTTAGAGCAGGATAATTAAGCTTAAATGGATATAGAAAGAGGCATAGTGGTTGATTCGGGATTCATAGTTGGTCTGTTACTTGGTTTGTTAGTCATTTTTGTGTCCTGCAAGGAAAATGAGGAACCGCTTCAGATACTTGTTAGCCACATTTCCATCAAAGGCGATTTTATAGAAGACGGGGAAACCAGTCAGCTTACGGCTGTTATTCTTCCCGTCAATGCATCCAATCAAATGGTTGAATGGAAAGTATCAAATGAGTCGGTGGCCACTATCAGTGAAAATGGCCTTTTGACAGCTGTATCCAATGGGGTGGTTACCGTCACAGCGTCTGCAAAGGACGGCTCTGGAGTAACCACTCAGAAGTCATTTAATGTGTCCGGTATAATGGCTCCGGTGGTATTGGTGGAGCATATCTCGATAACAGGAAATAATATTACTGATGGCAGATCCCAAGCCTTTAGTGCTGAAGTTTTACCGATCAATGCTAACAATCAAACAGTGGTATGGTCTGTTTCGGACGAAACCCTGGCAAACATCTCAGCATCAGGTGATTTGACCCCCCTTAAAAATGGATCTGTCACTGTGCGAGCATCGGCCACAGATGCATCAGGAATAGTGGGTGAGAAAAATGTTTCTATCTCAGGGGTGCTTGAAGGTACCGACGGAACCATCGTGGGTACAGCTGAGGACATTCTCAATGCGATTGTCAATGCAAATCCTGGGGATAAAATCTATATCCGAGGAGGCACTTACACTTTCTCCACCAAGATTAACCTAAGCCGTGATGGGGCTGAGGGTAATTTGATTTCACTCATTGCCCATCCTCAGGATACAGAACGACCAAAATTTGATTTCTCATCGATGGCCGAAAACTCCGGTAACCGTGGCTTACAACTATCCGGTGACTACTGGTATGTAAAGGGTATTGATGTTTTTGGTGCGGGAGACAATGGGATGTTTATCAGCGGAAATTACAACCTGGTAGAGTTTTGTACTTTTTCTGAAAATGCAGACACCGGTCTTCAGATTGGTAATGGTGCAAGCCACAACACCGTATTGAATTGTGATTCGTTTTATAATGCAGATTCCTCCATCGAAAATGCTGATGGTTTTGCCTGCAAGCTGGATGCAGGAGATGGCAACAAATTTATTGGGTGCAGAGCCTGGCAAAACCTCGATGATGGATGGGATGGATACCTGCGCGGAGCGGATAACATTACGACCACCTACGTGAATTGCTGGGCATTCAAAAATGGGATGCTAAAAGATGGAACCATTGGTGGTGGCGATGGTAATGGTTTTAAAACGGGGGGTAGTGATGATAAGCTTCTGAAACACAATGCCCTATATACCAATTGTATTGCCGCCGGCAATATTGTAGATGGATTTGATCACAATAGCAATAGGGGTACAGTGATCATGTATAACTGCTCAGCTCACAGCAACGGGCGAAATATCAATTTTGGGAGCTCCAACATTGCATCATCGCTCACCATCAAAAACAGTTTGTCATTTGCGGGCGGTAGTGGGGATAGTTACCAAGCCACAGCCACTGATATTACCAATAACAGTTGGCAGGATGGTCTGGAGGCTTCTGCGATAGATTTTGTAAGTATTGATCTGGATGCACTGTCTGCTCCTAGAAAGGCAGATGGTAGCCTGCCCGATGTGCAATACCTGTACCTCCAATCTGATAGTGATCTAATAGATAAAGGGGTAGATGTAGGTTTGGACTATTCCGGTTCAGCACCGGACCTTGGAGCTTTTGAGCACAAGTAAGAGGCCAATATTTAAGGATACTAAGGCAGATCAGCCATTTTGGTTGGTCACATACCCGGCTCCAAGGGAGCCGGGTTTTATTAAACTGCTCATATGGGTGGCATTGAATGATTTTAAAGCATCAGACAGGTCAATTATGTATAATTAGGATGTGGGAAATCTTTTTTCTTAATTTTGATCGATCACTAACTGAATCACAAGACACTGGAATCACTAACCATTACTACCGTATCCTCTAGCTCGTACGAGTGCACCATCACAGTAGACTGTGCCGTTTTTGGCTTTCAGGACAATGAACTCAGGCTGCTTTTGGTCAAGCGGGCGATTGATCCATTTAAAGATCAGTGGATGCTCCCGGGGGGTATTATGGATGAGGGCCATACCCTGGAAGAGTCCGTGAATAATGTACTTTTCAACCTCACAGGAATCCACGATGTACATCAGGAGCAGGTGAAGGCGTATAGTAGTGTGGACAGGCACCCGGTGAAGCGTGTGCTCACTGTGTGCTTTTATGCCCTGATCAAACCAGAAAACCATCCGGTAATCGCTAAGAATTATGTGTCTGATGTACAATGGTATTCACTTTCAAAACTTCCAAAACTGGGCTTTGATCATGATCAACTGGCCGTAGATGCGCTGCATAAACTGAGGGGCAGCCTTGATCAAAATCTCATCTTTGGAGAATTGCTTCCAGACAAGTTTACATTGAAAGAACTGCAGGATCTTTATGAAAGCATCCTGGACGAAACGCTTGATCGGAGAAATTTCCGAAAGAAGATTCTTCAGTCAGGGTTGGTGATTCCTACCAATGAAAAGAAGATAGGAGTGAAGGGTGGGCCGGAACTCTATCGAATCAAGAAATAGATATTTAAGGAGATATTCTTTGATAATGATAAAATAAGCTATAAAAAGTGTTGACTTATTGTGAATTCATTAAACTGTGTATAAATTACACAGTATTAAAATCGAGGGTCGAGCCTCATGTCACATGAAAGACGGTGCCACAGGCGCCTGAGATCAATTTTGCATTTATTAAAATCTTATTATCGGATGAATCAAATACGCTTTTCTACCAATCCCAATGACTTTCTTAACTACACGACTGAAGACATCAGACAAGAGTTTTTGATTCCTGAGGTGATGCAGCCCGGTGAGATCACTGCGGTTTATTCTATGTATGATCGTATGGTCACTATCGGTGTGATGCCCCTTAAGGAGGCCATCAAGCTGCCCGTATACGAGGACCTTACCAAAGCTGCCTACTTCCTGGAGCGTCGTGAATTGGGGATCATCAATACCGGAGGAGAAGGTGTGGTGGTTGTAGACGGAGAGTCTTTCACCCTGGCCAACAAGGAATGTCTTTATGTAGGAAAGGGCAAAAAAGAAATCACTTTTGCAAGCAGCAATGCTGCTACCCCGGCAGAATTCTTTGTGAATTCATGCCCCGCACATCATGAGTACCCAACTGTGAAAGCAGGTCTGGCTGATGCGAATGAGGTCAATCTGGGAACGAAGGAAAATTGCAATGAGCGGACTATTTACCAGTTTATACACGAGGGGGGCATTCAGAGTTGCCAGCTGGTGATGGGCTTCACTGCCTTGAAGACAGGAAGTATTTGGAACACTTTCCCACCACACACGCACCTTCGACGCATGGAGGTTTATTATTATTTCGACCTGGCTGATGATCAGTTGGTCATGCACTTCATGGGAGACCCTCAGGAGACACGCCACATCGCCATTCACAATAAGCAGGCGGTCATTTCGCCAGAGTGGTCTATTCACTCCGGGGCGGGTACTTCCAATTATTCTTTTATCTGGGCCATGGCTGGTGAAAACAAAGCTTTCACGGACATGGATGGTCAGGACGTTAAAGCAATACGATAATGGTATTAGACTCATTTAGTTTGGCCGGAAAGACGGCCCTGGTGACCGGTTGCAAGCGGGGCATTGGTAAGGCCATCGCAGAGGGATTGGCAGAAGCAGGAGCGGACATTATTGGTGTTTCGGCCTCATTGGAGCTTTCAGGTAGTGAAGTAGAGAAGGCTATTCAGGCCCGTGGTAGGTCCTTCAAAGCCTATCAGAGTGATTTTTCAGATCGGGAGTCTGTCCACGCTTTTTTAAGAAAGTTGATGGATGAGAATAGTGAGATAGACATACTGGTGAACAATGCAGGCACCATCATGAGAAAGCCCGCAGCAGAACACCCAGACGAGTATTGGGATGAAGTGATCGAGGTGAATCTGAATTCCCAGTTTGTGATCTCCCGTGAGGTAGGTAAACACATGATAGCCAAGGGTAAAGGGAAAATTATCTTTATTGCATCACTCCTTACCTTTCAGGGAGGGATCACGGTGCCCGGATATGCAGCCAGTAAAGGTGCAATTGGCCAGCTGAATATGGCCCTTTCAAACGAGTGGGCTTCGAAAGGAATCAACGTGAATGCCATCGCTCCTGGTTATATTGCTACAGACAATACCAAGGCACTTAGGTCGGATGCAGACCGGAGCGATTCTATTTTGAGCAGAATTCCTCAGGCCAGATGGGGAGATCCTGAAGATTTTAAGGGGCCGGCGGTCTTTTTGGCCAGCGATGCGTCTAACTATATGAATGGGTCCATCGTCACCGTAGATGGTGGCTGGATGGGCCGATAATCAAGATTTAAAAGAAGCCCGGTGAAGGAATAAAATTGTATTACTTCTTCATACTTCATACGAGTTCTTCACCGGCTTCTTTTACTAAACACTGAACACTAAAATTTGGAGATGAAAGAATTTCTTGGTGAGGATTTTTTATTAGAAACCAAAACGGCGCAGACCCTCTATCACGACTATGCGGCGCAAATGCCCATTATCGATTACCACTGTCACCTGTCTCCAAAAGACATAGCGGAAGACCGGATATTCAATAATATCACTGAGGCCTGGCTGGAAGGGGATCATTACAAATGGCGCGCCATGCGTACCAACGGTGTGGATGAGTCCTTTGTGACCGGAAACAAATCTCCTGAAGAGAAATTTGAGCAGTGGGCGGCCACAGTGCCCGATACCCTCAGAAATCCTTTGTATCACTGGACACACCTGGAGCTCCAGCGCTATTTTGGCATTAAAGACATTCTGAAGCCAGCTTCAGGCAAGCAGATTTATCAGGAGGCATCTTCCAAACTCAATACTCCGGAATTTTCGGTGCGGAGCCTCATGGCTAAGATGAACGTAACAGTTGTCTGTACCACTGATGATCCCATTTCAAATCTGGAATATCATTTGCAACTTCAGCAGGAGGGGTTCCCGATTAAGGTGTTGCCCACTTTCAGACCGGACAACCTCTATGCGGTGGAGAACCCAAAGGCTTACAAAAGTTATCTGAGAAAACTGGAAGAACTGGTTGGATTTGGGATTGCTTCATTTGAAGATTTGTTAAAAGCCTCACAACAGCGAATTGATTTTTTTCATGAAGTGGGGGGGCGTTTGTCTGATCACGGGTTGGAGCAGCTCTATGAGTTGGGGGCGGCAGATCCGTCTGAACTTTTCGAGTTGATACTCAAGGGCGATACCCTCTCCGGTTATCAGGTTCAGCAGTTTAAAATGGCGCTTCTGGTAGAATTGAGTAAGATGTACCATGCCAAAGGATGGACTCAGCAGTTTCATTTAGGAGCCATTCGCAATAACAACACCCGGATGATGCGGACCCTGGGGCCCGATACCGGATTTGACTCCATTGGTGATTTTTCACAGGTCAAAGCCATTAGTCGTTTTCTGGATAGATTGGATAATACCGATCAACTGGCGAAAACAATACTGTATAACCTCAATCCGGCGGACAATGAAGCCATGGCCACTATGATTGGAAACTTCAATGATGGTTCCGTTGCAGGTAAGCTGCAGTATGGTTCTGGCTGGTGGTTTCTGGATCAGAAAGATGGGATGGAGAGGCAGATCAATGCCCTGTCCAACATGGGTCTGCTCAGTCGATTTGTGGGCATGCTTACGGACAGTCGGAGCTTTCTTTCCTTTCCGAGGCATGAGTATTTCAGACGGATACTCTGCAATATGATCGGAAAGGATGTGGAGAATGGGGAGTTGCCTGGCGATATGGAATGGCTGGGTGCTCAGGTTCAGAATATCTGTTATCACAATGCTAAAAATTATTTTAATTTCTAGCCTTTGGGGTTTGAAAATAAACAAAGGGTGGGAGTATCCTGCGAAATGATATTTGAGCGGTAAGCGTCGAATCATTAAATTAAATGAAAGGACAGCAAGACATATGAAACAAGGCAGAGTAATCACATTTGGAGAAGTGATGATGCGCTTATCTCCACCGGGTTTTGCCAAATTTTCCCAGGCGACAAATCTGGAGCTGGCATACGGAGGTGGTGAAGCTAATGTAGCTATGTCATTGGCTTATCTGGGCATGCAAGCCGCTCATGTTACGAGGTTTCCAGATAATATCATTGGCAGGTCTGCGACACAGTTTCTGAGGCAGCACTGGTTGGACACCTCATGGGTGCTTTATGGAGGTGAGTTGATGGGCAAGTACTTTCTGGAGAAGGGAGCTGTTCATCGATCTAGTCAGGTGGTGTATGAGCGCGATGGCTCGGCATTTGCCAAAATCCAATCGGAGATGATTGATTGGAAGGCGGTATTCAAGGATGCCGACTGGTTTCACTGGACGGGGATCACACCGGCCATCTCAGAAGGAGCATTGGCTTGCTGTGCAGAAGCGATCAAAACGGCTAATGAAATGGGAATCATGGTCTCCGCAGATATTCATTCAAGAAAAAATCTTTGGAACTACGGCAAGACCCAGCAGGAAGTAATGCCGGAACTAGTGGCCGGATGTGACATAGTGTTGGCCAGTCGGCAGGACATAGCTGAAATTTTCGGGATCGATGTGGAAGCTGAGAAAGACGGGAAGTTTCAGTCGGCAGCCCAGGCGTTGATGGACAAATGCCCCCGGGTAAAAAAGATTTTTGATAAAAAACGGGAGACGATCAGTGCTTCTCACAATAGTATTCAGGGGAAAGTCTGGAACGGGAAGCGGTATCTGAAGACTGATACCCTGGATGTGACGCATATCGTGGACAGGGTAGGTACGGGCGATGCTTTTGCAGCAGGCCTGATCTATGGATTGCTTTCGTATCAGGATGATTTTCAGGCATTAAAATTTGCTACAGCAGCTTGTGCGCTTAAGCACACCGTGGAGGGAGATGTGAATATGGTCTCTCGTGAAAATGTGGTTGATTTGATGGAAGGGAATACTTCCGGTAAGATTATTAGATAATATAAAATATGACAAAAGTGGCCGTCTCCCTAGTAAAAGAAATAAGAGCTTAATGAGGTACTTACTGATTCTAATCTGCGCAGCACTGGTGTCTGCCTGCGCCACTTCTTCTGAGACCCGAGAGCTTAAACTCGGACATAGTCTGGCGGTGAGTCACCCGGTGCATACGGGCATGGTCTTTATGGCCGAGCGGCTGGAAGAAATCTCCGGAGGAAAGATGAAAATGACCATTTACCCGTCTGGTCAGCTGGGCAATGAGCGTGAGACACTGGAACTTCTGCAGATAGGAAGTCTGGCTATGACCAAGGTGTCAGCTGCTGTTTTGGAGAATTTTGCTCCTAATTTCAGGGTGCTTGGTTTGCCCTATATTTTCGAAAGTGAGGAGCACATGTATCGGGTGTTGGATGGCGAGATAGGCGAAGAACTATTGGGACAGGGAGAGCAGTACAGGTTTCGTGGGCTATGCTACTACGATGCTGGTTCCAGGAGTTTTTACACTAAAGACCGACCAGTATACACGCCAGAAGACCTCAAAGGATTGAAAATAAGGGTGATGAAAAGTAACACTGCGGTAAACATGGTGAATCAACTGGGTGGGTCACCCACGCCCATTTCTTTTGGTGAGCTCTATACGGCCTTGCAGCAGGGAGTGGTGGATGGAGCCGAAAACAATCCCCCCAGTTTTTATTCCAGCAGGCACTATGAAGTTTGCAAATACTATACCCTCGATGAGCACACCAGTGTGCCGGACGTACTGCTTGTAAGTATGGTATGGTGGAATAGACTCAGTGAGCAAGAACAGAAATGGCTGAAGCAGGCCGCTACTGAGTCGGTGAGTTACCAGCGTGTGGTATGGGCTGAGTCGGTAAAGGAATCACTGGCCGCGGTGAAGGCTGCCGGAGTGGAAATTATTATTCCCGAGAAGGAGGATTTTTCGTCCGTAGTGAATCCGATCTATGAAGCTTACAAAGACGATGTGGAAAAATTTGAACTTATCATGAGGGTTAGAGCATTGGCAGATGAAAAATAAGATTGACAGGTTTTTAGAGAAAATATTGGTACTCCTGATGGCTGTGATGGTGCTCAACGTACTGTGGCAGGTAGCTTCCAGGTTTTTACTGAATGCTCCCAGTGGGTTTACGGACGAGCTGGCCGGATTCCTCCTGATCTGGGTAGGGCTTATTGGCTCGGGCTATGCCACTGGCCAGGGGCTACACATGGCCATAGATATACTTCCAAAATCCCTCGAGGGTGCCAGATTTATTTGGGTGATGCGATTTATTCATTTTTCGGTCGCACTCTTTGCACTGCTCGTCATGATCATAGGCGGGAGCAATCTGGTCTATGTGACGCTGGAGCTGGAGCAGCTTTCTTCCGCATTGCAGCTGCCTATGGGATACGTGTACCTGGCGGTTCCACTTAGTGGAGCATTGATGATTTATTATAGCATTTATTACCTTATATACACAGAGTCCAATGGCAATAACTGAGATATTACTCCTTGTAGCAAGCTTTTTATTGTTGTTGGCCTTAGGTGTGCCGATAGCCGTGAGCATCGGTCTGTCTACCGCACTCACGCTAATGGTGAGTATACCCGCCATGCCGGCGCTCACTACTATTGCGCAGCGTATGGCTACCGGCCTTGATAGCTTCGCACTACTGGCCATTCCTTTTTTTATTCTTTCCGGACAGCTGATGAACAGGGGAGGGATAGCCAGAAGACTGGTGGATTTTGCTAAGGTATTGGTGGGCAGCCTTCCAGGTGGTTTGGCGTTTGTCAACATCATCGCCTGTATGTTTTTTGGGGCCATTTCCGGGTCAGCCGCGGCGGCCGCTTCAGCCATAGGGGGGTTTATGACACCCCGTATGGAAAAAGAAGGCTACGACAAAGGTTTTGGAGCAGCAGTGAACCTCACCAGTGCTACCATTGGTTTGGTGATCCCGCCAAGTAATATCCTCATTGTGTACTCTCTGGCCAGCGGTGGGGTGAGCATTGCAGCTTTGTTTTTGGCTGGCTATGTACCTGGTGTCATCCTGGGTGTAGGACTGATGATGGTTTCCGGAGCCATTGCCTTCAAAAGAAAATACAAAACCGGCGAATGGGTAGGATTTAAGGTAGGGGCCAGAAAATTGCTGGATGCTGTTCCTAGTTTGTTTTTGCTGGTGATTGTGATTGGAGGTATCGTCGCTGGTTTTTTTACAGCCACAGAAGCTTCCGCCATTGCGGTGCTGTACACCATTGTGCTGACCCTCATCTATAAAGAATTAAAGGTAAAAGAACTTCCCTCAGTACTACTGGATACGGTGAAAACCACTGCCATTATCATGCTTTTGATTGGTACTTCTATGGGGATGTCGTGGGTGATGGCTTATGAGAACATTCCTCAGGAGGTGAGTAATTTCCTGGTAACGTTGAGTGACAACCCGATAGTAATCCTGCTGATTATCAATTTGATTTTACTTTTCGTTGGTGTTTTTATGGATATGACACCTGCCGTACTCATATTCACTCCCATCTTCTTGCCAGTAGTGACGGCCCTGGGTATGGACCCCATTCATTTTGGGATTGTGATGGTGCTCAACCTCTGCATAGGATTGTGCACACCACCCGTGGGCTCCGTGTTGTTCGTGGGATGCAGTGTGGCTGGAGTCAGCTTGCAGAAGGTGCTGAAGCCACTGATTCCACTATTTGCCGTGATGATCCTGGTGCTGATGCTGGTGACCTACATTCCTGAGCTCAGCCTGTGGCTGCCAGGGATATTTGACCTTTGATATACTAAATTACACTTCAATAGATTTGAATACCGATGGGGCACCATCGGTATTTTTTTTGACTTCACCTGATAAATGAGCTAGCTCAACGAGTAATGTCTGAGGGCTTCTTTTCTAAGGATAACTTGTAGCAAAATTAGACCTCAAGAAATGAAGACCCTGCTGCTATTTTTTCAATTGATGAGTCCGGTGGCTGATACCGTTCAGCAAGGAGGAGATTATCCGTCTTATCTGTCATTACAAAATTGTGTGATTCTCGACCTGGGGCCTTCGGTGCAGTCAGAAAACAAGAATTTGATCTATTCCTGGGATTTTGGTGATGGCCAAAGGAAACTGGGCATCGTTTCGGAGCATTGCTACGATGAAATCGGCGATTATGAAGCCATACTCTCAGTGACCGATCCTTATTCTGGGACACATTTTCGGGATGAGTATTATGTGGACGTGGAGATCAGACCATCCGTGGAGTTGGATATCGTGGAGGAGTCAGCACAAATGCTATCTGCGGAACTCAGGGCTGCCTCCGAAATTGAAGCGGCCAGGTTTTATTGGGATATAGATGGTCAGTACTACATGGGAGACCAAATTGAAGGAGATTTTATTAAGGGAGCCATCCAAATCAGATTGCTTGCCATATTCACCTATCGTGGAGAGGTTGTCCAGTTATCTAAAACAGTGATCAGATGAGAAAAATATTAAGAGTGATATTGAATCTATTTCTGGCAACATCTTGCCTCATGGGGTATGGTCAGATGGTTCCCAGTGAGTTTGAGCAAATTACCTATCTCGTCACTTTTGGTCAGGAGAGTAACCCTGGATGGGGAGATGATGACTTTAGTCAAGTATTCTTTTTTATTGTACCTGAAACATTCACAAAACCAGTGTACATCAGGGTATATGACCCTGAAGTAGGTGGCCAGCTCGATGAGAAGAATGGAGAGTGGAATAGCCGGACGAAATTCTCGGTTTATGGGGGGCAAGGCACCCACAGTGACAAAGATGCCAAACAGATTAATCCGGTTGGAAATTATAAAAGTGGGAGCATGCTGGCGACCAAGACTTTCGGAAATGAGTCCAGGTATGACGAGGACTGGTATTCTTTTGGGCCGTTTAATCCATTAGAAGGAGAGGATGCGCCGGAGCTTGGTGGCAGGGTCTTTAAGGTAGTGACGGAGGGCATTAGCGGCGATGATGGTAATCTTTATAAATATTTTTTGAGCACACAGCCTTATGAAAACAAGGAAGTGGAGGGCGCTAATGCCTTTACTTATGAATATTCTTTTAGGCTTCCAGAGGCGAAAGGTTCAGTGGCGCATCTCTATCCATTCATAGACAAGAGAGTAGTCTCCATTACCCAGAATAATTTCGATTTTGATAACGAAGGTTCGGTTCTGATTTATTCCATTTCTAAAAACAGGCATCGGGCTGTCGCTTCGGCCAATAAAAAGTGGGGAAGGAGCATGCACTTCATAGACGATGAAGAAAAAAACACGACCGTAGACTTACAAATAGTAAAAGGGAGAACCTCAAGGAATGACATGGTGTGCTACATTACCAATCAATATGAGGAAGCCATTGCCTTCTTTTCAGTGCCTGTAGGAGGGCCGCCCAAATTTAAATACAAGGTAGACGTGAGGTATAAAAGTGAAGAAGATGATAACTAAAAAATTTACTTTATTCGTTTTAGGATTTGTAACGATACTCACCACACTCTATTCAGGACCCAGAGATTTTTCGATGCTGGTGTACAATGCTGATCGGGATTTCAATGGTGTTTTTATCTATACCATCATCCAGGATGAGGATGGTTTTTTGTGGGTTGGTGGGGATGACGGCCTGTACAGGTTTGACGGCAAACAAATGCTCAATCTCAATGCTAAAGATAGCGCTATCAACAACTTGGTGACTGCTTCTGTGGTTTCGTCAGATGGTCACCTCTTTATGGGCTATTATGAGGGTGGGATTAGTATTGTGGAGCACGGCAGGTACAGGAAGATTGTGTCCAAAGAGGATCTGCCCAATAAGGTGAACAGGCTTAGGTCTCATGGAGAGAAAACCATCTGGGGCCTTACACAAAACAAAGGGTTGATCCGGGTACAAGAGGATTCAGTGACCCACTTCAGCCACTCGATTTTTGATCAGTTAATAAGCTATGATTTTATGGTCTACCAAGACTTCATTTATGTAGCTACCAATGAGGGTTTTTTAGAACTTAAAGTCGAAGGAGATCAATTAACCTCGCTTGGATTTCTGGAAAGTACCAAGGGATTACAAATCAACTCTATTTTTCAGGATGATCATGTGAAAAATTTGGTGTGGTTGGGGACCAATGATGGGCTCTACTCACACTTTTTGGAGTCCAGGGACATCAAACCTGTGGAAGGGTTTCCGGCTCACGTGCAAGTGAGTTCTATAGCCAAGGATGACCTCAATACCCTCTGGGTGGGCACTAAAAATCACGGTTTGGTTGAAGTAGACCTCAATGGAATAGAAGTAACGGCCATCACGTTTTTTAACAAGCAAAATGGATTTGAGAGTAATCAGGTAGGGGAGGTGTATGTAGACCATGAAAATGAGATCTGGGTAGGTACATTCGGAAGGGGGCTGGTACAGCTAAACAGGGCCTACTTTCATCACTATGAACTTTACAAGCCACTCGCAGTGCAGGGAATCCATAGCATTGCCAACTATCGAGAGGATGAGCTGATCCTGGCCACCGAGCAGGGGCTCGTGCATGCGTATCATAAAGCCATGCGGGATAGCCTGATCTTTGAGCCCCTCAAATACACGCAAGACTATTCATTTACCTCTATTTTGGTGGATGGAGAAGTGGTTTGGGCCGGGACCAGAGATGGGGTCATCAAGGTCAACCTTTTACAAAAAACAATTGAAAGAATAGGTTTGGCACCCAAGGATGTGATGGAGCATCATTTGATAAGGGAAATAGTAAAGGACAACGATGGTAATCTGTGGATATCAGCAGCTGGAAACGGTGTTTACCACATCAAGCCATCGGGAGAGCTTATCAATTTGTATAATACCCGATTAGGTTTCTATCACAATGAAATTTTTGCAATATTCCCGGATCAGGCGGGCAACGTATGGTTTGGGAGCCACGCCACCGGGCTGGCGCTTTTGCCAAAAGGCGGTGAAATGCAATTTCTTTCCAAAGATGAGATTTTTCCTGCATTTGATATCAATACCATCACACAGTCCGCCGATGGGAATATATGGATCACCACAGAGGGGTCAGGAATTTATCGGTTTGATGGTGAGAACTTTAAACAGTTTACAGCAAAGGATGGATTACTCTCCAACTACTGCAACGCTGCGGTGGTAGATGATATCGGCCAGATTTGGGTGGGGCATAGGCTTGGTATTAGTCTCATTCAACCAGGGTATGACCTCATCAGAACCTTTCACCATCCCGGCGAACTGGGAGAAACCGAAGCTGAGCTCAATTCGGTTTGTAAAGACAGACATGGCAATATCTTTTTCGGGAATCCTTACGGAGTGACAAAAGTGAACCTGCCCCATTTTAATTTTAAAATAGCCAAACGACATACGCATATAAAAGACCTTCGTCTGTTCTATAACGCGACTGATCTCCTTAACTATAGTGGTAAGGCCAAGCTGGACGATATCCTACCCTCCGATTTGACCTTTCCCTACGATGAAAATCACATTACCTTTGATTTCGTATCTATCAACCTACGAAATCCTGAGGCTATTTATTATCAGTATATGCTCGTTGGGTTTGATAAAGGCTGGTCACCCGTGGAGAAGAGTAATTATGCTACGTATACCAATCTGGATCCTGGTACTTACACTTTTCGGGTGCGGGAGTCTGATCATGAGGCCCTATGGGATGATGAATACACAGCTATTACCTTCAACGTGAATTACCCCTACTGGGAAATGTGGTGGTTTTACCTCCTCCAGATTGCAGCAATTACCTTGATCGTCTGGCTCACATATTTTCTTTCAGGAAGGCTACAAAATCAGTTTGCCATCCGACTGATGGTTTACATAAGTGTCTTTATCGCATTTGAGTATGTGCATACAGAACTGGAGCCATATCTCACTACTGTGTCTGGAGAGACCCCTATTTTCCAGGTGGCAGTCAACCTCGTGCTGGCGCTGTGCTTGCTACCTATCGAAATAAGATTAACACATTACCTCAAACTAAGAGCACAGGCGGTGGAGGCCAAAAAAGAACTCTCAACGACAAATCAAGTTGAAGCATGAAACCAATCTTAACATTATCCTTTATTTGCGTGATGTCGATCCTGGTAACCGGACAGACGATTACCATTCGTACAGAGCGAGCAGCAGATAGGGCGTTTGAGCAGTTTTCTTATGCCAAAGCAGCGGATTTATACCGGGAAACACTTAAAGACACCAAAGATAGCCTGCGCCTCACCTTGCGAATAGCCGACTGCTATCGCTACTTGAACCTGCCCGATAGCGTGGAGCGCTACTTGAGGACTGTAGCCGATCAGCCCCACATCGACCCTATTTACCATTACTATTTTGCTGAAGCTCTTTTGAGCAATAACAACTATCGGGAAGCCGAGTATTGGTACGAAAACTATAAGAATGCACTCAGTGATGATGCGCGCACACCCCTTAAGCTTGATGCCCTACAGCATCTTTCGTCTTTTTTTACAGACTCAGCCAACTATACCATCAGAAGACTCGATTGCAATACTCCGGGACTTGATTTTAGCCCGGTCATGTATGGAGGAGGATTACTGTTTGTTTCTTCCCGAACGCTGGATAGGGAGTGGGTGAAAGTAGATTTCAATTGGGATGAATCCCGATTTTTGGACTTGTTTTATTTAAATAATGCTACAGGTGAGGTTACCTACTTTCATGAGAGTCTGAAGAGCAAATACCACGAAGGACCTGCTGATTTTTACGATGGAGATACCCGAATAGCCTTTACCCGAAACAACTTCAGTGGCAAGCGAATCAAGCGGGATGATGAGGGAGTGACTCGGCTCAAAATTTACTTTTCGACCTATAACGAGCAGAAGCAACAATGGGAAAGCATAACCCCGTATGAGCACAATTCGGACAGCTACTCCGTAGGGCATCCAGCACTGAATGATGAAGGGAGTATAATGATTTTTACCTCAGACATGCCCGGCGGAGCTGGCGAGACTGACCTCTATATTTCGTATAAAGAAGAGGGTAAGTGGATGACTCCTAAGAATCTTGGATTGTCAGTGAATTCTGAAGGGCGGGAGATGTTTCCTACCCTTGTGGGTCAAAGGCTCTTCTTTGCCTCAGATGGAATGGGCGGCCTTGGCGGCCTGGATATCTTTTCAATTGATCTTAGCTCAGATTACGAACCAACGGGTGAGGCTGTCAACGTTGGGTATCCTATCAATAGCTCACGTGATGACTTTGGCCTGGTGGCCAATGATGATTTCAGTCATGGGTATTTTACCTCAGCCAGAATAGATGCCTATAGAGATGACGTCTATGAGTTTTCATTTACAAGAAGTGAGGGTGAAAGGAGAGGCTTTGTACTGGATGCCCGAACAGGGCAGCCCATTGTTCAGGCAGATGTTTTCTTGCTGGATACCGTCAGCCAGACCGAAATATACACCAGATCGGATTCGGATGGAGCTTTTGAAATGCCCATACTTTCTGGTGTGGTGTGGGCGGTGAAATCCGGGAAATTTGGCTATTTGTTGTCGGAAGAGGTATTGGTGGGTTCTGATTATAAAGCTGATGTCATCATCAGGCTGCACCAGGAGCCATCTGTGAAAATGAAGTTTCCAATTGCCATAGATGCATTGCTACGCATGTATGATTCTCTGGCCAATTTGCCTGGTGCGGATATAGGCCTCAATGTGCATGAAGACTATATGGGTATGGATTTTAGGGTTCAACCAATCTACTACGACCTGGATAAGTATGGCCTGAGACCAGAGGCTGTGACAGAACTCGACAAACTCAAAGGCTTTTTACTGGACCACCCTAGGGTGGTAGTGGAGATGAGTTCACACACGGATAGTCGCGCAGGTGATGAGTATAATCTCAATCTGTCTCAGATGCGTGTGAATGCCGCATTTGATTACCTGATCTCACAAGGGGTAGCTGATAAGCAACTCATTCCTCAGGGGTATGGCGCTACCCGACCCGTGGTTGATTGCACTGGAAGAGAGTGCTCTGAGGCGGAGCATCAGATGAATAGAAGAACAGAATTTTTGATCATTGGGATTGAGTGATCGTTATCTGACTCATTACCAAGGCCTGTCGGTTTGTGAAGTATGCGCAATTATATCTTTGGTGTGCCCATAACCGACGGAACCCATGTTTCGCTTTATTTCCTGATAACCTTGGCTTTATTTTTACTGGTGAGTAAGTTGCTTCTCTATTAATTCAGGAGATGCATGACTAAGAAACGTATATTTTTCACCGGAGGATCGGGTAAAGCCGGAAAGCATGTGATACCATATTTACTGGATCAGGGACACCGGGTGTTGAATGTAGACCTCAGGCCATTGGACCACCCCGGGGTGGACAATCTGATTGCTGACATTACAGATTCCGGGCAAATGTTTAACGCCATGAGTTCGTATGCCGGGCTGGATGAACTGGAGCCGGGCGGTGGTGTTCCTAAGTTTGATGCTGTGGTACATTTTGCTGCGGTACCGCGTATTCTCATCCATCCAGACAATGAAACTTTCAGGGTGAACACCATGGGTACTTACCATGTGATAGAAGCCGCTGTAAAGCTTGGTATAGAGAAGATTGTGATTGCTTCGTCAGAGACGACTTATGGTGTTTGTTTTTCTGACGGTCAGACTAACCCTCATTCACTACCGCTGGATGAGGACTATGATGTGGACCCCATGGATAGCTATGGCTTATCCAAGGTGGTCAATGAGAAGACTGCCCGTGCCTTCCAGCGCCGGTCAGGCTTTGATATTTATGCCCTACGCATCGGCAATGTGATTGAACCTCACGAATACGCTGAACTTTTTCCTGCGTATTTAAAAAAACCCGAAGTGCGGCGCAGGAATGCGTTCTGCTATATTGATGCCCGTGATCTGGGACAGATTGTGGATTTATGTCTGAAAAAGGACGGCCTGGGTTATCAGGTTTTCAATGCCGGAAACGATCACAATGGCGCCATTATTCCTAGTAAAGAGTTGGCAGAAAGGTTTTTTCCTGGAGTGCCGGTTACACGGGAATTGGTGGGGCATGAGGCCTTGTTTTCCAATCGAAAAATCCGGGAGGTACTAGGATTCAAAGAACAACATCACTGGCAGAAATACCTGAAGTGGGAGTAAAGCTGGTTGATGGATACATTTATTCAACTTAAAGTATAATGTTATGAGTAGTACAGCACATCACGATGAACGCATAGCAAAAATGACCTTCGCTTCAGTTTATCCTCATTACATCACCAAGGTGGAGAAAAAGGGTCGAACCAAGGATGAATTGCATCAGGTGATTGAATGGCTAACTGGCTATGATGAAGCCAAGCTGAACGCACTCATTGAGGAAAAGGTAACCTTTGAAACATTCTTTCAGACGGCCACTTTGAACCCCAACGCCCACCTCATCAAAGGGGTGATCTGTGGCTATAGGGTGGAGGAAATTGAGAATACTCTTACCCAGCAGGTGCGCTACTTAGACAAGCTGGTAGATGAGTTGGCAAAGGGTAAGAAAATGGAAAAAATTCTTCGCGCTTCCTGACAGCCGTTTGGTAATGATGGCTCGGTTATCATTGGCTGTGCGCTCTTTTCATGGCCTACCACTGTTTGTTACTATGTAAGCCCATTGGTAGGGAGCAGTCCGATGAATAACCGGTTCGCAGTGTTTTTAATCATAGCATTAACTCATATCTTTCAGCCATGAGTTCAATATCCAACCAGGGAACCCGCAGATTATTATTTATTCTTGTCTTATTTATTCTCAATGATTTTGCTCAGGCTCAGAATCTTCCTATTCTCAATGTCAACAGAAGAGCAGGTTTGGAATTTGACAAGTTTAGCTATGTCAATGCCAAGAACTTATACATGGAGTCATTCTTACAGGATTCCACACAGATAGAGATAATTAGCCAGATTGCCAGGTGTTATTTGAAGCTAAATAATTCTGTGGAAGCAGAGCGTTGGCTCAAGAAGTTGGTGGAGACTGACAGTGCTCAATCAGACGATATTTACTATGCTCTGGCTCAGCAGCTCAGCAAAAATGCCAAATATGAAGAGACAGCCGAGGTACTTAGAAAGTTAAATGAGGGAAAGGCACGGGATTTCAGAGCCGAGTCTTTAGCCAGGTTAGACGAGTTTTTTGCAAGCAGTATGCTGTATAAAGTGACCAGCTTAGACATAAATAGCAAGAGGAGCGATTTTGGTCCCATGTATTATGGTGATCGTATAGCTTATTTATCGGCAAGGCAAAAGAATAGATGGATCGATTTCAATTTTAGCTGGGACGCCACTGAGTTTCTGAATTTCTATAGCTTTAGTCCTGGTGATTCTTTGGATGATGTTAAGCCCATTGCTGACTTAAACGGTGCGTATCATGAAGGTCCCGGTCAACTCTATGATAATGACCAAAAGATCGTATTCACCAGAAATCATGTGATCAAGAACAAGCTTGGCAGACAGGAGGATGGGATTTCTAAACTCCAGCTTTATTTTGCCACTCGTTCCGAGGATGAGTCTTGGCTTGATATACAACCCTTCGAACACAATATCACGAGTTATTCTTTTGGTCACCCGACGATAAATCCTAGCGGAAACACACTCATTTTCGCTTCTGACATACCTGGAGGTTATGGTGGCACTGACTTATACTTTTCTGTAGCTCAGGATTCTGGTTGGTCAGTGCCTGCCAATCTTGGTGAAAGGATTAATACACAAGGAAACGAAATGTTCCCGTTCCTTGAGGGGGAGAGACTTTATTTTGCCAGCGATTTTTGGCCTGGGCTTGGTGGATTGGATGTGTTTGTTATCAATCCCTGGGGTGATTCCGGGAAACCGGTAAACCTGGGAGCACCAATTAACAGTAGCCAGGATGATTTTGGACTAATCACCGATGAAACATTAAGTAGTGGATATTTTTCATCGGATCGTATGGGAAATGATGATATTTATTCATTTCAGTCTCAGTTTTATACACTTTCGGGAGTGGTTAAGGATCTTATCAGCGGTGCGCCTGTGGATGGATCAAATGTTATATTTCTAGACTCTCTGGGTAGGGTTTTTGAGTCTGTGAATACCGGAATGTCCAATACCTTCTCTATCAATTCAACCTATACAGGTACGTTAATAGCTTTTCCGGTTAAAAGTGGGTTACTGGTTCAGGATAGCCTCAGGATTCATATCGACCCTGATTTTAAAGGCACCAAGAAAATAGAATTATTCCTTTTTGTACCTGATTTGGAGATCAAAATATTGGATGAGTCGGGCCAGGAAATCGCCCAGGCTGTGTATTACTTAAAATCGATTGACGCTCATAAGACGCTTCAGCCTTCGAAAAGTGAGCATGTTTATGAAGTCACACCCGGAGAAACTTATGAATTGTTTGCTGCCGCAGATGGATTTTACTCCAAGCGTGACACCTTTCAGGTATCTGGTGACTACAAAGGGCAGGGTGAACATGTGGTGCGTCTAAAGAAAGTGGTGGTAGGGGAGAGTATTCGCTTGGATCATATCTATTATGATGTAAACAGTGCTGATTTGAGGGCGGAATCTGAGGTGGAGCTGGACAAAGTGGTAGGCTTCATGACTGACAATCCCCACCTCAAAATCGAGCTCGGTTCGCACACTGACTCACGAGGATCGGATGCTTATAATCTGCGACTCTCTCAGAAGCGGGCAGAGTCTGCTACTCAGTACCTGATCAATCAGGGAATCGACAAAACAAGGATCACTCCGAAAGGTTATGGGGAATCCAAACCGGTCAATCGTTGCGTAAATGGTGTGAACTGTTCAGCCGAGGAACATCAGGAAAACCGCAGAACAGAGATTAAGATTCTGTAGGCTGCGAGAGTTTTACAGTGCGTTCTGATAATTCGAACTCTAAAAAATGGCATTCCAGCGAAAACCATCTGTAAGAGCGCTTCAAAGAAAGCATCTTTACCAGAGATACACACCAACTATGAAAAGAATAATTATCCTTTTGCTACTCATTTTTGTGATGTTTCAGGCCAGTGCTCAGACCAAGGGCTTGATCTATAAACCTGCTAATGCTGGTAAATCCGTTCTCGATCCAAACCTGGACGGATATGTTTCTGAAACAGACCAGGGCTTCATGGTCGATGATGAAACAGAGAGTGAAATTCCTTATGTGCCACTACCGGTAGTAGGAGCGGGAGAGCCGTCAAGTGACAACTCTGCGGGTCCTAGCTGCGGGTTCGTCGATTTGGTCAGGTCGGAAGATGACGAAACAATTTACACCTATTCAGATGGTACAAATCTCTTCTTTAGGTTCAGATTAGGCGGTACAGCAGAAAATTCAAAAGGATATACCATCCTGGTGGATACTGATCAGCTTTTTGGGAATGGATCTGATCCGCATTATGTCTCGGGTAATCCAGGGTTTGAGTACGAAATCACCTTGCGAACTAATTTTGGAGTGAGCATCTATGACATTAATAATAACACGCTCACAAGTACTGAAATTGGAGATGGTACTGTGGATAGACCTTATGCTGATTTTGCCCAAAAGGCCATAGCGGGATCGGAAATCTGCGGGACAGACTATTTCTATGATTTCTATGTGCCTTATGCTGACTTGCCTTTCAGTAGCTCCACACCAGTACGGATGGTGGGAGGGACCACCATCGCACCTAAAAATTCTACCGGATTCAAAATGGCGGATTTGGGTGGTATTGATGACGATTTAGGTGTAACTGATGACTTATTTCAAGATTTAATAGATGTTTTTCCTCCTACCTCAGGGGACGACATAAGCGGCGGGACAAAGATTAATCCAAGAGCAGCTTGTCCACTGATAGACGGACCAATCGGAGTGGGTGTGACTTCTATTTCGGGAACCACTGCCGAAGTAGATGGAGCAACGATAGAGGTATTTAGAGGTGGTCTTTCGCAAGGAACCACTTTAGCCTCGGGGGGGATCTGGACCCTCTCTGGGATAACTGCAACAGCAGCCAATGAAGTATTTACTGCCACAGCGAAAGTGAGTGCCACAGCGGCAGCGGCCACTTCAAGTAAACAGAAATCAACCTCTTATTCTAATTGCGACCCCACCACTGTCGGGGCTACTTGTGCCAATCCGGCACACACATTATCTGTTACAGGTAATGGAAGCGGGGTTAATTTTTCCCTTACTGATGCTGCCAACACATCATTTACCGTGTCATTATACGATGATGCAACGGGAAGTTTGATTGCAGGATCAAAATGGGCTGCTAATGAAAATCCTATTACTGTAGTAACAACTGCGTCCGGAACCTATACCGGAGCTGTTGATGCTAATCAGGGTTCTGCAGTTCCCAATGGAGTTTACTATATAGTTGTTCAGGGAAGTGGATGTGCATCAACCCGAGCTTACGTATGTCAGGGTGTAGGTGCGACAACAACTCCTACAATAACACAAACGACAATACTCACCACAACAACTTCAATCACTGGTACAAAAGCAAGTAACGCAACAGTCGAGTTGTATATTGATGGAGCTGCAACGGGAACTACCTTTACTACTACAGGAACAACCTCCTATTCTCTCGCATTACCCACACTTACTGCAGGTCAGGTAGTTTCGGTTTACGCAACTCAGACCTCTTTATGCCCAGCCGAATCGGGTGATGTAGTGGTAACAGCTGCCCCTGTCCAATCAGCTGTTCCAACATTTGTGGGGGATTACTGTGCACCCTCGGGTGGATCTATTTCAGAAATTTCGGGAGTGACAGCATCAGGTGCTGGCACAAAAATAGATGTTTATTCCAGTACTACTTCAGGAAGTGGTTATACGCTCGTAGGGAGCATACCAAGTACTACAGGTTCATCCTGGACATTAAGTAGTATTACGATAAATGAGGGTGATTATGTAGTAGCTACAGCAACAGGGTCTGGGGAAACAGTGAGTGCTTATTCCACCGAAATTCAGATTCAAAGTCAAACGGTGGATGCGTCATTGGCGATCACAAACCCAGCCACACCGAATGAAATCAGAAGAGGAGATGCAAGCATTTCAGGGACGAGTTCTCTAGCTGATGGAGCTACAATTTATCTATATCTGGATGGAGATATTGTAGATGGATTTACGGGTACGGTGAGTTCAAATGCATGGACCATTACTGATTTAAATGCTGCAAGTGTCACAGGTTACGATGTATTGTATGCCGGGGCCACAGTTACAGTGACGTCCCAATCCGGTTCACTTTGTGAAAGCGCCCATTCTGCGGGGGAAGTGGTACTTTGTCAATTACCGGATAACACCATGACCTTTGCAGCCACCTCGGCCACCACTATTTGTGCAGGAGAAACAATTGATTTTTCGGTAAGTACTACCGAAAATTTGATCATTTACGAATTGCAGGATCAGAATGAGAATGGTGTCGGCCCAGCTTCATTGGGCGATGGTACTGCCCTTAGCCTTACCACCTATGCCATTGACGCAAGTGTGACCTCTATTAGTTTGATCGCTTCGAGAATTGGGGCTGGTACCTGTAAGGTGACGGTTGGAACCATCGCAGTATCTCCAGAAGAAATCAATTTAACCCATGTCATTACTCAACAACCGTCAAATTGTCCTTCACCTGATGGAATCATCACGCTTTCAGGGTTAAGCAATGGGCAAACCTACACTTTGGATTACAAGGTAGATGGGATTGCCGCCGCGACAACTACCCCTACGGCAAATGGATCCGGAGAAATTGCTATTGGTGGTTTAGGCCCGGGGGAATACTCTGATATTTCGATTACGGGAACAGCAATTACCTTGACCTGTGGAAATGTAATAGCAGGTCCTGTTGTGCTGACCAATGCAGCTTCACCGGTGTTGACCTTAGGTTCAGTGACTATGCCAGCTACTTGTGGTGCATCTACAGGAAATATGGTATTGACTAGTTCGATTACAGGTTCTGTAGTTACGTACGATATCAATTACCTAGATGATGGCGTATTTACCACCAAAACTGCAGATGGCGATATTTTTACTGGTGAGATTTTACTAACGGGGCTGGATGCCGGACTTTACACAAATATCACCATTACACCCACGGTAACAGAATGTAAATCCAATAGTATCGGACCAGTCACCATTAGTGACCCTAATCCGACGATAGCTGTTTCTGGTAGCGCCAATCCATCGGCATGTGGGGGGACAGGCACTATTAATTTCACTTTTACAGGAGTCGCGGATGGTACCACCTATGCGATCAATTATGATGGCGGGAGTTTTTCTCCTGTCGTGGTAAATTCTAATACCGCATCAGTACCGGCATCTGCGGGTAACTATCTCAATTTAAATATTACGGATGCGACCACTGGGTGTACTACAGACGAAAATCCGGATGTTACGCTTTCGGATCCGTCGACACATACTATTGCAGCGACAAAAACCAACCCAACTGCGTGCGGAGGTAACGGCTCTATAAATCTGACATTTACTGGAGTGGCTAATGGAAATTATGCCATTGATTACGATGGCGGAAGCTTTTCAAATGTTGCCATTTCATCTAATTTGGCAACAATTAATACTGGGGCAGGCACCTATAATAACCTGAGTCTAACATATCTGGGCTGTTTGAGTGCGGAGTTTCCAGACGTTATTTTAACAAATCCGACTAAACCAACCGTTTCACTTATCTCTTCATCCAATCCAACAACCCCTGGAGGAGCAGATGGTCAAATAATCCTGACAATTACTGGTGTTCCGAATGGTTCGTATACATTAGACTATGAAGATGGAGCTCCAAGTGCGCAGACGTTCACTGGTGTGACTATTACTTCAGGATCTGCTACTATTTCCGGATTGACTGAAGGTACTTATAACAACATTTCGATCACCCATAACAGTTGTACTTCGGTAGCTGATATTGATGTGGTATTGACCGATCCGGTAATACCTACTCCATCTATTACGAGTAGTACACCCTCCAATCCGTCTACTTGTGGAGGTACAGACGGGTCAATCGCTTTGACTTTTACTGATGTTGCGGCTGGAACTTACTCACTAGACTATCACGATGGGGTAGGTACTGCAAGTTTTAGTGGTGTGGTGGTCGATGGATCTGGAAATGCTACCATAAGTGGACTGTCTGCAGGAACCTATAATGACATTACCATTACGGTTAATTCAAAAACTTCAGTCGAAAACATTGATGTGACCTTAAGTGACCCGACAACAGCAACAATTGCAGAAGGAACGCATACACAACCTACGGATTGCGTTTCCCCGAATGGGGCTATTGTTTTGACTGGTGTAACATCCGGTACTTATGATGTAGACTTTTCTTTTAATGGTGTAGCCCAATCGACCAGGTCGATAACTGCAACAGCTTCAGGAATATCTATTTCCGGCTTGAATAATGGGGCTTATACTAATTTGAGCATAACTAACCCAACAACGGGATGTGAATCTAATGTAGTAGCCGGACCAATTAATTTGGCCAATACTTCAGCGCCTAGCGGCGCAGATATTACCACTACTACTACTATATTATCCACTACGACAACCACTGCTGACCTTACAGCGAGTGCCACAGACAACAGTGGAACCACTAATTTGACTTATGCGTGGACGACAGGTGATGGCACGATCGATTCAGGAGCGGCGACTGCAACAGCCACTGTAAGTGATCCAGGCACTTATACGGTGACTATCACTGATCCTGATAATGGTTGTACAACTACAGCGCAGCAAATAATCACAGAAGATCTTGTTGCCCCTGGTGTAGTGATCAGTGGACAACCAGCAGCAGTCAACAGTACGACCCCTTACAATGTTACCGTAGACTTTGGTGAGGTAGTAACCGGTTTTGTGATTGGTGAAGTAGATGTAGCCAATGGA
>NZ_LR734814.1 GCF_902506655.1 Marinoscillum sp. 108 | reverse complement strand
CACCGTCGCTGGTGTCCTCTGCGGAGGTGTTTATGCCATCAGAGTCATCTTCATCGTCTCTGTAGTCGGGAATGCCATCCCCATCGGTGTCCTGCCTTTTGGACTTGGATCCTTTGATGTTGGCAATGCCAGTGCCTGAGTAGTTGTCAAAGATGTTTTCCAGCCCGTCCCCATCGGTGTCCAGTCCGTATCCTGTTTCGTCAGAGAGGTCACCGTCCTGATCGGTATCCAGGTCACTGAAGCCGTTTTTGTTGGCGTCAAATCCTTCTACCACATCCGGGACATTGTCATCATCAGAGTCAGTATCCAGGTAATCCGGGTCGCCATCACTATCAGAATTGATCGGATTGATGTAGGTGCCGCCATTGTCTGCATCGTAGACATCCTTGAGTCCGTCACCATCGGTATCCAGGGAAGTGATCACGATAAACCCTGCTGAAGGCTGTGCTTCCCTGTTGTCGGTGAGACCGTCATTGTCAGAGTCAAGGTCCAGAAAGTTGGGAATGCCGTCTCCGTCAGTATCCAGTGGCTGTGAATAGACCTCTATTTCTGCCAGGTGTAAGAATTCGGTTTCGGTCAGTTGTACTCTGATGTATCGTGCTGAAGTGTTGAAATTGAAGGCTGAAGGAGTACCAGCTTCAGGTCCTTGCAGGATGGCCTGCACACCGGATTGGCCTAAAGTGGTAGCCACATCCGTTGCCACAAACGGATCTTCTGAAACGAACACATAGAAATTGTCGGCCCGGTCTGTGCAGCAATCGGTTCGGTTCCAGACATTTACCACCGATAGGTCACGAATCTGTCCGAGATCAATTTCGACATAGGCTTCACTATCCTGATCGGTATGATTGTTTTGGGCTTCTCCGAAACCATCTGTGTCACCATCTATGATTACTGAAAGGGGGCTTCCGTAGGTGCCAGAAACTGATGAAGCTGAGGGTGTCCCGGAGAGGGCGTAATTGGTAATTGTAGCTTCATCCTGATCTCGGATGCCATCGTTATCAGAGTCCAGGTCAAAGAAGTTAGGAACCCCATCTCTGTCATGATCAAAGCGGTCATCCACACTATCTCCATTGGCATCCGTATGCCCTAAAGCATCAGCATCGAGATAGTTATAGATTCCATCCCCATCATCATCATCAAAAGGTCCGCTGTTATTGGTGTAACTTATCCCAGCATATTCAATACTATTGGGAATGCCATCTCCATCTGAATCAGGGTCTATAGAATCTAATATGCCATCCCCATCATTGTCGGGCCCAAATAAATAATCTGGAATGGTAACACCACCCTGAGTGAAATCATCCGTCCAGTTTCCGTTGAGGTTGATGTCTTCGTTATTGGTGGCTATTCCATCATCATCATCATCAGTATCTCTGAAATCCCTCGTATCGTCGGCATCAGTGTCCTGTAGTGACGCATTGGATCCGATGATACTCGCCACAGTGCCTCTGCCGGAGTTGGAGTCAAAAAGGTAAGAAATACCGTCTGCATCCACATCTGATCCATAGCCACTTTCGTCAGTCGGGTCATTGTTTCCATTGGTGTCCCAATCGCCGAACCCATCCATGTCGCTGTCCCAGGCTTCCACTACATCGGGGATTCCGTCATCATCCGAGTCTGTATCCAGGTAATCGGGATTACCATTGAGATCTGAATTGACGGGATCCAGCGCTCCTCCGGCATCCTGATCATAGATGTCCATAATACCGTCACCATCACTGTCTACCCATACCGGAGCCTTGTAGGCCAGGTTGCTTTGCGCTTCTATGTTGTCAGGAATGCCATCACCGTCAGCATCCAGGTCCAGGTAGTTGTCAATGCCATCACTGTCAAAGTCCGGGGGATTTAAAGAGACCCCACCGGAGCAGGTAGTGACGCTGGATGATAAATAGTCTATTTGGATGTTTCTATCCGTAGTATTGGTTTTGCTAATTCGAATGTACCTGGCAGTGCCCTGAGTTAAATCAAAATTCAGGGTGTTCGTAGTTGTTCCAGTGGCTAATGTCCCACTTGTCACGGTACTATAGGAGATGTTATCTGTTGAAGATTCGATCAGGTAGTCGGGATTATTTTCTAAAACAACGAAATTCCTGTACATATTGACCGATACTTGATTGTTGGAGGGGATTAAAATCTTGAAATCCACAACCAATACACCACCATTATTTACAACTGCCAGGGTGCCATTGTCAGTCCCAACTGCATTGTTCGGGTTAGTTACAGACCCATTTCCTGAAGCACTCTCCGCATATTCCGTCGAGGTTGATCCATCACAGCTTGAGTCGTAGGGGTCATCAATTCCGTTTAGATTGACATCCGTAATACCGGCTCCCTCATCGAGTGTACCATCCTGATTGGCATCAGTGAGTCCGAATTCGAGGATGTCAGGAATTCCATCATTGTCACTGTCCAGGTCTTTGAAGTCAGGAATACCATCCAGATCCTTATCAAACTGGTCGATGACTCCATCACCATTGATGTCGGTAAAGCCTGTGGTGTTGATTCCACTGGTGTTGGTAT
>NZ_LR734813.1 GCF_902506655.1 Marinoscillum sp. 108 | reverse complement strand
CCATCATTGTCACTGTCCAGGTCTTTGAAGTCAGGAATACCATCCAGATCCTTATCAAACTGGTCGATGACTCCATCACCATTGATGTCGGTAAAGCCTGTGGTGTTGATTCCACTGGTGTTGGTATCAGCAGTGTTGGCAATGGCATCACCATCTATGTCAAAATCCTGATAGTTGTAGAGACCGTCGGCATCTGTATCAGCCCCCGGGTCGATACCCGTGCCTCCATCTTCACTGGCATTGGCCACCCCGTCATTGTCCGCATCCAGGTCCGCATCATTATCCACCCCGTCATTGTCTGCATCCTGATCACCATATAGGTAGTCAGGGATGATGCCATTGGGATCTGCCAGGGCAGAAGTGCTTTCAGAAACAGTAGGGGTTCCATCATTGTCATCGTCCACATCCTGAAAATCCCAGATTCCGTCCAGGTCAGTGTCCTGCACCGCAGCATTGGATCCTGTGATGTTATTGTTACCGGTACTGGATACATTGTCGTAGATGTCCAGCAACCCGTCTTCATCCACGTCTGTGTTGTAACCGGCATCATCAAAGTTTCCATCATTGTCTGCATCCCAGTCGGCGTAGAGGTTTTTGTCCGCATTACTGCCTTCCATCCTGTCGAGTACCCCATCGGCATCAGAGTCCGTGTCGAGGTAGTCTGCATTTCCACCATCTGTGGCCACAGGAGTGAGCATTGTGGCCCCCATATTAGGATCAAAAGCATCATCCAGTCCGTTGTTGTTGGCATCTACCCCAGAGAGTGCTATGAAAGTAGCTTTTGATTGTGCTTCTATCAGGTCCACAATTCCGTCATTGTCACTGTCAATGTCCAGATAATCGGGTTTGACAGCAGAGGCAGGTTCAGACCCTGAGTCGGTGTTGAGTGGGGTGATGGGCGTTACGGAGCCATTAACCACCGTTCCGATGTATCCATCCTGGGCATCATTGAAGCCATCACCGTCCGAGTCTGTGAATCCACTGATGGTGCCCGTAGCAGGATCGGCAGTCCCTCCAAATTCAATGATGTCTACAATGCCATCATTGTCAGAGTCAATGTCCCTGAAGTTTTTATTGCCATCCCCATCGGTATCCAGGAAGTCCAGAGGATTCGCTTCAATGGCATCACTGTACCCGTTTCCATCCTTGTCCATGTCAAACCGGTCGTCGATACCATCATTGTCATTGTCATTGCCTCCGGTAATGGAAGCATCGAACGCATCATCAATGCCATCTCCATCCGCGTCAGTACCGCCTGTCTGGTCCACATCCACATCATAGGGGATGCCATCAAGGTCCACATCCAGCAGATCATCTACCCGTCCATCAAAGTCAGTGTCTACCCCTCCGGCTTCTACCAGGTCAGGAATTCCGTCATTGTCAGAGTCCAGGTCCCTGTAGTCGTCTATTCCATCGCCATCAGTGTCCACATTCGCAATGGGTGAGCCACCATTATCAGGATCTACCGCATCGGCCAGTCCATCTCCATCCGTGTCGTTGGCATATCCGTCTATGAGTCCGTCACTGTTGGTGTCGGCCCCTCCATTTTCGATGGCATCTGTGATGCCATCATTGTCACTGTCCAGGTCTTTGAAGTCAGGGATTCCGTCGTAATCAGTATCCGGAATAGGGAGTGCTGAGCCTCCGTTGTCCGAGTCAATGATGTCAGCCAGTCCGTCATTGTCTGAGTCTGTAGCGTCATCCACTTTTCCATCCCCATCGGCATCAGTGCCGCCGGCTTCCACCAGATCAGGAATGCCATCATTGTCAGTATCCAGGTCAAAGAGGTCATTGATTCCGTCCCCGTCGGTATCGCCGGGAATAAGTGCAGTCCCCCCATTGTCGGCATCATAGGCATTTGGCAGCCCGTCACCATCTATGTCCGTGTCAGCACTGTCAATGATATCGTCTCCATCGGTGTCTGTACCACCGGATACACTGAAGTCAAAGGCATCGTCAATGCCATCATCATCCACGTCAGCTCCCCCGGTGAAGTCAGCATCCACACTGTTGGGGATTCCATCCCCATCATCATCGTCCAGTCCATCGATTCTTCCATCTCCATCGGCATCAGTGCCCCCGGCCTCTACCAGGTCAGGGATTCCATCATTATCAGAGTCTGCATCCCTGAAGTCGGGAACACCGTCCAGGTCATGGTCATAGACATCATAGACCCCATCTCCGTTTACATCGGCGGTACTGGTGAGTCCGGCGATGACGGTGGCATCATCGGTATCCCTGAAGTTGGGGATTCCATCACCATCCTCGTCGCCGCTGGGGTCAATGGATTGACCACCATCCTCTTCAGAGTCGGGTACCCCGTCATTGTCAGAGTCGGTATCGAGGGCATCAGCGATTCCATCCTTATCATAATCTCCATTGAAAAGGTAGTTAGGGATGTTAGTGGCGCCCTGGCCCTGAGTTTTATCATCCTG
>NZ_LR734812.1 GCF_902506655.1 Marinoscillum sp. 108 | reverse complement strand
ATTAGAACTTATTTTTTAATATCAAACCCTATTGTGAGAAAAATATTTTTTTATTTCTAAGCCCTCCTACACCACATCCTCTCAAACATCTCCCCATCCCCGCTGAATGGACGGCAAAGATAGTAAAGCCACTGATTCCACCGCTCATTTTTCAATAAATAAAACAACTTTTTTTACCCCCTAATCAACCCGTCTAATCACGCGCCTGATTATCAGCTGATTGGCCACAGCCTGGTCCATGACCCATGGATTCAAAAACATCTATCAGCCCTAAAAGAAGTCGGTAAAATCAAAAATTGATGGGGCGTTAACTAAAAATTGGAATGTCAGCACAGACCCAAGAAAAACTATTTGGGCTTTTTGTAAACAGGGACAGTGCTACAAGGCTCACCGTACATGATGCTCGACACCATAGGCAGCAGCCTCCTTGTCAACTCGAAGTATGCGTAGTCTCTGGTCTTGATATCACCACAACCCTTAATGACCACCTTGGCGCCCTCCAGGTCCTGCTCCAGGATTTTATCAATCGCCCGATTGATTAAGGCTTTCTCAAGTTCCTCTTCACCACCAAACGCCGATAGATTGGCGACACCCCCCAACCTGGTCACTACTAACATATAAGCCCAGGATGGTATGATGGCATCTGCAGAACAGACGACCCCAACGTTTTTGCCTTTGAAGGCCAGCCAATCGTAATCTCTCAAAAACTCACGAAATTCTTTCTCTTTGAGAATCATTCCATGAAAAAGCCCTTCCTTCAGGTCAAAAAAAGCCCGCTCGGATTGATCAATATATTCATCGAAATCCAATGAGATTAAAGGACTCTTCGAAACACGGTTAATTATCTCTTCCATTACACCTTGAACTTTTGAGATGGGACATTAGTTCGGTATTCCTTTAGATATTCCGGCTCGAAGTAGGCAATGTCTTCAAATGCCGAATGCTGGAATTTGGCCCAGGCTACCTCCCCCATGTGGGCCGCAGACGGATGAATGTCTCTGATGAAGTGATACCTATCCACTCCTCCAAAGAGTTGCTCCAGCTTATCGGAGCCATTACCGAAGAAATAAATGCTTTCCTGCTGGAAGTCATCAAAAGAGTGCTCATCTACTATGAGTGGTTGTGTTTCCCAAATTTCAGCGCCGGAATGATCTACCAATTTGCAGTAGACCTCCATGCGCCTGGCATCGATCATAGGGCAGAGCAATTCTTCTCCCTTCAGCATAGGGGCCACCTGAGCAACCATAGTATCCAATGTATCCAAAGCGATCAACGGGATGCTCAGTGTATAGGCCATTCCTTTCGCGGTAGCTGTGCCAATTCGCAGACCTGTATAAGATCCGGGCCCTGCAGACAGGGCGACAGCCGTCAGATCGGACAAAGACACTTCACAGTTCTCTGCCAGCTGCTGAATGATCCCTGGCAAAAGGTTGGAGTGGGATTTCTGCAAATGATAGGCCTGATGACCTATCAAAACTCCCTCCTGATGAATGGCCACTGAACAAACCTTAGTGGAAGTGTCGAGGCTTAGAATAGTACTCAATTATTTGCCTTTTAAAATGCTCTGATATCGTTCGGAATCATTAAGAACTTTAATGGCCTCCATGACTTCCCGGTCCTGATCAAAGGTAGACTCGATCATTCCACTTTGGAAGTAATACCTCCCGGCAATTTCCTGCTCCAGCAATTTCTTAATCTCTGGCTTGAAAGTGATCAGGTCCTGATCCTTATTATGAAGGGTTTCCCTTTTTAGGTCCATGATCTGCTGCTCAATATCCTGATAATATTTTTCCTGCTTGGCCGATGCGATTAGTTTCTCAATATTTTGCTCCACCTGAGTGGTGTAGTTGAGTTCTTTGTCCTTCAACCAGTTTTTAAATTCATCATATTCTGCATCTGTAAGGGTGAAGTCCTTAGCAGGTTTAATCTCCGGGTGTGCGTAATAATAACGAGTAGCATAATCGAAAACCAGGTCATTGGACATGAGACTGTAGGCGATAGGTGCGTACTCAAACGGCTCCACTTCAATGTCAGGGTTTACGCCCCCACCGTCAAAAACTGATCGGCCGGATTGGGTCTTGAACTCACTCTTGAGTGAATCCGGAATTTTGCCGATGCTGCCATCTGGGTTTCGATGGCTGTAGTCAATGGCCTGGATACATCTACCAGAAGGAATATAATATTTTCCAGTGGTTACTTTTAGTTGAGAATTATAAGCCAGTGGTCGTGTCTGCTGAACCAGTCCTTTACCATAAGAACGCTGACCTACGAGCACTCCGCGATCATAGTCCTGCATGACTCCCGCTACAATCTCAGAAGCTGATGCACTTCCATTGCTGATCAATACAGCGAGTGGAATCTGAGTATCCGCAGGATCATTCAAAGTGTTATAGGTCTTGGTCCAGTTTTTCAGTTTCCCGCGAGTAGTCACCACTTCCCGGCCTTTGCCAACAAAGACATTGGAAACATTGACTGCTTCTTCCAATAAGCCCCCCGGGTTACCCCGCAAATCCAAAATGATTTTTTTTGCGCCATCAGCTTTCAGCTCGTTCACAGCATTTCGCACCTCAGCGCCTGCTTCGGTAGTGAAATCCGTAAGTTTTACATAGCCGATTCCTTCGGCTACCATTCCGAAATAAGGCACGTTGCTAATGGTAATACGCTCACGAGCCAGCGTCACATCAAACAGTTTTTCTTGTCCGAATCTCTTTACCGTCAGGACAATATCCGAATTGGACTGCCCCTTCAGCAGTTTGCTGATAGCATCGGACGATTTGCCCTCCAACACTATTCCATTAATCTTCAAAATCTGATCTCCCGCTTTAAGACCAGCTTTGTGCGCAGGGTAGCCTTCGTAAGGCATCACTACGGTGCTCACGCCTCCTTTCTTATCGACTATAGCACCAATGCCCCCATACTCACCGGTGGTGATGGTGCGATAATCCTCTATGTCATCTTCGGGAATGTAATTGGTATAAGGATCAAGCGAAGCCAGCATGGCTGTAATGCCTGTACGCATCAGCTGGTCCGGATGAATGTCATCCACGTAGTAGGCATTTACTTCCTTAAACAGCGTGGCGAAAATATCGAGGTTCTTCACGATCTCGAAGGTGCGATCACCCACGGGAGTGGCTTTAAAAGCCAAAAAACCAATACTAATGGCACAGATGGCCACGATTGCTTTCCACTTCTTATTCATTGCTTGTTCATTTTGTACTCAAAACAGGAGGTTAAACTTGCATTCAATTGGGCTCACCCGGGTGTTCTTTCCCTATCTTAGAATGCTGACTTTCTAAACGTACCAATAGCTTTTTAAGTTTATCCTCTATTTCACCATAAGGTAATGGTGATTTATCTAAATAGACAAATGCCAGCTGATAAAAGCCGCTAACGGGTGATTGATAGATGATGGATTTGTGAAGCCTATAGGCTTCTCTCATGCGGCGCTTCAGCTGATTTCTCCGAACGGCTCGCTTGAAGTTTTTTTTGGGGACTGTAAAGAGGGCGCGATGATAGGTCACGGCAGAATCCTCCTCCCTTCTGTACTTCAATAACAAAGGGTGCAAATAAAAAGAGGAACCATTCTTGAACAGTTCCTCAATGTCTTTTTTACCGGTCAGCTTTTCCCTTTTTGGAAAAGAAAACGCATGACTAGTCGTTTGGCCTGAGTCAGTCATAGGCCTTTAGTTAGACTTATTTCTTGTGAGTTTGATCAGAAACAGTAAGTTTCTTTCTTCCCTTTGCTCTACGTCTGGCCAATACAGCACGACCGTTGGCTGACTCCATTCTTGAACGGAATCCGTGTTTGTTTTTTCTTTTCCTTACTGAAGGTTGAAATGTTCTCTTCATGGCTATGCCTTTATCTTATTCTTTTATTATGACCAGACCCCAATCACTGACCGGAATCTGAGATTTCTCAAAACGGAGGGCAAAGATAAGTAAAGATTGAGTTTTACCAAACTAAACGCCGCTCCGCAGAGATATTTCTTCAATTTTTATGAAAACGTGGTGAAAAAAAGGGGTTTAAATGTCAAAAACTTCACGCTTGATCTCCTGAAGCTGATGGAATGTGAGCCTGGGGCCGTACTTAGCAACCACCTCTGAGGCTGCCTTGCTGGCCAACTTACCCGAAGAAGCCATAGTGTGACCGTTGGTGATGCCATAAAGAAATGCCCCGGAAAACATATCCCCTGCGCCGTTGCTATCTACTGCCGAGACCGGGTAGGACTCTATATCCACGAATGTATCTCCATCAAATATCATGGCGCCATTCTTCCCTTGTGTGATCACAAATTTTCTGGCTACTTTTCTCAATTCTTCTCTGGCATCAGCGACATTATCGGTCTTGGTGAAGAGCATTGCTTCCTCTTCATTGCAAAAGAGCAAATCAACAGAGGCTCCCACCACTTCTTCCATTTCTTTCTGGAAGTACTTCACCATACTGGGGTCAGAAAACGTGATGCTCACTTTTACACCATTGTCTTCGGCCATTCTCTTAGCCACTTTCATCGCTTCCCTACCTGTCTCTGAAGCTACCAGATATCCCTCTATAAAGAGGTATTCGGAGTTGATCAGGGCATCCTGCCGAAGCTCCGCTTTGGAGAAAGCCGAGCTGATCCCCAAAAATGTATTCATGGTACGCTCCGTATCAGGAGTCGTCATGATGAGTACTTTTCCTGTTATCCCCGCATCCAGGTGACTTCCATCCAGGTTGGTGTCAATGCCATTATTGGCCAACTCGTCCAGAAAAAACCTGCCGTCTTCGTCATTGGCCACTTTGCAAGAGTAAAAGCTCTTGCCACCCAGCATACTTGTCGCCACTATAGTATTGGCAGCAGACCCGCCTCCTTCTTTCTTTTTGATGCCGTCTTTCACGGCGGCTAGTACTTTCATCTGGCGCTCCTCGTCCACCAGGGTCATGACTGATTTTTCGATTCCATGCTCGGTCAAAAAATCATCGCTACATTCCAACACATAGTCCACTACAGCGTTGCCAATGGCATAAACGTCGTACTTCTTCTTACTCATTTTTTATCCTTTATGCTATTAAACCTATTGGGATAATCGGTAATTAAACCATCCACCCCGAGTTCCATTACGTCCTTCATCTCTGTCACTTCATTTACCGTCCATGGGATTACCCGAATGTCCCGGCTATGTAAAAGATCAACAGACTCCCGCGAAAGTAATGGAAAATAGCAACTATAGATGTCCGGGGTAAACCCGAGTGAATCCAGGTTTTCTTCCACCGTCAGGTCGTTTTCGATCAATAGCGCCAGTGTCACTTTTGGATGACGCTCATGAAAATACTGTAACACCCTGAAATCAAAAGATTGAATTGTGGTTCTGCTCCAGTCAAGTTTTTCATCTAAGACAGCATAAACCAGCTCACTAAAAGTGGGGGGTGCAGGATGAAAGAGATCATCGGTTTCTGGCTGCGACTTGATCTCGATATTATAAGCCACAGGGGGTTTACCGTTGACCTTCAGGTAGTCTTCCACATGGTCGATCACATCCACTAGTCGCGGCTTGACTACCTGCATTTTTTGCTGCTCAGGAAATCTTGGGTGGGGTTTGGAGCCACAATCGAAACTTGCCACCTCCTGATAAGTCATCTGATAAATATTGTATTGAAGCTGCTGCGTTTCTGGGATTTCATTTCCCAGAGAATCGAGACACATTTCAGCTGACATAAACGGCTCATGCGAAACGACCAGTTGACGGTCTTTGGTGACCGCCAGATCCATTTCGAGGGTAGTTACTTCCAGATCGATGGCCCTGATGAAGGCCGGAATGGTGTTTTCGGGCATGAGCCCTCTGCAGCCCCTGTGTCCCTGAAGGTCAAAGGATTCTTTCATGTTTTTCTTCGGGCCAAAGCAGGAGGTAAGCATAACTAAGGAGCCAACAAAAAAAATTATCTTTCTCATCAAGCTAAAAATTTTATTCTGGTAAACACATAATCCAGAGACTCTTCATTGATCACCATACGGTAGTAGTCTGTGCCTGGAATCTGCTGTGGCTGGTAGCCGGTTTTTTGCAGGTACTTCTTGTTGATGTTGCCATCGAACCAATGAACCAGCCTGATTTTACCACCTTCTATTTCCAGACAGGTCATCCCACGCTTGCCTATGACACAGCCTGAATTGAAAAGACAGGGGATGTTAAAAATGGTATTGTAGACGTAGTTCTGGAAATTGGTATCACGTACCTGTTTATAGTATTTTTTTAAGTCCTTCTTATAGGCCCTTATGGACCTGACAATGGCCTCCGTCTGATTGGCTATGTCCTCTACATACTCGCGGCAAAGTTGCTCGATTTTATATTTCAGCCGCTCTACTTTGTGCATTGACTCAAACAACGGACGATGCGTGTGACCAATGACCGATACCACTTTGCGATAAGCGGAGTAATGATAGGCCCGCTTCTCTATTTTATACTGTTTCTTACTGCTGTGAGCCACCGAGTAATTTTTGATCCCCAGAGGATTGGCAAAGTACTTCAGGGTGAACCCGATCAGTTCATTGTGTTTTTGAAACCGCTTGGAGGCCTGATGCCCGTGAAAAAAGAATAGGTTGTCCCCTTTGTAATCAAACACAAATCCATCGAGGTGCTCGTAATTAAATGGCAAATCCTTCATCATCCCTAGTTCCAGGTCGTGATTACCAATGGTTTTAAGCAATCTGGTCTGATCTCTAAACTGATCGAAAACCTCATAGACAGATTTCCAATGCTTATAAATCTTCCTGAGGCTGAACCTTTGCATCTCCTCCACATCTCCATTGAGGACTAAGCCATACTGCCGGGGAAGATAATGCTCCTTCAGTGCTCTGGTAAAAAGGTCGGAATTGGTCCGGAAATCATCAGTGGAACCACCATCACCCATATGGAGGTCGCTAAAGATTACCCATTTGTCAGCATCCGTTAACTCTAAAACAGGTGACTGGTTAAACAGGTCGTCCAGATTTTGGTAAACAACTTTATTGGTAATCTTCACATGGGAAATTTAATGATCTCACCAAATTAAAGGGTTTAAAGTCAGAGATCAATTAATCGTATCTTAAAGAATTGTTAGCAATTCCAAAATTTGATTACTCCCGGATCAAAGCTGGTACAGGGCTGCCTGCCACGGCAGTAGTTTGAAAATCTTGTCTCCCTCCATTTGCACCGCTCCCATATTGCCGATGATCAAAGACAAAGATTCAATATCAAACCGATCGTCTACTTCAAAGGTCTGTTGATCTGCTGAAAAATTGAGCAATATGAGGTACCTGACCGCATCGTCCCATCTCCAATAAGCATATACCTGTTTGTGTGCCTCATTGATCACAGCGTAGTTTGCATACACAAGTGATGGGTTGGCCTTTCTGATACTGATCATTTGCCTGTAAAAATTCAAGATGGAGTTCCCAGCGTTCTGCTGATCTGCCACGTTGATTTTGGTATAGTTGGGATTTAACTTCAGCCATGGGGTGGCAGAAGTGAACCCAGCGTTTTCGGTGGCATCCCACTGAATGGGGGTACGTGCATTGTCCCGCCCATTCACATGCACGTGCTTGAGAAACAGATCCAGGTCTTTGCCCTGCGCTTTCCACTCGGCGTATGCGTTCATGATCTCCACATCATCGTAATCCTCAATGCGATCAAAAGCCACATTGGTCATCCCTATCTCATCTCCCTGATACACATAGGGCGTGCCTCTCATGGTCATCAGCATAAGGCAGAGCAATTTTGCCGACTCCTCCCAAAAATCCGCATCGTTACCAAAGCGAGAAACGATCCGCTGAAAATCATGATTGCCAAGAAAAATGCTACCCCATCCGTCGTTCTTAAATTTCTCATCCCAGAGCCGGAATATTTTCTTAAACTCTACAAAATCGATTGGTTTCGGATCAAACCTTCCGCCTGGCCCGTGATCCATAAACATGTGACCGAAATGAAAAAGCATATTCAACTCTTTTTCATCCTCTGCTACATACTGCAAGCCTGTATCGAGATCTATTCCAGGACCTTCGCCCACTGTCATCACATCATAGTGGCTCATCACCCTCCGATTCATTTCCTTCAGGAATTCATGAATCCTGGGGCCATTGGCATAGACCTGAGCAATGGTATCATTGAAGTTGGCATGGGGGGTATCGTCATAGTTTCTTTTAGAGATCACGGAGATCACATCCATTCTGAACCCATTGACCCCTTTGTCCAACCAGTAGCGCATCAGTTGATAGACTTCCTCGCGGAGCTTCGGATTTTCCCAGTTCAGGTCAGGTTGCTTTTTGGTAAACAGATGCAGGTAATACTCATTGGTTTCTTCAGCATACTGCCAGGCACTTCCACTAAAGAAAGAAGGCCAGTTATTGGGTGGCCCACCATTCTTCCCCGGCTTCCAAATGTAATAGTCGCGCTTAGGGTTGTTTCTGGAAGACCTTGATTCTTTGAACCAGGCATGCTCATCGGAGGAGTGGTTCACCACCAGATCCATCAATAGTTTCATCCCACGCGCATGAATCCCGCTTAGTAGCTCGTCAAAATCCTCCATGGAGCCAAACTCATCCATGATGTCATAATAATCGCTGATGTCATAGCCATTATCATCATTGGGCGACTTGTACACCGGACACAGCCAGATGACATCCACTCCAAGACTCTTGATGTGATCTAGTTTTTGAATAATCCCTTGCAGGTCTCCAATGCCATCGCCATTGCTATCATTGAAACTGCGGGGGTATACCTGATATACCACTGCTTCCTTCCACCATGTTTTGTTTACACTCATGTCGATTTTTTGAATACTGAAAATGGGATTATAGAAAATGACTGGCTACTTCCAATCCGAGATGAAGCCAATCTTTCTCCTTCTGCTGGCGAGCTTCTGACCACCCAAATGTGGAGGTCAGGTGTTGAAAAACGGGCTCTATCAGCTTAGGGATGGTCTTGATATTGAAATACAACCTCCCTGTTCTTCTTTCGAAAAAATCCAGCAGTGAATGGACTGCTTCATTTTCTATTGTAAAAACCAACTCCGAAAGCGCCAGACGTATTTCAGGGTCTGTTTCCTGCCTCTGCCTGAAAAGTTTAAAAATGTCGCCTGTTTGTCGACCATAATTACTCACAAGATATTCTGCATAGTATGGGTCCAGTCCAAAGGAAACCACCTGCTGCTCTACTTCCTTCTGGTATCTGTGCACATCATTTCCGTCCTTGAACACGCCTCCTGACAGGTAAATTTTGTCGGTCACACAGTCCGAAAGTTTCTTGTCTTTATCCTCTCTGATCTTTTTGGACAATCTGTCCACAATCCGTTCTGCCATCTTGCGATAGCCTGTCAGTTTACCCCCGGCTATCGATAAAAGTCCTGTTTCTGATTCAAATATTTCATCCTTTCGCGAAAGCTGGGAGGCCGATTTTCCCTCCTCTTCTATCAAGGGTCGCAGGCCAGCCCAGCTGGATTCTACGTCCTTTATGTTGAGCTTTATCTCAGGGAAAATATGCCTTACTCCGTTGATCAGGTAGTCCACGTCCACTTTTTCAGTGCGCACATCATTGATGTCTCCATGGTAGTCGGTATCGGTGGTGCCAATATAAGTCACCCGATCTCTGGGAATGGCAAAAATCATCCGCCCATCCGGCACATCAAAGTAGACCGACTGGTGAACGGGGAACTTCTCATGCGGCACCACAATGTGCACACCTTTAGTAGGGTGCAGGTGCTTCCCATGTAAGGATTTGTTTTTAGCTCGTATTTCATCTACCCATGGCCCGGCTGCACTCACCGTGTAATCGCAGCTACTTGTGTAGCTGGTGTCTGTAAGGTTATCACGCCAATGTACCCCGGTAATTTTCCCTGCATGGTACACAAAGTCTGTGACCTCTCCGTAGTTGATAATATCAGCACCCATCCGGGTAGCTGTTTTCAGAATTTCTATCGTGAGGCGGGCATCATCAGTTCTGTACTCAGCGTAAACCCCGCCTCCCTCCAGTACATCAGGCCCAAGCAGGGGTTCCATCTCTAGTGTTTCCTCTTTGGTCAGCATCTTGCGCTGATCCACCTTCTCCACCCCGGCCAGTACATCATAGACCATCAGCCCCACCGAAGTGAGGATTTTACCATAAGTACCATCAGTAATCAATGGAAGAAGCATTTTCTCCGCTTTCACCAGGTGCGGCGCCAGATGGTGCACCACCGCTCGTTCCTGCCCCACTTCCCGAACCAGTGCTACCTCAAATTGCTTGAGGTACCTAAGCCCACCGTGTATCAGTTTGGTGGATTTGCTACTGGTACCCGAGGCAAAGTCGTTTTTTTCAAACAGGGCTGTTTTCAATCCTCTTGAGGCAGCATCCAGCGCTATACCTGCTCCCGTAATACCTCCCCCTATAATGATGAGGTCGTAGTGGGTATCTCCCAGGACCTTAACCAAATCACCCCTGTCATTTGCGTTGAATGCATTCATAAATCCTTTGCCCAGTCAAATGTTCTTTGTACTGCTTTTTGCCAGCCCTTGTATAAGTGGTCTCGTTCAGTCTTTGTTATGCCCGGAGCAAATTTTCTATCCGTCTTTCTCACTTTCTTAATTTCATCCAGTGTCCAGACGCCAGCATGCAACCCCGCCAGATAGGCAGCACCGAGTGCCGTAGATTCCGTGATGGCGGGGCGATCCACCTCTACTCCCAGGATATCCGACTGAAACTGCATGAGGTAATTGTTGTTAGTGGCTCCACCATCCACCATCAGACTGGTGATCTCTATACCAGAATCCTGCTCCATCGCAGTTTTAACATCTCTGGTCTGAAAAGCTATGGATTCGAGAGCAGCCTTGATGATGTGGTTTTTTCCCGTATCGCGGGTCAGTCCAAAAATGGCTCCTCGCGAATACTGATCCCAATAGGGTGCCCCTAGTCCGGCAAATGCCGGCACAAGGTATACTTCGTTGGTTTCCACCTTTCTGGCAAAGTATTCGGAATCTTCCGCATGATCGAGCACCCTCAGGCCATCACGTAACCACTGTATGGCCGCTCCTGCAATGAATATACTGCCTTCCAGAGCATAGGTAAGCTCTCCTGTGGTACTGCAGGCCATGGTAGTCAATAAACCATTTTTGGATACCTCACACTTGTTGCCTGTATTCATCAGCATGAAACAGCCGGTGCCGTAGGTATTTTTGGCCTCTCCCGGATCAAAGCACGCTTGTCCGAAAAGGGCCGCCTGCTGATCTCCCGCAATGCCCATAATAGGAATGGTGGTGCCTTTGAATTCAAAATCTCCGAAATGATAGGCTGAAGGGTGGGCCTCAGGAAGCATAGACATTGGTACCTTCAGGATCTCGAGCAGGTCATCGTCCCACTTATTCTCCACAATGTTGTAGAGCATAGTCCGTGAGGCATTGGTGTAATCAGTCACATGAGCCTTGCCGTTGGTGAGTTTCCATACCAACCAGGTGTCTATGGTACCAAAGCAAAGATTCCCTTTATCGGCCTCTGCTCTGGCATTTTCCACATTGTCGAGTATCCAATTAATTTTTGTGCCCGAGAAATAGGAGTCTATTACAAGACCGGTTTTGCTTCTAACTTTTTCCTCAAGGCCCCTACTCTTCAAATCTTCACAAAACTCCGAGGTACGTTTATCCTGCCATACGATGGCATTATAGACAGGCTCGCCTGTATCCCGATCCCAAACCACGGTGGTTTCCCTCTGGTTGGTGATGCCAATGGCGGTAATTTCCTTAGGTGAAATTGAAAGTTCATTCAAAAGAGATCGGAAAACCTCCGACTGTGTGGTCCATATCTCTTCCGGATCGTGCTCTACCCACCCTGATTTGGGGAAAAACTGAGTGAACTCCTTTTGCTTGATGCCAACGATTTCCCCTTTCTCATTGAAGAGAATGGCTCTCGAACTGGTAGTCCCCTGATCTAATGCGACAATGTATGCCATGATTTTTATATTTTCCTTACCAAAATGACCCAACGACAAAAGCCGTAATGATCAACAATATAACTGCCAGTACCCGATAATTCTTATACCAGGGGAGTCCGGCCAGTTCTTTCGTTTCTGCTCTATATAATCCCACATTCCAGGTGAGGGTATTCACTACCTCATCACTCGGGGCTGGGGTGAGCAAGCTGACAATGACGTGCACCAGCATACAAGCCAGCATGAGCAAAGGTGCTTTATGCAAAAAATGAATCGCATTTAGCGAAGGGAATAACTCATAAACTGAGGAAAGAATAATCAAAACAGATATTGCAAGACCCGCCAAAAGGGCCGCGAAGGCTCCATTTCCATTACCTCGCTTCCAAAACAAACCCACCAGGAACACTGCCACCACCGGTGGTGCAATGAACCCTAACACCAACTGTAGGTATTCCCACAATGAGTCAGAAATCTGCTCGATGTATTGAGTCCAAAATGCAGCCAACAATACCAGTACCACAGTGGCAATCTGGCCGACACGCACCAATTGTTTGCTGGAAAGGTTAGGATTCAACTTATTCACAAAATCCATGGTGATCAGGGTAGAGGCAGAATTGAGTGTAGCCGAAATACTACTGGACATGGCCGCCAACAATCCAGCAATGACCAGCCCAAGCAGCCCTGTAGGTAGTAGTTGATAAAGCATGACCGGATAGGTCATATTGGGACAATCCTCCAGGTTCTGGCAGATCACCTGCTCGCCGGCCTCATTGGTAATTAAATAGTTCAGCCCGCTGATGTCCAGGTCAGAAAACAGCACAATGGCAATCACTCCAGGAAAAATCATGATAAAAATCACCGGGATTTTCAGCAACCCGGCAAACAATGCTCCCCAGCGACCGTGGTTGAGATCTTTGGCGCTGAGTACACGCTGTACCATAAACTGATTGTTGGCCCAGAAGTAAAAACCAAGTAGCGGCACCCCAAAGAGCAAGCCGGTCCATGGCATATACGCATCATCCACTGGTCCTGCCATATCAAACACTTCGTCGGCTGGTTTACTGATGTAGCCACTGCTATTGAGTGCGTCCAGGCCACTCATCAATCCTGACCATCCGCCCACCTCCGTAATACAGAAATAAGTTAAAATCATAGAGCCCACGACCAATAGAATCGCCTGGATCACCTCGGTATGAACAACAGAGGAGAGCCCACCCGGTATCGTATATGCTGCGGCGGCCAATGCCAAACCTATAATGATAAACGTGGAAGAAATCTCCGGGAAAATGATTTTCAGAATCAGATTTCCGGCATACAACCCAGACGAGGTGTCGATAATGACATTGCCCACAATGGTGATAAAGGAAAAATAATACCGGGATCTGCTGTCGTACCGGCGCTCAAGAAACTCCGGCATGGTGTAGACCTTTGAGCGCAGGTAGAAGGGCAAAAAGAATATGGAGAAGAAAACCAGCACTACAGCCGCCATCCACTCATAATTGTAAACCGCCGTATTGGTCTGAAACGCATCGGAGGTAAGACCAATGAGCGTGTTACTGCCTATATTGGCCGCAAACAAAGAAATTCCGACGATAGGCCAGGTCATGTTCCGACCAGCTAAAAAATACTCTTCGGAGGTTTGTTGTTTGCCCTTCGAGATCCCGTACCAAATGATGCCAAAAATATAAACGACAATAATGGCTATATCTACAAAGCTCAATGCTACATTTTCCATGTGGGATTGGTTTAGTCAGTGATTTCAATCCCTATAATAGTAAGAAAATGGCAATCAACCCCTGCTTTCGAGGAGGGGTTTTGCGAGTGTGCGAATGAAAACGATTGAAAATTAAAAATTTATTCCTCTGCTGCCTTTCCGTTAGAAAGTCACCTACTCAGTAAGCCACATTGTCTGACATCAGTCCCAGGGCTACGCCATTGCTCCACCCGAAACCATCCTGCGTGGGGTACTCTCCTCCTCCGGCAATCAGGGTGGTGTCAGCCACATTGTATTTTTCCATCATTTTGCCGGTATTTTGGTAGACTTTATCATTCACCCTCAACCATCTGGTTTTGATCTCAGTCGCCAAATCCATTTTGTCATAATGTTCAAGACCCTTAATCGTCATCCATTGAAGGGGTGCCCAACCATTAGGGTAATCCCATTGCTGCCCGGACTCGATGGTAGTAGTCACCACCCCTCCAGGGAGGAGAAAGTCTGACTCCAATACTCGTGCCTGTTCATCGGCTTGCTGAGCTGACGCTACAATAAAGTACAAGGGATAGGCGCCCGCCAGTGTCAGCTGATCCGATAGTCTGTTTTCCGTCCAGATATAATCTGTAAAGGCCCCTTTATCGGCATCCCAAAACAAGCGCTGAATAGCTGCCTTGCGCTGATCGGCTTGGGCTGAATAAAAATCTGACTGCTGAACCTTCCCGTCAGCCGCATAGAGATTGGCCAGGGTGGTTTCCACCGCAAACATGAGACTGTTCAGGTCTACAGGCAACATGTCCGTGGTACGGATGCTTCCAAAATCGGCTTTATCCTGAAACCAGCGTGTGCTGTAGTCCCATCCAGACTCAGCTCCGGCCCGCAGATTGCGATAGAGTTTCTTCTGCTCCTGATCTGATAAACCTTCTGCCAATTCGTAATCTTCCTTGTGTGATTCCGGTCTGGGGAAATCCAGAAAATCCCAATAGCGATTGAGAATGGTTCCGTCTGACAAGCGCACCACTCTGTTGACTGCAGGCAGATCTGGGCTCAGGTATTCCGATCCCTGCATCCAAAAATCGTATTCCTTTTGTACTGCAGGTAAATAAATGGTGGCCTCCTCTACGGAAGTGAGCTGTGCATAAAGATTGACCATCGAAGCAAAAAACGGCGGTTGGCTTCTGCCAAGGTAATAGGTCCTATTGCCATTGGGAATAAAGCCCACAGTATCTATCAGATAAGCAAAATTATCGACCATGGCCTCTACCAGGTCCGTACGACCAGAGGCCCCCAGCCCTATCAGGGTGAAGTAGCTATCCCAATAATAAATTTCTCTAAAACGCCCACCGGGCACCACATATTCGCCGGGCAATGGGATCAGAGTCGAAATTTCGTCTGATTCACTGGCCTTCCTTGTTAAGTTTTTCCAATGATTTTCCAGGTGCATCTTGAGTGACTCTTCCCTTGATGCGACGATCTCAGGCTCTGATGGAGGGATAAAGTTTGCACTCACAAAAGCCTTTAAATCAAAATCAGGATCATCCTTGCGGGCGAGATAATCCGAAGCGATGGTGGCAGGATCACTCTTGGGTGTGCAGTCCACGAAGGTTTTGGAATCAGGGAAAACCCCTGCCATTTGCACATCGTGAAACAACGGCCCCAGTGACTCCCAAGGCTCATAAAAATCCGCAGTTTCATCAGCTGCTTCTGTCTGCTTTTGAGGGGTGCATGAAAAAAATAGCAGTACCACAAGGCCTGCTATTTTTAATGATTTCAATGTTGTCATTGGTCTTTTGTTTATTTGGTAGCCAGTGCCTTATTGCGCCTGGTCTGAAGGTTTTGTACTACGAAATCTCCCACTTTCTCACCCTGATCTACTCCATTTTCTATGGCCATCATGTAATGAATACCGCCATAGAGCCTGCTGATCGCGGCCTCTTCACTAGCTTCCAGAAATGAATTGAAATCCCGCTGTGGGAGTCCATACTCCATTTCGGTGGTGTCTTCGAAGGAGAAGTTGTCACCGTAATAATCGGTAAGTGTAACCGCCGCGGCACGTGAAATTACACTATGTCCGCTGGTGTATTCAGGAAAAGGAGGTGTTTGTAGCAGGGGCACCCATTCCTCATCCATGTATTGGTTGATCAGTGTCTCAGGTCTGACTACAATACTTCTCCATTTCTCGTCCCAGCAGCTGATAAAACCATCAAACAAGGCGATGGATGTTCGTGTATAAGCTTCCACCGTTTCACTAAAGTTGTTTCCGGCCTTCCGGGTGGCAATGGCCACGATGCCTATCCAGTGCCCTCCGGGGGTGATTTTCTTCGTGGCAAACATTGCATGCCCACGGTGATGTGAAACGTAAGGGTTGCAGTCCCAAAACTTGGCGATCTGGGTGTTCTCTTCATTCTGACCACCTCCTTTTTCATATACTTCGGCCAGCTGACGGTAAAACTCACTGTCTTTGTCCATGGTGAGTTCCAGTGGAGGTACCGGAGGAAACTGATTGGCTGAGTCCAATATGAGGGGTCTGATTTTATTCCAGTGAGGTTCTATCCCTTCCATATAATCTGGTGGCGTTGGCTTCCAGGCATAGGTCTCATTCCTGATCGTATATTTAGGAAAAGTACGGGTCTGTTTGTACATATCGCCATCTGCCCAGGCCATCACATGCTTCGCCACCAGCTCCCCATACGCCAGTGATTTTTCCTTCACAGAAGCCGGGAGACCGTTCTCTTCCAAATTCTTGTATAAATTTTCACGGTAAGCGTCTATTTTATCTTCAGAAAAAATCAAGGCTTTGCCCACTGTGAGAAAGGCATGCAAACTGGCCAACTTATCATTGATGCCAGCAGGTGGTGCCGGAGGTGTGGTAAAATCCGTCACTTGCCCGCCCAGGGAAATCAGGGTATCTGGATTAGAAATTGCAAGCACCTCAAAGGCTGCGATGCTGGAATAACTATAAACCCGGCTAGCCACCGGAGGAGAAAAGATATCATACACGATAACATCCGTCAGCTGCTTCATCGCCCCGTTAAAAGTTTCCGGGTCATTCAATATGGCCTGATAAGCCGTGTTTTCCTTGCAGCCAAAAAATAGAGTAGCTGCCAAAAGGGTCATGAAAAGTTTCTTCATTGTATTTAAAAAAATTAGCTAGTCGGTAAATTTAATGAACTCGCTTACAATTATTTAACAATCACCAACCTAAGGCTCCTGGTCTGATCTGCGCTGACAACCTGCAGGAGATACTGGCCTTCTCTCAAATATGATAGGTCAATGGGCTTACTGCTATCCTGGATCAGAAGAGAGGATAACATTCTCCCGCTCATATCAAACAAGAATAAATTATAAGGTGTGCTCACTTCCCCATCCATGCGGAACTGACCAGTCGTAGGATTAGGGAATAAGCGTACTTTGCCCAGGTTCTCCTTCTTCACCCCAAGGGTTTCTTCCTTTTGCGGTGGAGTCACTTTCAGATAGATGTCTCCATTAGCGGCTATGAAGCCTCCTTTAAAATCTCCAGCAGGCCCCGATCCCTTCACGCTGCCATCTGCACTTCTGAAAACTACCGAAATCCAGTAAACAGAATCGGATGCTGCCAATCCGTAATAGTCTCGCATACCAGGTGTATATTTCAGTTCCCACTTGCTTGTTCCGTCTATTTTGGTCATTTGACCAACTCCATCGTCCGCTCCCCAGTTTCCGACTACATTGGAACCAAAAGATGGATTGTCTCCAGGAGTCAATACGGCTCCCGAATGCGCATAAATTTTAGTGGCATTCAGCAGGCCCTGATCACCCAGACTGGCATCAAAAATCAATGACACCTCCTGATTGGTGAAAAATTCAGCCGGATCAAAAGAGACTAATGCCACGTCTGATTGGATTTCCAAAAAAACCAATTCGTTCCTGAACCCCTTCCCGATGTTTTCACCAGCCTCATCTCTGAAATGCATGCCCATGCGGAAGGCCGTAGCTTCCTGACTCAATCCAAAATAAGCACGCGGTGTAAGGGTGATCTGCCACTGATTATCCTGACCCTCTACTTTGGTCATTTCACCTGATCCATCCTCAACCTTATGTGAGAGGTCAGTACCCTTAGGGTCATTGACTACCAAACCAGCGTTCATGAATACTTTTGAAGCACCTACCAGGCCGGCTGTTCCGTCTTTACTCGCTTTGGTCGCATCAAAAATGATGGTGATCTCATCATCCAAACCAAAACTCGAAGGGGAAACGGTCACGGGGTTCTCATAGATTTCTACCACTCCCGGAAAGCCCTCAGATACTCTTTTGTTGGTGTAAATGTAAAATTCACCTGGCTTCAGGGTTTGAGTAGCCGCGGCAGAGGTGACAGAAAACTCATCTCCTCCAAAATAATCAAACCATGCTCCCGTACTCGGAAATTCATAAGTGAGCTCGCCTTCCTCTACCCCAAAATTGCCAATAACCACCACATCCAACTGACCATGCTGGATCGCGATACTCTTTAGTTTACCCCCAAGAGATGCCTCTACATCCCCCACATTGAAGACAGACGGATAGGTAACCCTCAAATGATTGATGGCCGCATAAGCATCATATAGATGTTGCCTCAGGGGGTCTTCGTAAAGCCCCAGGTTACCACTGCCCCAGGGAAGTGGCTTATTTCCAACCCTTCCGTTGAAGTTGATGCTAACATCATAACCCAACTCTCCGAACTGCCACATCATTTTGGGACCCTTCTGCAACATCAGAAATGCCGCCCCCATTTTAGCTCGCTCCAGAGCCACTGCCGTATTTTTTACATCATAATTTCCAGCTTGTAAACCGCCTGACAACATCCCCACCATCTGACGCTCCTCGTCATGGCTCTCCATGTATGACACATGAATGGAGGATGCCGCTCCTGATATGCCCCGCGCATTTCCTTTCAAAGCACTGTCAAAATCTCCATGCACATTTCTCCAAAGCAACATTCCGGCATTACCTAGCTCCGTTTCTTCCTGGGCATCCGCAAAGTGCTCCAGTATCACATAAGAACTCGCATCAACCGCTTTGATTTCATTATTCATCCGCTTGAGGATTGAGATCCTTCCGGGATCATACTGCCCCCAGGCGCCCACATCATCTCCGGTATTATTCTGAGTAAACCCTTTTGATAAGTCAAATCTGTAACCGTCAAAATGATATTCATTGATCCAGTAATTATTCACGGAATCCATAAAGTCCTGAGTGTAGGTGGATGCATGATTGAAATCGTAACCTACATTGAAGGGGTGTTTTGGCACTTGATTGAACCATGGACTGTTGGTCGCAGGCGCATTCAATGTCTCATCCCAGTAGAGCTTCACCAGCGGACACTGGCCATAAGCATGGTTAAGCACCATATCTAATATCACGGCAAAACCTTGCTGGTGTGCCGTTTCAATGAAATGTTTTAGGTCATTTTTGGTGCCATAGTATTTGTCCGGGGCGAAATAATAAACAGGGTTGTATCCCCAACTTTCATTTCCCTCAAACTCCATGATGGGCATCAGCTCAATGGCATTCACACCAATTCTTTTCAAGTAGCCCAGGGTATCAGATAAGTCCTGGTAGCTATGAGAACCCAAAAAATCACGAACCAACAATTCGTAAACCACCAGGTCCTGTTTGGCTGGCCGGCTCCACGTCGATTCAGTCTCGGCCCATACATAAGCCTCTTGTCCTGTCTGCAAAATCGTAGCCATCTGATAGTCGGTCTTGTCATAGCCTGTAGGATCGGGATACAACGCTGCGGGAATGTGTTGGTCGTTCCACGGATCTGCCACTTTATCGGCATAGGGATCTCCTATTTTGATGGTACCATCCACCCAATATTGAAAGACATATTCCTCTCCAGCCGTAAGCCCGGTGAGCTCATACCAGAAAAGCTCTCCATCTGCCGTCTTATTCATCAGGTAATTGTCGGAAGGGGTCCAGTTGTTAAAATCACCAACCACATAGGCAAACTCCTTTCCGGGAGCCTCCAACACCAGAATAGCTGAAGTGGCATCACCATCAACGTAGTTAATTCCTTTTTTGGCTCCAGCCGGCAAAGCCGCCACCGGCGTGGACTGCCTGAGCAATATGTTGACAGTCATCTGGTTTTCCACACTCTGACCGCTGATCGTTGCACTCACCTTGATAGACACTGTCGCGGATTGAGTAGGCGAATAATCGTAAGTGATGGAGGTACCGGAGGAAACGCTCGCTACTTCCACAAAACCCTGACCTTCATCTATCGCCAGTGCCATCGCAGTGACTTCTGCGGAGGCTTCCGCCTCAATTTTCAAGGCCTCACCAGAAGTCAAATACACCTCATCATCTGCCGGGTTTAGAATACTTACATAGAATCCCGCGTCCAGGTTCACATAGATATCCTGATTTCCGGCTACAAAGCCCCAATCATAGGTACCAGGAGAAGCGGTTCCTTTCTTAGTCCCGTCGGCATTTCTAAAGACCATGGCCAGTCTGAAGATAGTAGCTGATGCATCTACCCCGTAGTATTGTCTGGCTGTAGGTGTCAACTTGATCTCCCACTTATCTGTTGCTCCTGCCACTTTTGTCATTTGTCCCACACCATCATCCATGCCCCAGTTACCAATGGCATTGTTCCAGGCGGTTCCATCGGGCGCATCTAATACAACTCCACTGTGCAGATACACCTTTGCCGCGCCTACCAGCTCGCCATTGCCCTGAGTGGCATCAAAGGTTATAGTAATTTCGTCGTCTCCAGAAGGATTGGCTGGAGAAAGGGTAACCATCTGTGCTGACAGAGTAACGGAGGTCAGCAGAATTGCCAGTATTGAAAGGATGCTTTTCATGATTTCTGTTTTATGCCGGCGTAAAATATCCTATTAAAGAGCATTTATCCAAAATCCGTTCGTGGTAAATAGGAACAACCCAAAATGAAAACGATTGCAACAAAAATTGAGAAAAAAAGAAGTGGCAATTCAGATTATTTTTGGCATAATTACATTATTTTCAAATGTTTTTAAGTTTGTAAAAAGGACGAAGAACGTCCGATTGTAGAAGTTTTAACTAATAAAGAAGTATGAAGAAAGTATTATCTAACTTAATCGCACCGGTGGTTATTATGGCAGCCCTCTTCTCCTGTGAAGACGAGATCTCCAATAGCTTCGACGTGCTTGATATTGCTCCGGTCATTGATGAGGTGACCCCCAATGGAAGTGTAAAAATTGGGTCGGAGTTTGATATCGTTATTAAAGCCCATGATGGGGAGAGCTCTCCGCTTGCATCTGTTTCAGCTAAGCTGAAAGATGCTGACGGCAACGAACTGGCAACGAAAAGTGGTACCATGAGCGGAACATCAGGTACTTTCACCTGGGCCGCTGCGGATTTTGGATCCACTGCATTGGACACTGGTGACTATACCATTTCCGTAACAGTAACTGACGTGGCTAACTTATCGGTATCCGGAGACTATTCATTCATCGTTTTCGATTTGCCATTTGATGCCACCTATCCAGAAATGTACATCGCAGGAAACTTCAACAGTTGGGGGGCAGATGCGCTTGAACTTGTTGCTGCCAATACCTGGCAAATCACATCTACCTTAGATGGTGGTGGATGGAAATTCAAAAACACTCCAGACTGGTCAGATATCGACTGGGGGGATAGTGACTGTGATGGTGTAATGGAAGTAGCAACCGGCGGTGGCCCAGATACCAACTGTGGACATACAGGTGAGTCTATCATCACTTTCAACGATAAGACATTGGCATACACCGTGGAGTTGGTAGAGCCTATCGCACAAAACATTACCGGTCTTTATCTTGTAGGATCTTTCAATAACTTCGAAGGTTCAGATGAATACAAATTCAAATTAGATTCTGACAACACCTGGATACTTGCTGAAGTGATTCTCAAGGAAGGTGACGTGCTGAAGTTTGCAGAAGCTGCGGACCTGAGTAAGAAAAACTGGGGTGACAATGAGCCTGATGGCGAAGCTGATCTGTTTGGTAGCTCTATCGTATTGGACAATAGCTACTCTCAGGCCTATTATAAAGTCACCTTTAATGATGCAACGCTTGCTTATCAATTTGACTTTGTGAAATTCCCTTCCATCAGCATCATTGGTAGTGCTACTACAGGCGATGATTCCGGATGGGGAATCGATGTTAAATTGAGAGATTTTGGAAACAACTCGTTCCGTCACGCAATGGGTATTTATGAAGGCGCTTTCAAATTCAGACAGAATGAAAGCTGGGATAACCAGTGGGGTGGATTCACATTCCCTTCAGGTACGGCCACCAAAGGCGGTGGAGATGTGTCCGTTTCACTCGCTCAGGAAGATACCTATATTATCATGTTTAACCCTTCATCTGGCGAAGTGTCATTCACCGCAACTGAGATTGCACTGATCGGTAGCGCAACCGGAGATGATACATGGTCAACAGACATCAACATGACGAGAGATTTGCTCGATCCTGCTGTATGGACACTTAATGTAGATCTGGTAGTAGGTGAAGCCAAGATTAGAACAGATGAGACGTGGGATTATAACTGGGGACCTGACGGGTACGACACTCCAGCAAACTTCAACATCACTGAGGCTGGAAACTACGATGTAACTATTAACATCAATACTGGCGTGGCCTCTTTCGAGAAAAATTAAAGCAACTCTATACCTAACTTATTTACAAGAACCTCCCCGAGTGATCGGGGAGGTTTTTTTGTGTTCAATAGCCAAAATGAACAAGAGCTTTCTACTTTTCAAAAAGCTTTGAATCGTCATTTTTATCGCATTCCTTCACATAAATCCCCTAAAACCTTCATCTAAATACCACATATGCGGTATTTCAGGCGCGGTTCGTTCTGTCTAAATTTACTTTCATAACCAAATCAGTTTTAGCCATGTTATTTTCACTTATCGGACTCGTACTTTTAATCGCCTTTGTGGTGTTGGAAAAGTCATGGTCCACTACGAAAGCTTAAGATTTTTCCACTAGATGGAGGTTGCTATAGCATCTATGAATTTATTCATGGATGATAAGGATCTGGTCAAAACCAGGTGCTCAAAGATGTCAAACAGTTAGAATTCTCTTCAAATCCTCAAAAAAAATGCCAGCCCGGGTTATCGAGCTGGCATTTTATGTTTTAGCGATCAATACGGAACCTGTGGAAAAATTGCATTGTGTATTGAATGCATTGTGGCATGTCTAATAATCAGTAACTCATTCCAGCTCAATGGTTGCTAACCCTTCATTTTCTTTGCTTGCCCAAAGAAAACGAAGCAAAAGAAAAGGCACCAACGCAAAAAATCATTTCGACTCAAAGAGTCTGGCCTTTTTTAGATTTTTTTTCGAGTCAAAATGATTCACACTTGCCTTGGATGCCCAGCCCGCCATTACGCCCTTAGTTTTCACATCCGTTCTCTTTGATTCACATTAACGTGTAAAATAATACAACCCCGTTGCACTTTTGAGATAAAATTGCTGTCATTACTCCTGGTCCAAAAATGGATACCGGTAACTTTTTGGTGGTACGAGTGTCTCCTTGATCGTACGGGCGCTTACCCATCTCAGCAAGTTGATACCAGCACCGGCCTTATCGTTGGTGCCCGAACCTCTGGCTCCGCCAAATGGCTGTTGCCCTACTACAGCTCCGGTAGGCTTGTCATTGATGTAAAAATTGCCAGCGGCATTTCTGAGCTTTTTAGTGGCCAGTTCTATCGCATACCTGTCTTTGGAGAAAACCGCTCCCGTAAGTGCATAAGGTGATGTCTGATCCACCAGGGTCAGGGTCTCCTCATACTGTTCCGGGTCATACACATAGACCGTCAGCACCGGCCCAAAAATCTCCTCACACATGGTCGTGTATTTTGGATCCTTGGCCAGTAAAACCGTAGGCTCTATAAAGTAACCCACTGAATCGTCATAGTTGCCTCCAAAAAGTACTTCTACATCCGTGTCTTTTTTGGCCCGATCAATGTAGCCAGCTATTTTGTCAAATGATTTTTTGTCGATCACGGCATTCACAAAATTGGAGAAATCTTCCGGACTGCCCATGCTGATCTCCTTCAGGTCAGCGGCCATTTGCTTTTTCACCGCTTCCCAGATATTAGAAGGAATATAAGCTCTTGAAGCCGCACTACACTTTTGTCCCTGAAATTCAAACGCACCTCTGATCAGTCCTGCTGCCACTTCCTGTGGATCCGCTGATTTATGCGCGATCACAAAGTCCTTTCCGCCAGTTTCGCCAACCACCCTTGGGTATGAGCGGTATTTATCAATGTTCTGACCTATGGTTTTCCAAAGGTGTTTAAATACGGCCGTACTTCCGGTAAAATGCAATCCGGCAAAATCCGGGTGGTTAAATACCACATCCCCGGCCACTGGTCCGTCTACATAAATCATGTTGATCACACCATCCGGCAAACCAGCTTCTTTGAACACTTCCATGATCACTTGCGCTGAGTACACCTGGCTGTAGTTGGGTTTCCAAACTACTGTGTTGCCCATCAGTGCTGCTGACGCAGGCAGGTTGCCAGCAATAGCAGTGAAATTGAAAGGTGTAATGGCAAAAACAAACCCTTCCAGAGGACGATACTCCAGTCGGTTCCAGATACCTGGTGAAGACTCAGGCTGATCCATGTAGATCTCCTGCATGAATGCCGCATTGAATCTCAAAAAGTCAATGAACTCACACGCCGCGTCGATCTCCGCCTGGTAGGCATTTTTGGATTGTGCCAGCATAGTGGCTGCATTGATTTTAGCTCTGTAAGGACCTGCCAGCAAATCAGCAGCTTTCAGGAAAATACTTGCTCTCTGTTCCCAGGCCAGGTTTTCCCAGGCCTCCTTGGCATCCAGTGCAGCTTTGATGGCTGCCTCCACGTGTGAAGCATCTCCTTCATGAAAATGACCCAAAACATGCTTATGGTCATATGGAGGGCTCATTTTGATTTTATTGCCGGTACGCACTTCCTTTCCGCCAATGTACATGGGGATATCGCGCTCTTCTTTCCGAGCCAGCTTCACGGCCTTTTTCAATTCCTCACGCTCCGGTGTACCTGGGGCGTAGGTCAGTACCGGTTCGTTGGAGGGCTCTGGTATGTAGTAGTTTCCTTTAGACATAATGTAGTAGTTGTTTATTTTTTGCTCCCGCAAAATTATAAAATAGGAGTAGCTCCTTTATAGTAATCTCATTAATTCTGAAAGTGTTTTGATTTGTAGCTGACAATCTGACTTCACCAGGCCCTTGGGATTGTATAGGAGCGGAGTGATCCCCGCGTTTCTCGCACCTATAATATCCGTGCTATGATTGTCGCCGATCATCAGTGTGGTGCTCACGTGGGCATTGACTTCCTTCACGGCATGATCGAAAATCTCCCGTGATGGCTTTTTATGACCCGTAGTTTCAGAGGTAAATACATGCGAAAAATACTTGTCCAGGCCACAAGCCTCCAGCTTAATGGACTGCACATCATCAAAACCATTGGTGACCACACTCAGATGGTACCGCTTGCTCAGATAGTCCAGAATCATAGTGGCATCTGCTATGGTGGCCTTTTGCCGAGGACAATTGAATAAAAAATACTCACTCATCTCTTCGGTCTTTTCAAAATCAGGCGCCCCACACTTCGCCATCACCTTTCTGAATCGCTGGGTTCTGATTTCGTCCCGGTCTATGTTGCCCTGATTGTATTGTTGCCAGAGTGTGTCATTGGTTTTAAAGAACACTTCTGTGAAACGCTCCGGTCCAAAAACAATCTCTCGCTGCAGCTCAAACTGCTGATACAAATCACTGAGCACCTTGCGGGCATTGAGGTCATAGTCCCAAAGCGTATGGTCCAGGTCAAAAAAAATATGGGTGAATTTCATTATTTCCTATAATCTTTTGCGGCTAACTTGTTAATCGCCAGCTCCCTGTTGGAATTCATGGTATTGTAGACTTCCTGATCTCGCTGAAGCTGAAGATCCTTATTGAGAAAATCAAATATCTGCGAAACCATGTCGTAAACTTCGTCTTTGATACTATAAAAGACCCACTGATCCTTTTTTGTTGCGTTGACCAGCCCGGAATTTTTCAGATAACCAATATGGCGCGAGGTTTTCGTCTGTGTATAGTCCAGGATGGCCTCCAGATCAGAGACAGCCAGCTCATCATTCTTGAATAACAAGTGAATAATCCTGACTCTCGCTTCGTCTCCAAAGGCCTTGAAAATCTGAGTGCCGTAGTTTAGACTAAAATTCTTTAATCGCATATTCTTAGTCGGTTATCCCCAAAAAACATTTTCATCAGTACCTTTGACGGGTATAGTTATTTAAAGCTCTTAGAAATATAGCTTTTAAACAACTTTTCCCGTTAGACCTTTATTAATATAGAAAGTATAAGTTTCAAGGGTTTGCTAAAATATTTCATTTACATATTCTCCTTTTTTTTGACCGTCAGCGCATTGGTGGCTCAGTCGGATACTCCAGTCAAAAGGAACATCATCCAATTTACCGGAGTGGTCTTTGCACCCGACAGTAACTCCGTGATCCCCGGAGTACACGTATACGTACCCACAGCCGGTCGCGGGACTACTACCAACCCATACGGTTTTTTCTCCCTCCCTGTTCTGGAAGGAGACAGTCTGGTCTTTAGTGCTGTAGGGTTTAAGCGTCAATTCTATATTGTGCCTGAGCATAAGGAAAGCACCAGCCTGAAAGTACTCATCACCATGCAAGAAGATGTGACGCTGCTGAGTGAGGTGGAAGTTTTTCCCTATCCCACAGAAGCCATGTTTAAAGAGGCCATTCTTTCTCTGGAGACGCCCTATCAAAAGCAATATAACAACCTGAATGCCTGGCTTTCGAGTGACTACATGAGCAGCGCCTATGCTGATCTGCCAGCCAGTCCCAATGCCAACCACCAGTATTATATGCAGATGCAAATGCAGGCCATTCAGAATAAATATCAGACCCCTCAAAACAACCTGCTCAATCCCTGGGCCTGGTCTAAGTTTATAAACTCCCTCAAAAAGGGAAACTGACAGGCCTTAAAACAAAATTGCCCGGATGACCCGGGCAACTTCTAAATTCTGAATAGTTTAATGGAAATCAGTCATTAAATCCCCTGAATAGACTCAGCCGTTTTAATCACTTCATTCCACACACGGAAAGTATTTTGATAGCAGATCTTGGCTATGTCCTCCTCTGTATATCCTCTTTTCAATAATTCATAGATCACATTGGGAAACATCGATACATCTTTGAGGCCCTTTGGCAGGCTGTCGCCCACGCCATCAAAATCAGAACCAAAGCCCACAAAATCGATGCCTGCGATCTCCACCACATTATCGATGTGATCAGCCACGATTTTCACGTCTGCATACACGTCATTGTCCTCTGAGTATTTTTTAGCAAAAGCTTTATAGGCAGAATCACTTCTCGAAAGCCCGGTCTCAGCACGGTAATTGGTCATCACAGAATCCATGGCATCATATTTATCCCTGGACTCCTTTGACAGGAATGTTGAGCCAAAGTTGATGTGGATCACCCCACCTTTAGCCGCCAGGTCTTTGATCATCTGATCGGACATGTTTCTGTGAAATCCAGGTGTGAACTTTCTGCAAGATGAATGCGAAGCAATCAACGGAGCTTTGCTCAGTCTGAGTGCATCATAGAAAGCACTGTCTGTCACGTGAGAAATGTCCACCATGATGCCCAAGCGATTCATTTCGGCGATTACCTGCTCTCCAAACGGGCTCACACCATTCCAGGTGTATGTAGTGTCGTAAGACGAATCACTGATCTGGTTGTCTATAGAGTGGGTAAGCGTGATGTACCGGATTCCCTTGTTGAAGAAATACTCCACATTGGCCAGGTCGTCCTCAATAGGTGCGCCATTTTCCATACCCAAAGGCAGGGAAATGAGCCCCTTGTCAAAATTGGCCTGGATATCAGCCGGTGTATTGGCCAGGGCAAACTTGTCCGGAAAAGCAGTCGCTACATTTTGTGTCATCTCTATGAGCGAATCCGCAAACGCTTTGGCTCCACCTTTGACATAATAAGATGAGGGTATGTAGATCGACATAAAGGGTGCATCCAGCCCGCCTTCTTTGGCCTTCGGGTAGTCAAAGTTGCCCTCTGTCTCCACGGACACGTCTTCCACCTTTTTCTTGAGCATGAAGCCCTTCACTTCCATGCGATAGGGAAGGTCCACATGGCCATCCACAATAATATTTTGTTTGGCCAATGCTGTCGCATAGGCCATGACCTCCTCGTCGGTCATGTCAGCTACGGCCTTTTTAACCTCCGCAGGCTTTGCGCAGGCAAAAGCAAGGAGTGTGAGTAGCAATAATTTGGAGAAATTCAACATAGGATGATGTTTGTTTTTTGGTTTATAAAACCCTGATTGAGTTATTTGGGGCTAAAAGTACACAGTCGCAGTATTAAATAAAAAAACCCTCCCGGATAGCTATCCGGGAGGGTTTTATGATTCTGTTAAATTCTAGAAATTAGTTAGCCTCTAACTGAGCTAAAATATCTAATTCGATATAGTCATTAGACTCAAAGCCAGGCTCTATTTCAGAAACAAGGATGAGACCTTTAACTCCATCAACCGTTTCAAAAGCCAATACAGTTCCTTCAGTCAATCCAGTAATTACCCCATTTGCATCCAATGTTCCCGCCTCAAACGCAGCATCAATATCAGCATAAGTGGACACTTCATTAAACTGTGAAGCCGTAAGTGTGGTCGTTTTCAATACTGTTGCATTTTTGGTATTCCAACCTTCCACCTGTGAAGCAAATACAGTCGACTCGAAACCTTTAGGTGAAGCGATGGAAGCGTTTTCAGAATTACCGTAGTAATAACCAAAATCAATCAATGGAGAAATTGCCTCAGTAGTTGAGTTCACTTCTGACTTAGAGTACAGTTCTCCAGTGCTCACACTAAAAAAGTTTTCATTTGTAAAGTCTCCGCTAGGGGCAAGAAGTTTCTTGCTTGCGTAAATTCTCGCCTCAGGAGAGTTAACAACCACCTCGATCTCGGTAGTTGAAGTCTGATCTTTGTCATCTACTACTTCAAATTCGTAAGTAATTGTAGATCCAACGTCTTCTGCTTCGATCTCAGTAGCACGTGAGTCCGTTACCACGGCCACACCAGCATCTACGCTTAGGTCCAGTCGGGTGTACTCAGCCAATTTGGTAGCAGTACCACCATCTTTAGACGCATATACTCTGTATACATTGAATCCACCTTCAGCATTGATGCTCACATTGAACACTACCTCATCACCAGGCACCACATTCAACGGGCTGGTAGCGGCTGTCCCATTCACTGTAGTAGCTACAGCAATGGTCGGCACTGCTGGTGCTGGAGTTTCTTCGTCTCCGCCGCAGCTGTATAAAAAGGCCATTGATGCCACTGCACCGTAAATCATTAGATTTTTAAATACGTTTTTCATTTGTTCAATTTTAAGTTTGAGTTTTTAATTTTAGACGATTACTAGTTAAATCAGGACAAATCTAAGATAGTTTCACTTCATAATTTCAATAAAACCGCCGGTCACCAACAAATACTCGTCGGAATGCTAACCATTCTCTTTCGATAGTGTTTGATCTACCCCTGTGACACTTATTAGAGGAATAACGTTGGAATGATGGTGAATATTGATAAATTCATAGATTCATTGACTTGATGTATTATTTTTAATATTTTACAGGGGTGTTTTAGCGAGAATAAAATCACGTTGTAGAGACAAGTGCATTGTGATTTTAAAAAAATGTGACATTTTTGTATTTTAACCGAATAACCTAAAATTCTACTATGACCGATCCTATATCACCAAGTTTGCTTGAAGCCTGGAATACTTACGGGCAATATCTAGCCTATGCAATAGCTGGTGTTGGTGTTTTGATCTTGTTAGGTCATTACCTGAAATTATTAACCACCACAGATGCTAAATCGAAATACGATTATATCAATATGCATGAAATCAACCTCCTTTGGTATGGTTTTCTGCTGATTCTGATCGGTGCGTCACTGTATGCAAACACCCTAAGAGCTAATACCACCTGGTTGTGGTTCTTTGTTTGGATTTTTGTGACCCTCATGGTCTCCATGATCGTGGGAGTAGTTATCCAAAATGTGTTGAAGTTCTACTATCCTTTCTTCATCGAAAAGAGGTTGAAAAAATTGAGGTTCACACCAAGAATTTCTCCTGATGGTCGCAAAATGAAGCTGCTGAGTGAAGAGGAAGAGGATGTATATCTGGATGAAGGTATGCAAGCTGAGGAAGACGCCTTTTCAGTGGACTATGATGTGTGGGTAGATGAGGTTTCGGGATATACCAAAATAGAAAAATACAATGGTAGACTACACGCACTGCAGTGCTCAGAGTGTAACTACCAGACCCTGAAAATAGACAGAGAAGAAGTGGTGCAAGAGGCCACTACTACTGAAGAGGGCGAATTGATGAAATATTATACTTGTGGATACTGTGGACACAAAGAGCGTAAGTCATTCAGCATCTCCAAGTTGAGGTCTGAAGAAGAGACTACGGCATAATCCAACAATCTTAAGAATCAAAGCCCTTTCATCCAGAAAGGGCTTTTTTTCTCTATAGTTTCACGCAGATATTTTGTGGTTCGGTGAAAAACCGCAAAGCCTCACTTCCCCCTTCGCGCCCGACGCCTGATGATTTCATCCCTCCAAATGGGGTTCTCAGGTCACGGAGCATCCAACAGTTGATCCATATAATTCCGGATTTGATCTGATGCGCCACCGCATGGGCACGCTTCAGGTTCTCCGTCCAAATCACGGCCGCTAATCCATACGGTGTGGAATTGGCCTTGCTGATCACATCCGCTTCATCAGAGAATGGCATGAGTGTCACCACCGGCCCAAAAACCTCCTCCTGATTGATCTGACAGTATTCATCCAGCCCCTCGATGACCGTGGGCTCATAATAGTAGCCATTCATCAAAGTGATTCGGCTTCCACCCGCCAGCACTTTCCCACCATCTGTTCTGGCTTTGCTCACATAGGAGTCTACTTTTTCTAAATGATCGTGGGATACCAATGCGCCAAGATCCACCTCTGTAGCTGGATCACCTACTTTGAGTGCTTTCACCCGCTCCACAAAGGCCGCCTTGAACTGCTCATAAATTCCCTTCTGAATAAAAATTCGTGATCCGCAAAGGCAAATCTCCCCCTGGTTGGTAAAAGAACTTTCGACGGTAGTTTGCACCGCTTCTTCAAAGTTGCAGTCATCGAATACCACTACAGGGTTCTTGCCCCCGAGCTCCAGAGACACTTTCTTGAATTGTCTGGCCGCAGCCTGACCAATGATACGACCTGTCTGAGTGCCTCCCGTAAAGGAAATGGCTTTTACCTCTGCATGATCTACCAGCAACTGGCCAATCTCAGCTCCCCTGCCATGCAGCACATTCAATACCCCAGGTGGCAATCCAGCTTCATTAGCTAGTTGACATAGTAAAAAAGCAGTGTATGGCGTGACTTCTGAGGGCTTGGCGATCACGCAATTTCCGGCGGCCAGCGCCGGTGCTATTTTCCAGGTAAATAAATAAAGCGGCAGGTTCCATGGTGAGATACACCCAACCACCCCCAGTGGAGCCCGCCTTGTATAATTGACCGCATGGCCTTCCATGACATGAGCTTCGGTAGATTCATTGATGATCGCCGAAGCAAAAAACCGAAAATTGGCTGCTGCCCGGGGGATATCTACCCTCCTGGCCAGAGCAACCGGTTTGCCATTGTCCTGGCTCTCAGCCCTGGCCAGGGCTTCCAGATTTTCATCTATCAAATCAGCCAGTCTGTGAAGAATTTTGGAGCGCTGGGCCAGCGTCTTTCGCGACCACTCGTGAAAAGCTCCTGACGCGGCGCTCACCGCCACTTCAAGATCTTTGGCAGATGAGTTGGCAATCTTCGCGAAGACCTCCCCCACAGCCGGGTTGATGTTGTCCAGGTACTGACCGCTTTTAGGTTTGTGAAACTCGCCACCAATGAAATTATCTATGACTATCATACTTATAATGATCCAGTTCGTCCTCCGTCTACAGGAATGCTCACCCCGGTGATATACGAAGCCTTGTCCGAAGCCAGAAAAGCTGCCAGCGCTCCCAACTCGTCAGGTTGTCCGAACCTGCCGGCAGGAATACCGCTCCGCATGGCCGCTGCAGTTTGCTCTTCAGAGATGCCTTTTTTCTCAGCTGTATTACTAATAATGGCCTCCAGTCTGGTGGTTTCCACAGCGCCTGGCAGTATATTATTCACTGTAATCCCATGGGGAGCCACTTCATTCGAGAGGGTCTTGGCCCATGAGGCCATCGCACCACGCGTGGTATTACTCACACCAAGCCCCGTAATGGGGATTTTCACGCTGGTGGAAATGACATTGATGAACCTTCCGAAACCTTTTTCTTTCATGGCTGGCAATGCCGCTTGCATGAGTTGGTGACTAGCATGCAGGTGCATGCTGAAAGCCCGCTCAAAATCCTCCCAGGTAGCCTCAGAAACCGGACCCGGAGGTGGCCCACCGGTGTTATTCACCACTATATCCACCTGCTTTTCACGAATGTGCTGGGCCAAGCGATCCACATCTCCCTGCCGGGACAGGTCTGCCACAACGCTGGTATGACCAGTACCTTTCAGGTTGCTGAGCTGAGCCTGGAGTTCCTCTTCATTGCGGGCTACCAAAATCACTTTTGCACCCTCTGCAGCCAGGGCTTCGGCGATTGCCGCTCCTATTCCCTTAGATCCTCCACACACCAGTGCATATTTGCTATTTAGATTCAGGTTCATTGTTTTAAAACTTTCTTTAGTGGGTCAGGTATTATTTATAACTTTTCACCGTCTAAAGTAATTAATAAAAAAACCAAAGGCCATGGCAATTCAAAGACCCTTTAATCTGCAGGAATGGATAGACAATAACCGTGACCTGCTGAAACCGCCGGTGGGTAATAAAAACCTCTATGCCGATGCGGGTGATTACATTGTAATGATCGTGGGTGGCCCGAATGCCAGAAAAGACTTTCACTACAATGAAACCGAGGAGTTGTTCTTCCAGCTGGAAGGCGACATCATCGTGAAAATACAGGAAGATGGGCAGGCAGTAGATATTCCGATCAAAGCCGGAGAGATGTTCCTCCTCCCTGCCAAAGTGCCCCATTCGCCCATTCGATCAGAAGGATCTGTCGGGCTGGTCATAGAGCGAAAAAGAAAACCAGAGCACACGGATGGACTGATGTGGTTTTGTGATGCGTGCAATCACAAGCTACACGACACTTACTTTCATCTGACGAACATCGAAAAGGACTTTCTACCCCGATTCAGAGAGTTTTATAATGCCGAAGAGAAGAGAACGTGCCCCAATTGTGGAAGCATAATGCAAACTGACCAGAGATTTACAGACTAAATGACTTATCAAAACACCCCGGATTTTGCGAAAACGCAAGATCAAAAAGACCCACTGAGCAGGTTTAGAAAAGAGTATCATATTCCTAAAAAGAATAACAAAGAGGTTATTTATTTCTGTGGGAATTCTCTCGGGCTACAGCCAAAAAGAACTGAAAGTTTTATCCAAAACGAGCTCCAGTCCTGGAAAGAGCATGGTGTGGAAGGGCACTTTGATGGGGATAGGCCCTGGGCCGAGTATCACCATTTTTCCAAGAAATCCCTGGCTCGACTGGTGGGTGGCCTGGAAGAAGAGGTGGTCTGCATGAATAACCTGACTACCAATCTGCATTTGCTATTGGCTTCCTTTTACCAACCTGATGGCAAGCGGGTGAAAGTCATGATTGAAGGTGGGGCGTTCCCCTCGGATCATTATGCCGTGGAGTCTCACATGGAGCACCTGGGGGTCAGCCCCAAAGAACATTTAATTGTACTCCAACCTGCCGATGGTAAAACATTCAGAACCGAGGAAATCACTGAGGCCATCCTGAAACGTGGTGATGAACTGGCCTTGATCCTGTTTCCCGGTGTACAGTATTACTCGGGGCAGTACTTCGATATGAAAGCCATTTCCGAAACCGCCCATCAGGTAGGAGCCTTTGCGGGATTTGACCTGGCACACGCCATGGGTAACCTGCCTATGAACCTTCATGATGAAAACATTGATTTCGCGGCATGGTGCAGCTATAAATACCTCAATTCGGGGCCTGGAGGTGTTTCAGGCATCTTCATTCATCAGCGGCATTGTTCTGATCCAAATTTTCCAAAATTAAAGGGTTGGTGGGGCCACGACCATAACACCCGATTCAACATGGATAACCAGTTTGTGCCCAACCCCGGAGTGGATGCCTGGATGTTGAGCAATAGCAACGTGATCTCCACTGCGGCTCATCATGCGTCATTAGAACTATTCGATGAAGCAGGAATGGAAGCACTTCGGAAAAAAAGCCTTTCCCTAACCGGATACCTGGAATACCTGCTGTCTTCAGGTGACCTCATTAGCAGAAACATTGACATTCTCACCCCGACCGACCCAGAAGCCAGAGGATGTCAGCTCTCGGTATTTATCGCCAAAAATGGAAAACAGATTTACGATGGACTGATCGCCCAGGGGGTGATCCTGGACTGGCGGGAACCTAATGTGATCCGAGTGGCGCCCACGCCTATGTACAACACGTTCAGTGAAGTCTACGAATTTTGTCAAATACTCAAGGCCCTCATCATCATTTATGGAGCATAAGGAGATCAGTATTTTAGGAGCTGGCCTGGTGGGCTCACTGCTGGCAGCGTTGCTTTCGCAAAAAGGCTTCGGGGTAGATGTTTTTGAGATGCGGGGAGATCCCAGGTCTCAGAAAATTGGTGAGGGACGATCTATCAACCTGGCGCTCAGTCATAGGGGAATCACCGCTCTGAAACAAGCAGGGGTTTTCGAGAAAATAGAACCTGCGCTCATTCCCATGATGGGTAGAATGATCCACGACCTCAAAGGAAATCTCAACTTTCAGTCCTATGGCCGGGCCAGTCAGCATATCAACTCTGTCTCCCGATCAGGGCTGAACAACATCCTGATTGATCACGCAGAATCTCATGGGGTCAACTTCCATTTTGGTCACAAATGCAGTCAGGTAGATCTTGAGAGCGTGGCTATGGATTTTGATGACCCCTCAGTCCGCTCCGTTTCATCTGAAGTGCTCATAGGGGCAGACGGTGCTTTTTCCATGTTGAGAAGAGCCCTGGAAAAAACAGATCGGTTCAACTTTCACCAGCACTACATCGAACACGGGTACAAAGAGCTCCACATCCCTGCCGTCAATGGCACGTTTGCCATGGAACCCAACAACCTCCACATTTGGCCCAGGGGTAGCTTCATGCTCATTGCACTCCCCAACCCAGACTGCTCGTTCACCTGTACCCTATTTTTTCCATTCGAAGGAGACCTTTCATTTGATAGCTTGAAGGATGATGACTCGGTTTTACGGTTTTTCGAGACCTATTTTCAGGATGTGCTTCCCCTCATCCCGGATTTGGTAGCTCAATTTCAAACAAATCCTACAGCCTCTCTGGTGACTATAAAAACAAGTCCCTGGGTAAAAAACAGGAGCCTCCTGATCGGAGATGCCAGCCACGCCATTGTGCCCTTTTACGGGCAGGGGATGAATGCTGGATTTGAAGATTGCCGTCTGTTTATGGAATGGGGAGAAAAGCTCAAGTTTGACTGGGATAAGTTGTTGCCTTATTTCTCCAAACACCGGAAAGCAGACGCAGATGCCATCGCTGACCTGGCGATGAAAAATTTTGTGGAAATGCGGGATAAAGTGGCCGATGAGCGATTTGTCGCCATCAAAAAATTAGAATCCAGACTACAAGAGGCTTACCCCGATAGCTGGATTCCATTATATTCAATGGTCACATTCAGTGACATCCCTTATTCAAAAGCCAAAAAACTGGGTGAATTGCAAGAGCAAATCATGAGGGCACTACCTGACGATTTTGACCCTATGAGTCATCCGCTAGTGCCTATCATTGAATCATTTAATGCTCTAAAGAAAGACGTTCTGTAAGCATCTCTATTGTTTCCTGCTCCACATCTGAAATACCATCTGCGGCATTGGCAAACAGGTACATCGACTCCAGAACAAACTCTTTATCCGTGCGGCTGTCACTGATATGGTTTTTAAGAGCATTCAGAAACTTCTTTTGCCACTTCTCTATATTGTCAAGCAGGTATCTGAACTCCGTACGAAACGACTGCTCCAATCTCTCCAGGTCCGGATCACCCAGGCCATCACCATACTCCATGGCCAGACCCTTGGCCAGGCGGAGGACACCATCCCACTCACCTTTGTCCAGCACTCCATCGCACATGCACACGATCAGGGAAGGGTAAAGATTTAGGATATACGTAAACTGATCGAGCGTCAGGTCAATATTTCGTACCTTTTTATACTCGTCTAGAAGTTGCTCAACTTGTGTTTTCATTAATTTCTCAGGGAATAACATGGGCGATTAGGGCTAAGTTAAAATAAAGGATTTAATTGTAAATACGATTAGGTGGGAAGTTGTAACCATTTTTATGGTTATTCCACTTTTTTTTATCACTTTTTTTAGTTATTAGAGAAATGAACAGATCTTACCCTGCAGGGTTGTAACGCTATGTCATACAAAGTGGGAATTATTGGCTCCGGGGTGGCGGGACTGGCCAGTGCCATAAGGTTGGCCATAGCGGGTCACCGTGTGGAGGTATTTGAGGCCAACGCATATCCTGGTGGCAAGCTGTCCGAAATCAAACTGGGGGCCTATCGTTTTGATGCTGGCCCTTCGCTCCTCACGCTTCCGTCACTCATCGACGAGCTGTTTGAACTTGCCGGGGAGAACCCCGCGCAATATTTCACCTACCAAAAACTGGAGATTAACTGTGAATACTTTTTCCCGGATGGGGTGAATATATCTGCGCATGCCGATCATGAAAAACTCATTGAAGAAATTATTCAGAATACCGCCGAGCGACCTGAAAATGTGCGAAAAGCATTGGCCAAAAGCCAACTTCTGTACGAACACCTGAGTGAGCTGTTTATGTTTAGTTCTTTACAGGATCCCAAAACCTTCGTCTCCCGCCCTGCTTTTAAGGCCTACAGGAAGCTCCATCGATTGGGTTTTTTCCAAACCATGAATGGCGCCAATGCATCCACCTTTGACGATCCCCGGATCACTCAGATGTTTAACAGGTACGCCACCTACAACGGCTCATCCCCATATAAAACACCAGCCACCATGAACATCATTCCGCACCTGGAAATGTCTCTTGGGGCTTACTTTCCAGCGGGCGGTATGCATAGCATCACGCTTGCACTGTATGATCTGGCAAAAAGGCTGGGAGTGATCTTTCACTTTAACCAGCCCGTGGAGCGAATTTTGATCGAAAAGGGCCATGCAAAAGGGCTGATGACAGGAGGACTGAGCCTGGACTTTGACCGGCTGGTTTCTAATATGGACATTGTGAACTCCTACCGCAAGCTGATGCCGGACCTCAAAGCGCCAAGGTTTCTGCTAAACCAACCCAAATCAAGCTCAGCCTTGATCTTCTACTGGGGAGTGGGCAAGAAATTTCCTCAACTAGATCTGCACAACATTTTATTCAGTAGAGACTACAAGGCCGAGTTCGAGCATATTTTCCAAAGAGGGGTCATCTTTCATGACCCCACGGTCTATATAAATATTACCTCCAGGTATGAGCCATCGGATGCGCCGGAGCACGGCGAAAACTGGTTCACAATGATTAACGTACCGAACAACCAGGGTCAGAACTGGGAGGAACTGATCACTGAGGCGCGAAAAAACATACTGAATAAGATCACAGCAACTCTGGGGGAAGACATTGCACCGCTCATCGAAGTGGAGGAAATACTGGACCCACGTACCATTGAGTCAAAAACCAGCTCAGCACTGGGCGCCCTGTATGGGAATAGCTCTAATAATCTTTTTGCTGCCTTCCTCAGACATGCCAACAAAAGCAGGCGGGTGAAGGGGCTTTACTTTTGTGGAGGCAGTGTGCACCCCGGTGGGGGAATTCCCATGAGTTTATCTTCAGCCAAACTGGTGGCTAAATATTTTCGCTAAGTACTGGTGATTCCGCTTTGACCTCCGGGCCTTCCGGGAAAAGTATCTTGTAGTTTTTAAAAATTGATAAGATGGTGGTGACGTAGGTGACGGGCTCTATGCCCCTGCAGTAGCCAAATTGCACCACAGGATCATTGAAATAATTACTGTTCGATTTTTTCAGCAGATACTCCTTCACATCCTCCCAAAGCTGGGGATTTCCGTCATATTTTTCGGTGAGTCTGATGGCATCCATCACATGACCATGACCCACATTGTAGGCCGCCAGGATAAATTTCACCCGCTCCAAAGGATCGATGATCACATCAGAAAAATAGGATTGAAGCCATTTGATGTGCTGAGTGCCGGCATAGAGGTTTTGGACAGGATCCTCGAGCATGGTCACATTATATTCTTCTGCGGTGGTCGGGAGGAGCTGTAGCAAGCCCACTGCACCAGCCCATGACTCGGCATTGGGGTCAAATCTTGATTCCTTATAAATCTGAGCCGCCAAAAGCCTCCAGTCCCACTCCAGTTCTGCGGCTGAGCGTTTGATTAAAGAATCATATGGAGAAAGTTTGCCTCCGCCCAGGGAATAGTATTCACTTTGAGTCCGCTTCAGAGAAGCCTTCCTGCTTTTGAAGTATTTATTGTAAATGGTATAATACTCAGAAGTTCTCCTCATTTCGATAATCCAGGCATTCAAAGCTGAAAGTAATTGGTCGCCATTTTTTCGAACCCCCCAGGCAATCTGTGTAGGGAAGCTCACGGCAGTCCTGATGTCCAGATTGGGATAGTAGGTGGAATTAACCAACGCTATGTCCTCTTCTGCCACGGTAAAGTCAATTTCGCCTTCTGCCACCTTTCGGATGATCGCCTCAGTCTCCACTTCAGGTGAGTCTTCGATAATGATGATGTCGTCCCCAATCTCGTTGGACAGGTTTTGTAGCCGATCAAAATAGGATGAATGATGCCGAACCACCACTTCTTTCCCTATGAGCTCAACCGGATTTCTAATGAGTTGCTTTTCGATTTCATGGAGTTTCATTTTTCGCCAATTATCTGGCTTACGCTGGATCAGGACCATCTTCACCAGGTTGTGATAATGGGTAAAGGCTATGCGCTTTTTTCTGTCTTTTGTTACCGTGAGGTTATAGGCCAGGACATCTCCTTCTCCAGCATTCAGCTTTCGGAAGCCCTCCTCCAGGCTTGGGGTCACGTTGATCCGAAGCTCCAACCCCTGAGATTTGGCAAAAGCCTTGAGGAGCTCATACTCATAGCCCATGGTATTGCCCCGATAAATGAAAAGCCCTGTGGAGCTATTGTCCATGATGGCCGTGATGTAGCCACGCTCTTTGATCTTATCCAGATCTAAGTCCACTACTTTTTCGGGAGGTTCGCTGTTGGGATCCTTTTCTTTCTTACTACTGCTGGATGTGGTACAAGCAGTCATCAGTAGCCAGAAAACCAGGCCAGTAACAAGAAAGCCAATCTTATGTATTTGATTTCTTTTCAATGTTCCCATTTAAATTGGAACAGAATATACAAGAAATCTGACGATTGCCCATCCCATTTCTCGACGGATGGGGGTTGTTTGCAGTTAGACTACCGCACTTAGTTCGAGTAACTTGTATGTGGCCTGCAGTATGGCTTCAGCGTCGTAGCCACACTCCTGATAGAGTTCGTCCTGCTCACCATGCTCCACAATGCGATCAGGAATTCCCAGTCGGATCACCTTTGCGTGGTAGTTATGATCAGCCATAAATTCCAATATGGCCGTGCCAAATCCTCCGGGCAAACACCCATCTTCTACGGTAATGACTTTCTTATTTTTCTCAAAAACCTGATGCAGCAGCGCTTCATCCAATGGCTTCACATAACGCATGTCATAATGAGACACCCGAATTCCCTGTTTCTCCAGCTCGTCACATGCTTTCAAAGCATAATTGCCAATATGACCAATGGTGAGAATGGCCACCTCTTCTCCGGCACGCAATAACCTGCCTTTACCGATTTCCAGTTGCTCCAGTGGGGTTCGCCATACCGGCATCACGCCCTGGCCTCTTGGATACCTGATGGTGAAAGGACCGTCTTTAAACTCACTGGCCGTGTACATCAGATTTCGGAGCTCCTGCTCATTCATAGGGGCAGCAACCACCATGTTTGGGATACAGCGCATATAAGCGAGATCATAAGCGCCATGATGGGTAGGACCATCAGCACCGGCAATACCTGCTCGATCAAGACAAAAAACCACGGGGAGCTTCTGAATAGCCACATCATGGATCACCTGATCATAGGCGCGCTGCATAAATGAGCTGTAGATATTACAAAAAGGAACCATCCCCTGAGTAGCCAGTCCTGCTGAAAAAGTAACTGCATGCTGCTCCGCAATGCCCACATCAAATGCACGATCAGGCATGGCGTCCATCATGATATTGAGGGAAGAGCCGGAGGGCATGGCGGGTGTAATACCCATTACCTTGTTGTTCTGCTCGGCCAGCTCTACCATGGTATGCCCAAATACGTCCTGGTACTTCGGTGGTTTGGGCTCTGTGACTACTGTTTTTCGTATTTCTCCGGTGATTTTATCAAATTTCCCCGGGGCGTGCCATTTGGTCTGGTCTTGTTCTGCCAGTTTGAAACCCTTCCCCTTCACTGTTACACAGTGTAAAATCTTGGGGCCGGGAATGTCCTTCAAATCCCGCAATACATGAACGAGGTGGTTGATGTCATGACCATCCACCGGGCCAAAATACCTTAAGTTCAAGGACTCAAAGAGGTTACTTTGCTTCAGCAGCAAGGACTTGATGCTGTTCTCAATGTTCCCAACAATCTCACGGGCATTGGGTCCAAACTTGCTGATTTTTCCAAGCACCTTCCACACATCATCCCTGATCTTATTGTAGGTAGGTGAGGTAGTAATGTCTGTTAAATAATCCTTCAGTGCACCCACATTCGGATCTATGGACATGCAATTATCATTGAGAATAATCAAGAGGTTTTTATTAGAATCTCCGGCGTGATTCATGGCCTCAAATGCCATCCCTCCGGTCATCGCTCCATCACCAATGACTGCTATGTGGTGCTTTTCCTTCTCCCCTTTATAGTCTGACCCAAACGCCATACCCAAAGCGGCAGAAATGGAGGTGGAAGAGTGGCCCACCCCAAAGGTGTCATACTCACTTTCGGATCTTTTAGGGAAACCTGAAAGGCCATTGTAAAGTCTGTTGGTATGAAAATCTTTTCTTCGTCCGGTCAATATTTTGTGGCCATAAGCCTGATGACCCACATCCCACACGAGCTGATCCACCGGTGTATTAAATACGTAGTGGAGTGCCACAGTGAGCTCTACCACTCCCAAACTAGCCCCAAAATGCCCACCATACACCGAGACATGATCTACGATGTACTCACGAAGCTCTTCGGCCACCTGAGCCAGTTGAGTCTCGTCTAATTTCTTAAGGTCGTTGGGATTGTCGATTTCCGCTAAAAGCTTTCCGGGCCTAATCTCCATATAGTAATCTTTTGGGGTGATTCATGAACGACTTTCAATTCTAATTGTTTAGCGGCAAGACAATTATGAATCAAATATTCCACAAATCTAAACTATTTTGAGATTTCCTATTAGTGCCAGAAGTAGTAGCTTTGGCCTACTGTGAGCGATTTCCAAAATTCCAATACTTACGAGATCAAACTTCCTCTCTTTGAGGGGCCATTTGACCTGTTGCTCTTTTTCATTGAACGGGACGAGTTGGACATCTATGATATTCCCATCGCTAAGGTGACCAGTGATTTTCTGGATTACCTCCATCAGCTGGAAACGATGAATGTGGAGGTGGCCAGCGAATTCATACTGGTGGCTGCCACACTGATGCGTATCAAAGCCAAGATGTTACTTCCCAGACCGGTATTGGATGAAGAAGGAAACGAAATAGACCCCCGAGAGGAGTTGGTGAAGCACCTGCTGGAATACAAAAAATACAAATCGGTGATTCAGGAGCTCAACAGCCTGGAAAGCAATCGCCTGGATAGGGAACAAAGGGGAAATCTGCTCAAAGAAATCAAAAAGCTCTCTCAGTCCATTGATGTGGAAGCCGAGATGCAGGATCTGGATCTTTACAAGCTGATGAAGGTTTTCCAGAAGGTGCTGAAGCGGTATGAATTTGATCAAAGCAGGCCTACACATCAGGTGGTACAGTACCCTTACACCATTTCGACGCAGAAGGATTATCTGATCCAGCGGCTACACAGCAGCCCGAATCATCGCATCTCCTTCAGCTCCTTGGTGGAAGAAAAGCCCGAAAAAATTCTGGTGATCTACAACTTCCTCGCCATCCTCGAGCTCCTCCAGCTGGGCACCATCACCCTTCACATTGGCGAAGGATTCAATAACTTCTGGGTAGAAAAACTGGAAGAAGAAAAAATCCCGGACTGATCAGCCCGGGATTTCATTTTCAATCAATACTTTCTTGCTAGTTAATTAAAACTTCTCCAGGCCTGAGAAGAAAAACGAACCCTCAATCTCTGCGTTCTCGTCAGAGTCAGATCCGTGGATAGCATTGGCCTCAATAGAAGTAGCAAATATTTTTCTGATGGTTCCTTCCGCAGCATCTGCTGGATTAGTCGCACCAATCAATTTTCTGAAATCTTCCACTGCATTGTCCTTTTCCAGAATCATAGCCACGATGGGCCCAGAGGACATATAAGTGACCAGGTCATTGTAAAAAGGTCGCTCTTTGTGTACTGCATAAAATTGTCCTGCTCTGCCTGCAGATAAGTGAGTCAGTTTCATTGCTTTGATACCAAAGCCTGCTTCTTCAATCATTTTGGTGATCGCACCGGTATTTCCTGATCCGTATGCATCGGGTTTGATCATTGTGAAGGTCCTTGTTCCTGCCATTTAATTGGTTTTTTTGAGTCTTTTACTAAACGGCTGCAAAAATAACATTTATCCTATTCACTATCACCTTACCAGCCATTTTGTATTTACTTGATTTATTGTGAGTTTTGCGATTCACTTACAGCCAAGGTGAGGCAAGAATTGTTAATGAAGGAATTAAGCGCTTTAAAAGCATTACTATCCACCCCCAAGAAAATAATTATAACCACCCACGCTAATCCTGACGCTGATGCCTTGGGCTCTTCTCTGGGATTATACCATTTTCTTAAAAACCGTGGGCACGAGGCACTTGTGGTCACCCCTACGGATTATCCTGACTTCCTGCACTGGATGGAGGGCAATGATGAGGTGGTGGTGTATGGTGAGAAAAACCATCAGCAGGTTGCTGAACTGTTCGAGCAGGCAGATCTGATCTGCTGCCTGGATTTTTCCGGACTCAACAGGATCAAGAAGCTGGGCGAAATGGTAGGCTCCTCCAAAGCTAAGAAGTTGCTGGTGGACCATCACCTGAACCCTGAGCAGTTCGCAGATTATGAACTTTGGGACAACAAAGCCGCAGCTACTGCGGAGCTGATCTACGACCTTATTCTGCTTCTGGATGGTAAAGAAGAGATTAATTTGGCCATAGCCGAGGCCTTGTATGCGGGCATCATGACCGACACAGGTTCGTTCAAGCACGGCTCCACCTCCGCAAAAATCCACCGCACCGTGGCTGAGCTGATGGAGATTGGCGCTGATGTGAATAAAATAAGCCGACTCATTTATGATACCAATTCATTGAATCGACTGAGATTCATTGGTTATGCGCTAATGGAAAAGTTGGTGGTGAATGTTGAATATCAGGTGGCCTACTTTGTGATCAGTGCCGAAGAGCACGAGCGATTTCACTTGAAAAGCGGAGACACCGAAGGCTTGGTCAATTATGCCCTTTCGATCAATGGCATTGTGGTGGCGGCCATCATCATGGAAAAAGGTGGTGAAGTCAAAATGTCATTCAGATCAGTAGGCGACTATGCTGTGAACGATATTGCCTCTGAGTACTTTAGCGGAGGTGGTCACAAAAATGCCGCTGGCGGCATTTCTGATTTAGGACTAGAGGAAACTGTAGAAAAATTTAAATCGCTGATTCCAAAATTTCAGCAAACCCATAACCAAAAAACAAAATGAAAAACATCTGGATATTGATCTTTCCGCTGCTGGTATTTTCCTGCAACAAAAACAATGATTTTACAACAGAAACCGGAGTGGAAGTATCCTGCCTGGTGAAGGGTGACGGCCTTGGCGCCCAAAAAGATTCTATTGTGGTTTTATACCTGAAAATAGTGGGAGCTGATGGTGAAGTACTTACCGAAACCACTCCTGAAAAACCATTGGCTTTGGCCTTTGACCCGGAAATGAAAGCCGGCAACCTGCAGGAGGTACTGAAAGAAATGGAAGTGGGTGATAGCGTGTTTTTCACTACAACGGCCAAAAATCTATTCGAAGAAACTTATCAGACACAGCTACCTCCGGATATGGACTCTGCTGCAGTGATGAGCATCAATATGAAATTTCATGCCCAAATGAGCCAGGAAGATTACCGTGCTTACGTGCAGGAAATGACTGAAAAGCAGCGTGCCAAAGAATCAGTGATTCTTGAAGAAAAGCTTGTTTCTGATGGCGAAACCATCGATGCCTATCTCGAAGAAAATGGCATTGATGCCATCACTACTGAGTCTGGTCTGAGGTACGTCATTACTCAGGAAGGTACCGGAGCAACTGCGCAGCCAGGTGACGAGGTGACTGTTCACTACGCTGGTCGTTTATTTAGCGGAGAGCCTTTTGACAGCTCTATCGAGCGTGGCCAGCCATTCAAATTCAATATTGGTCAGGGACGTGTGATCCCGGGATGGGACGAAGGTATCGCCTATATCAAAGCTGGTGGAAAAGCTACATTGTATATCCCCAGCCCACTTGGTTATGGCAGCAGAGGCGCCGGTCCTACCATTCAGCCATACAGTATTCTTGTTTTTGACGTTGAGGTATTAGAAGTTGGTCAAAACCAGTAACCTGCACTGATTAAAGCATAACCACATAACTTTACCAAAGGGGCAGGCTGATTTTAAAAAGCGAGAAATGAAAAACATAAAAGGTCAAGTAATAGCGGTAATGATGATCATTACCGCTTCCCTTTACTCCTGCAGGCAGGACACAATCGTCACCAGCGTAGATCCGGATGTTCAGCTCAAAGCTGACTTGAAGGTGATGGAAGCCTATGTAAACGCCAAGGGATATACCGATGTGGACACTACCGAGTCAGGAGTATGGTATGTGGTACTCGACTCAGGCAATGGAGCCGGAATCAATCACAACGACATTGTTTCGTTTTTTATAGCAGGCCGACTGACCGACGGTTTTCTGTTTGCCACCAACATTGATACCGTGGATATCAATAATGGTACTTACGACGAAGACCTTACTTACAACCCGATCATCTATACCTACACGGCTGACGGCTGGAACATTCCGGAGATCATCACCAACTTCTATAGCTATGAGCGCGGATACCGCGAGGGGCTTTCCAAAGTGTTGGGTATTTTGAAAGTAGGTGGTCGTGCGCAAATTATCATTCCATCCGGGCTGGCCTATTCCACCAATCCTCCATTTGGCCTGGGCATCCCGCGAAATGCCGTTTTGGTGTTTGACATCTACCCGAGTTATGTGCGGTGAAGGACATGAAAATCTACTTTGCCACCCACAATACCAACAAACTAAGAGAGCTAAGAGCACTCATTCCTGAAAATCTGGAGCTATTGGGTCTGGATGACCTGGGCCTGCAGGAAGAAATCCCCGAAACCGCAGATACCATAGAAGGCAACTCTGCCATGAAGACCCGGTATGTATTTGAGAAGCATGGAGTGGCCTGCTTCGGCGATGATACCGGCCTGGAGGTGGAGGCGCTGGGTGGTGCGCCTGGTGTGTACTCCGCCAGATATGCTGGCCCGGACAATGACAGCCAGGCCAATATGGACTTACTCCTTTCGAATCTCAAAAACGAGGAGAACAGAAAAGCGAGGTTTAAAACCGTGATCACCTACATAGATAACCAGGGCCATGAGTACCAGTTTACGGGCATTGCCAAAGGTGAGATCATCCGTGAAAAGACCGGGGCACAGGGTTTTGGATATGATCCTGTATTTTTACCTGAAGGTGAAGACCGGACTTTTGCTGAAATGAGCGCTGCTGAGAAAAATGCCCGCTCCCACAGAGCCCGGGCCTTTGAACAACTCATCCAATTTTTGAAAACTAAATAACATGTCAAAACCTCTGATCATAGGAATCACCGGTGGAAGCGGATCAGGCAAAACGCTGTTTCTGAAGCAGCTCATGGAGAAGTTTGAAGAAGGAGAAATTAGCTTACTCTCTCTGGATAACTACTACAAGCCCCGCACAGAGCAGCCACTGGATGAGCGAGGGGTGGAAAATTTTGACCTGCCCGAATCACTCGATCGGGAGCGGTTTTCCAATGACCTGAGAAAGCTCAAGCAAGGTGAAGACATAATCATTCAGGAATACACCTTCAATAACGACGAAAAGAAACCCCAAACTATCCACATCAAGGCCACACCGATTATTGTGGTAGAAGGCATCTTCACTTTTTACTATGAAGAAATACTGGACCTGCTGGACCTGAAAATTTACATTGAAGCACCCGACTATCTCATGCTGACCAGGAGGATTACCAGAGATGCCGAAGAGCGTGGGTATGACCTAAGTGACGTGCTTTATCGCTTTCAGCACCATGTGACTCCCGCTTTCAAAAAGTACATAGAGCCTCTCAAACATGAAGCAGATGTGCTGATCCCTAATCACAACGGCTTTTCTGTGGGTCTGGAGGTAATCGTTTCTTACCTGCGCCAGAAGGTCAATCAATAATTTTCTGATTGGACTAAGTAATTAATTGTATTTCAGTAGTTTTGTCGCGCTTTGAAACCAGGCGAAAGTAACATATCGAGCTTTTTATTCAGGTCATTGGTGATGCTGGGACTAATTGTGGGCTTTTTAGCCATCACAGTGACCACCCCTATCACGCCACAACTGAATATAGAAGAGCTGGCTCAGGTAGACAATACGCCTACTGAAGAAGAGCAGCAACCTGAGACTGTTCTCAGGGCTTTCGATGCAATCCCTGTCACAGCCCATGTAAGCCTCACCCACGAATTTCTGCTCATAGACATCCTCCCCAGCTTTGAGAGTCTTGAAGAAGATATCACCGCTGGTGAGGAAGCAGTATGTGCTGGCAGCAAAGTACTGAAGATTCTTTTCAGAAGAATTATCTCCCCCAACGCACCCTAGTCTGCCCACTGCAGACCAGAACCGCCTTTTTTAGATTACCCGATTTTTTCTTAAAAAAACATACTTAACACCATGAAAAACAAAGGATTTGTTGTTTCACTAACAATCGTTATCTCCTTGCTGTGTATCTACTATTTGTCATTCACATTTGTAGCACAGAAGATCCAAAAGGAGGCAACCGAAGCTACTACTGATGCTAGCGGTAATATCAACTTCGCTGAAAAACAGCGATACCTCGATTCTATTTGGAATGAGCCCGTGTACAATCTGCTTGGGCTTGACTACACCTATCAGGACATCAAAGAGACCGAGCTTAATCTTGGCCTTGACCTTCAGGGTGGTATGCACGTGACATTGGAGGTTTCTCCGGTGGACATTCTTAAAGGACTGAGTGGAAACAATCAGGACCCTGATTTCCAAAGTGCATTGATCACTGCCAAAGCCAACATACGTGGCACTCAGAACAACTATGTGGATGAGTTTTACCGTGTGTTCAAAGCAAGCGCTCCGGACAAGTCTTTGGCTTTTATCTTTTCGAATACTGCCAACAGGGGCCGTATCAGTCTCAACTCTACCGATGACGAAGTACTGGACATCATCCAGGCCGAAGTAGAAAGTGCCATCGACCGTTCATTCAATATCCTGAGAACACGTATCGACAGATTTGGTACTTCACAGCCGAACATCCAAAGACTTCAGGGTACAGGCCGTATCCAGATAGAGCTTCCTGGTGTAGACAACCCTGAGCGGGTAAGAAAACTGTTGCAAGGTGTAGCCAAGCTGGAGTTTTGGGAAGTACACGAAATCAATGAGATTTCGCCAACCCTTCAGGCCATCAATGACCTATTGGTAAAAGAGCAAAAAGCTACTTTGAATCCTGAAGACCTGACGGCCAGCACTGAAACGGTGCAGGAAGACCTATCACTCCTTACTGAGGATGACAATGCATCAGACACTGCGGACACCACTGCGCTGGCAGAAGGTGACTCAGCCGCAAGCAACCTTGACTCGGCACTCAACAGCCAGGTTTCGCCCTTATTTTCTCTGATCAAGTCTCAGTACGGACTGGTTTACGATGTGAAAGACACTTCTACCATCAACAGAATCCTCCAAAGAGAGGATGTGAAGTCAGTCATTCCTTCTAATGTAAAGTTCCTCTGGTCTGTGAAGGCCATCAAGAGCGAAGCAGTAGGTTCTCCTGAGCTACTGGAGCTACATGCGATCAGAACTTCCCGCACGGGCAAAGCGCCACTTACAGGTGAAGTCATCACAGACGCCAGACAAGACCTGGATCAGCGCTCAAGACCCGCTGTGAGTATGCAAATGAGTGCCGCAGGAGCCAAAACATGGAGACGACTGACCGCCAGCAATGTGGGAAGAAGAATTGCCATTGTACTGGACAACTATGTATACTCTGCACCCAATGTGGAAGGTGAAATCCCGAACGGAAACTCTTCGATCTCTGGAAGCTTCACCATTGAAGAAGCCAAAGATTTGGCCAATATCCTGAAAGCTGGTGCACTACCAGCGCCTACCACCATCGTGGAAGACGTGGTGATCGGACCTACCCTGGGTAAAGTAGCTCAGGAGCAAGGGATAATTTCCATTGTGGCTGGTTTGGGTATTGTGATCATTTTCATGGTCTTCTATTACGCCAAAGGAGGTCTCATTGCCAACGTGGCATTGTTCTTCAACATCTTCTTTATCATGGGGATTTTGGCACAGCTGAGTGCTTCACTCACACTGCCAGGGATTGCCGGTATCGTATTGACCATCGGTATGTCCATTGATGCCAACGTACTTATTTTTGAGCGTATCAAGGAAGAGCTTAGAAACGGCTCAGGGCTGAAAGCAGCGATAAGCACAGGATATAGTAAAGCATACAGTTCTATCATAGATGCCAACGTGACCACATTCATCACAGCGATGATTCTCTACATACTGGGACAGGGACCTGTGAAAGGCTTTGCGATCACTTTGATGATCGGTATTGCCTGTTCATTCTTCAGTGCGGTATTCATCACCCGTGTGATTGTGGAAGCCTTCTCTAAGAAAGGAGACAACTCTAAACTTTCATTTGCCAATGCCTTCTCCAGAAATGCATTGGTAGGATTGAATATCGATTTTCTGAGCAAGCGTAAAATGGCTTATATCTTCAGCTCGACGTTTATTGCCGTGGGTATTGTGGCTATTTTCATCAAAGGACTTACACTGGGTGTGGATTTCAAAGGTGGTCGCTCGTATGTGGTGACTTTCACTGAGGCCGCTGTACCTTCAGCACTTAAAGCTTCTGTGGCCCCTTACTTTGACAATCAGGGTACCGAGGTGAAAACCTATGGAGCCAACAACATCATGAAAATCACCACGTCATACCTGATAGATGATGAAACCGATGCTGCAGATCTTAAAGTAAAGAATGCTCTGATAGAGGGAATAACTGCCTCTGGACTTACCTACAGCACCAATGCTGACCTGGGCCCGGATTCATTTACGATCAGTAGCTCTTCCAAAGTGGGCGCGACCATAGCCGATGACATCAAAAACTCATCCTATGAATCAGCCCTTTTCGCTCTCATCGCCATATTCCTTTATATACTCATTCGTTTCCGTAAGTGGCAGTTTGGGTTGGGTGCGATCGTAGCACTGTTCCACGATACACTTTTTGTGCTCTCAGCCTTTGCAATTGTCTCACTTTTTGGGATTACCTATGAAGTAGATCAGGTTTTTGTCGCTGCCATACTTACCATCATTGGTTACTCGATTAACGATACTGTGGTAGTATTTGACAGAATCAGGGAGAACCTGGGTATCAAAACCGGTAGCGAAATGAAGAAAGTATTCAACGAGTCACTCAACAGCACCATTAGCCGTACGTTGATTACCTCTATCACCACACTTATCGTGGTACTGGTACTTTTCATCTTCGGTGGAGCTGCTTTGAAGGGATTCTCTTTTGCATTGTTGATCGGTATCCTTATTGGTACTTATTCTTCGATCTTCATCGCCACACCAGTGGTCATAGATCTCAATACTAAAAAAGACGCTAAGGCAGTAAAAGCCTGATAAGCGAAAGAACAATCATTATGAGAAGGGTGTCCACATGGGCACCCTTTTTATTTGGTTCTGTGTGTAGGTATAAATTGGGATAGGTTTTCTAAGCAGATAATTGCTAAATTTAGGAAAAACTACATAACCTATGGAACCTGAACATCGCTATCGGTTTATATCCTATAGTTTATTCCTTGCTTCTACTTTCCTCATCCTTTTTGTCCTCGATCGTTTTTTTGGATTCCACTATGCCCCTGACGAACATCGACTCAATCAAAAGCCGAAAGTGGAAAGCAGTGTAAAAAGCCATGGTGAAACCGCCGAACCTGCCATAAAACCTGAGACTATACCTGAAGATCAGCCGGAATTTGAAAGCCCGACAGGAGATGCAGAAAAGGAAGCCAAGGAAACTTCTGAGGTACAGAGCTCATCAAAGAGCAATTTTTTTCAAACTTTGAAAGCTAACTATCAAGCAGAAGTCCTAAGCCAACTACCCCCTAACAAGGCAAGAACTGACATAGTAATCCGATACTACCAACATGCTCCTGATGGCAACAGCGCTTATGCACTTCAAAAATTGGGATTTTATATTCACGAACGTCCGGTAGATCCTGAGCTTGCCAACTATCAATCAAACGCCATTTACTTTGGGGAAAATGTCAAATTGGAAGACATTCAGATCGTAGGGCTCACGCTATTGAGCGAAGGCCTACCGGTCAAATTGATCAAACCTTCACGTTTTGGAGACTCCTGGAAGTCTAACTCCATCGAAATAGGTACCGACACCACCCTGATTAACCAACCTACTCTTACCTTTTCTGAAATAGAAAACCTCGCGATTTAATCCTGGAGTACTTTTTTTGAGGTTTTTCACCCCATTTACTTCCCAAATAGGTTACACTTTGGTTAATATTATGCCATCTAACGCCTCATAGATGAGAAAATTTTTTGCCCTGACGATTTTTCTGCTACACGCTACCTACCATTTCGCACAGCCCATCGAAACACTGGTCGTAGATGAGCTCACCGAATATTTGGAACTCAGACCCCAGGAAAAAGTATTTTTGCATACCAACAAGCAGATCCTCGCTGCCGGAGAGACACTCTGGTTTAAAGCCTACCTGACGGATGCCAACACCTTGAAAGCCAGTAAACTGAGCAAAGTACTCAATGTAGAGCTCATTGATCAGAATCAGCGCATACTATATTCCCGCGTTCTCAAGCTGGAAAATGGCAGCGGGTTTGCCGAAATAGACCTTAGCGACTCCCTCCCTGATGGGGATTATTTTCTGAAGGCATATACCAATTATATGCTCAATTTTGATCGGTCACTGCTCTATACCCAACCGCTCAAAATCATTAACAAATGGGTAGCATACCCTAAGGCTGAAGATCCTCCGACAGCCTTTGATGTACAATTCTTTCCTGAAAGCGGGTATTTGGTTAGCGGGTTGATCACCTCGGTGGGGTTCAAAGCCATCAACGAAAAGGGCCTTGGTGTAAGCATTTCAGGAGAAATCGTGGATGATCAGGCCAACAAAATCACTGATTTTCAAAGCCAGTTTGCAGGCATGGGCTCCTTTAAACTAATCCCGACTATCGAGCGAACGTACACAGCGCGTGTTTCGTATCAGGGCTCCGTTTTCGAATTTCCCCTTCCAACAGTACGCCCAAACGGAGCCATTATTCAGGTAACTCCCGCCCTGGAAAAAATGACCCTCAAGGTCCTGACCAAAGACTATTCTCTCGAAAATCACTTCCTGCTGGGCTACCAGCGTGGCAAAGCCGTCATGCTTTTGAAACCTGATCCTACCAACAGCTACATGTACTCCTCCTTTTCTACCGCGAACCTGCCTACCGGAGTGGTCTATTTTACGCTGTTCGATGCTAACGGACTGGCCATTGCTGAGCGGCTTTCATTCATCATGAGTCAGGGTGACCCCACGTTGACTATTGAAAACACAGAAAAAAATGCGAACCGGAGTAAAACCAGCGTTTCTCTGTCCATGGATCACCTCGGAGAATATAATGGCCTGGCAGATTTGTCGGTTTCCGTGTTCAAGGCTTCATTGGATCTCCCAATGAAAAACACTATTCAAACCCACCTCCTTTTATCCTCAGACCTAAAGGGGCACATAGAAATGCCACAGTATTATTTTGCTGATGTGGACATGGAAAAAGTGGAAGCGCTCAATAATTTACTACTTACACAAGGATGGAGACGTTTCAAATGGGCCACAGTGATCAACAAGGATTTACCCGAAATCCAGCACTTTCTGGAGCAACATCAGAGTATCAGCGGGCAGCTCTTTAAGTATTACAACCGACAGCACTCCGCCCCCGGCAACGTCAGCCTGACGGTACTCGAAAACCCACTGATCAACGCTACTGTAGAAACCGGGGAGGACGGTAGGTTTCAGTTCGCTGGCCTGGATTTTCAGGATACTGTATCCATTATCCTGCAGGCCCAAAAACCCGGAAAAAAGGCCAAAAAGGACCCCACTAAGGAAAAAAACGATGCTTACTACATCAAAGTGAACCAAAGAAAAATTCCTCCTGTGGTAATCCCACTAGTCCCCATTCCAGAAGCGGAAATGGATGATGCCATCTCAGATGCGGAAGCGCAAATGAACAGGATAAGAGAGATTGAGGCGGCCTTTTCAGAAGGTGGTGCCATCATGCTGGATGCCTTTGAATTTAAGTCATCCAAAAACCCTTATGACGATCCGGTAAGCAGCCGAGCGCTGATGTACAACAACCCCACCACAAGGGTGGAGTTGGATTCTATGCCGGTGGACCCTCGTCTGGGCGCTGCCAGTATGGCTGATGTCTTCAATGCACTCCAGATTCCAGGGTTTAACACCACCACCATGCAAAGCCGTGGTGCCTCCACCTTTTCAGGGAGCAATACAGTTGCTTTTTTCTATGACGGTATGCAGGTAGACAAGGAGTTTGTCATGCAGGACCTTTCGCCCAGCGATGTTGGTTCCATAGACTACTTCACGGGCGCCAAGGCTTCTATATTCGGGGCTGTAGGTGCCAGTGGCGTGATCGCCATATATCCACGCAGCGAGCAATCCTATGCCAATCTGGATGTAGTGGGGATCACCAACTTCAAACTCCCCGGATATTATCAGCCACGAGAGTTTTACAGCCCAAATTATGATGTGATCACTGAAGAAAAACCAGATTACCGGGCCACCCTGTACTGGAACCCTGCGGTTCAAACCGATCAGAACGGAACCGCCACTTTCAGTTTTTTCACCTCCGACGAAGATGCCGAGTACCTGATAGAAGTGCAGGGTCTTACCTCAGATGGGAGTCCCGTTTTCAGACAGAGCTATCTGATCGTGGAGTAGTCGTAAATGTTAAAAAATCCTAATTCCGGTTTCCTGTCATCTTTTTGTCAGACCTTTGTGCTGTGAAACCGACGTTCTTGTTTCTGGTAATTTTAATGTCGCTGGTACTGAAAACCGTGGCACAGGACGAGCACCCCGTTATTGGAGTGCTGGTGGACTCAGCCACTCGCCAACCGGTGCAGTTTGCACATGTAACCAACTACTCCACCAATCAGCTCACCGTCACCAATGTCCAGGGCCGGTTCCGCATTCCGGCGAGTGTAGGTGATACCATCGTGTTTTCCATTGTGGGATATCAAACACTTGGCTGGATCGCCCGGCAGGAGTGGCTGGACAAGGAAATTAGCCTAGCCCTTCCCCAGGATACCCTTTTGCTGAATGACGTCATCGTACAAAACATTCCCACAGAAGAGATATTCAAAAGAAAAATACTCAACTACCAGCCCGAAGACACCTCCTTCTGGTATCATGGGATGCCCTTGCCTGTGGCCAAAGAAGACCCCATGCTCAATGAGAAAACGATCAAAAATCCATTATACATGGCCACACATCCACTCTCTGCCATGTACTACAATTTCAGCAAGCAGGAAAAGGAGAAGCGGAAATATCACCGGGTCATCCAAAATGAACACAGAGAGCAACGTGTATCTGCCAAATTTTCCAGGGAATGGGTACATGAAGTAACGGCACTGGAAGGTAACGAACTCACGGATTTCATTTTTTACTGTGACTATTCTCTGGATTATCTGGACAAAACGCCTCTTTATCTAATTCGGGAAGATCTGCTGGCCAAACTCACCGAGTTTAAACGTGACCAGCGAGGTTGAATGTGCTGGACCCAGCCTTGTTGAAATTTTCAAGTCTCAAACATTTTTTATTATCTTTCGAGTTGGATTCAGGCCACACCGTGAAAAGACTCATTGCTTTAGGCTTTCTTACACTCTTCCTACTCTACCATATAGGGTATCTGGGTTACTATTGGTATAGCATGAAGCAAATCAATGAAGAGTGGCTCGTGCGGGTGGATGTGACTCCTGATATGAAACACATTTCGATCCCAATTACGCTGCCTTATTGGTCTGATCAATCCGAATATCGCCCATCGCATGGTAGCATCACCATTAACGGTAAACAATACAGAACGGTTCTCGAAAAATATTCTCAAGATGCCATTCACTTGATCGTGGCAGAAGATTACGCAGTGCAGGAGCTCAATCAATCCATCTCAGATTGGATAAAAATGATGAATACTTCTGACTCGGAGCATTCCGGAAAAGTGAATTTGCTCAAGTCAATTGCCAAAGATTATCTGGCTGATACCCATGACCTACTTCCTGAAAAACTTTTTAAGCTAACAGAAACATCATTTTTCAGTACCTCTGACATGCTCACAGAGTGCTATTCTACCATCACCACCCCACCCCCTCAGGTTTAAAGATTCATATCTCGTCTTATTATTTTTTTGAATCAATTCATCGGCAAAAATTCACTGAAGATGGGTGTTTGTACGATGCACTAAAACCTAAACAATGAAAAATTCATACCTAACCATAGCAGGTATCCTATGCCTGTACCTATTATCCTACAATCAGATCCACGCACAAGGATGCGTGGCCATACGCTCCGGATGTGGAGCCAATGTGGGCGGTGGAGCTTCCTTGCAAAAGGGCCAATGGCAAGCCGGAACCAATTTCCGTTACTTTCATTCCTACAAACATTTCCGAGGGAAACATGAAGAAACTAACCGGGTAAAAGAAGGATCAGAAGTGATCAATGACTCATTTTTTCTTGACTTCCTGATGAGCTACGGCCTCACAGACCGACTATCGCTCAATGTAGCTCTCCCTTTTGTGCACCATAACAGATCGTCCCTATATGAGCATGGTGGCAATCCCAAAGAAGATGACATATCCACTGTAGAAAATGAATTTTGGGCTGGAGACAGACACGCTACCAGTAGTGCGGGACTGGCTGACATCAGGCTGGGAATGACCTACTGGCTACTGGATCCTGCGGAAAGTACCGGAACCAATGCATCTATTGGACTGGGGATGAAATTTGCCTCGGGTGACTATCGTGCTCAGGACGAGTTTTATAACCAGGGAGACAATAAGGATCAAACCATCCTCTCCGGTGTGGATCAATCCATCCAACCCGGTGATGGGGGCTATGGAGTTACTTTGGATGTGCAAGGCTACCATACCCTCTCCAATGGGGTGGTCATCAGCGCCAACCTCTACTATCTTTCTAATCCTCGTGAATATTATACCCTGGAAACCAGAGGACGAAGCAGAGACTTCTCTGTCCCAGACCAGTATGCTGCCAGGCTCGGAGCCCTGGTGATGACACCTATACATGGCCTGTTTTTCTATGGTGGTGGCCGACTGGAGGGGGTGCCTTCCAGTGACCTGATAGGAGGCGACGAAGGTTTTAGAAGACCTGGGTATGCGATCTCTCTGGAGCCAGGACTGACCTACGGCATCAGAAATACGGCCTTCAATCTTACAGTACCTGTGGCCGTGGAGCGAAACCGCACCAGAAGTTTTTCAGACAAAGAAAGTGGTGGACATGGTGATGCCGCTTTTGCCGACTACCTGATCAATTTTAGCTTTTCCTACAGATTTGGGAAAAGCACTCCGGTACTGGAATCAATTCAATCGCCAACGGGCATTTAACAACGACTACTTCTTTACTATTATGATAACCCAATAAAGCCTGTTTCCGCTGGATTCAGGGTTTTTCTTAGACCTAAAAAGGGCCTCCGATTGTTATCGGAGGCCCTTTTTTTAATGGCTTATATTTTCCCAGAACTTAGCTTCCGCATCCTACGCATTCAATTACCTGGTTGGCCGGTTTGATACCATCCCGCGTCATTTTCAGGTTGTGGATTTTGTCTCTGATGTCCATATCCTGAAACATGTCGCCGGTTAGCTGGCCTTCGAGGGTTTTGATCTCGTTTTCTAGTTCTTGGTGTGTCATGATGAGTATATTTTTTAGTTAATACAATTTAAGCATAAAAATGATTCGCTCCGATTAGTCATTGATCAAAATAATCGCTTTCTGCAAAGCCAGGTTATTGGGGTATGTCACTTTCTGGCCTTCATCGTTTTTGATTATAATGGAAAACATGTTAAGGTCGTTGACAATGCCCTCAATGGAATTGTCGCCATCCACAATGCGGATCCGGTCTCCAATGCGATAAGGAAAATAAAAAAACAACAGGATGGCCGCAGTGATATTACTCAGGATGGACCAGGCCGCAAACAGGCCGATGCCTGCCACGGTGAAGAATGACAAAAAGTAAACAGAAAGCCCCTCAAATGAAATATCCCAGGTCAACCCCAAGAGCAGGAGGATAAACACCACCAGCACAAACCGAAAATATTTGGTGGTATAAACCACGCGTGGTGTGGATATTTCTCTTCGCTTCCCATAGCGCTTGATGAGTCTGGAAGTCACTTTATTGAGGATGGCATACAGCAGCACCAATGCAGCTGTGATCAGAAGCTGGATGGTCAAACTATCCGTTGATTTGAGAAACTCAATAAATTTCATGACTGCAAAAGTAATTCCTGAATCGGCAACTCCACCACACTGCTCCGCATATTGACCACAATACCTGACTAAAAAATTTCGTTTAATACATATAATCTTTTCTCACCTAAACCATTACCTCATGGAACTCAAGAAAAATGCAGCGTACGATCTGGAGCCTAAAACTCCACTATTCTTCAGCATTGGCCTGGTTATCGCCCTGGTGCTGGTCACAGCGGCCTTCGAATGGCGCGGCCAGTACGAGCCCCTTGATTTGGGATCTCGTGAACCTGTCTGGGAACAGGCCTATATAGTGCCAAACACGGTGATCCCGGCCCCCAAGCCACCTGAGCCAATGCCTGTGAAAAAGCAGCAGGTAATCACCCAACCACCCATTATCGTGGAGGGCAGTGAGCTGGAATCTTATATTGAAGAGACAGAACCCATAGACGACATTCCATTTGACGACATCCCGATAGAGCCATCGCCAGAAGTGGACAACAACGTGTATATGGGCGAGCTTATCGAGACACAAGCCAGCTTTCCGGGAGGGTTATCTGCATTTTATGAGTATGTGGCCACCAATATCAAGTATCCTAAAAGGGCAAAGACTATGGATGTGACCGGGACTGTCTATGTACAATTTATCATAGACAAAGACGGATCCCTCACAGAATTAAAGACGCTGAAAGGAATAGGACTCGGCTGTGACGAGGAAGCCATAAGAGTGCTCGAAAACAGTCCCAAATGGAATCCGGGCAAGCAACGCGGCAGAGCTGTGAAAGTACGAATGGTGTTACCGATTACTTTTTCTCTGGCACATTAAAAACTTAAAGTGATCACTACAGAACTTCATCAGGCGTATTCAGTTCTGTCAATCCCGCTCTGAACACCTACAAACTTTCCATAATTAAGTACGTATATTTGTACAACTAAAATGGACGAAAGATGATAGCAGCAAATTATTCAGAGTTTAGAGCGGGATTGAAAAAATACCTTGATCATGTTGAAGAAGATAATGAAACCTTAGTGATCAAAAGGAAAAGCGGGAAAGGCACGGTATTAATTTCACTCGAAGAGTACAACTCTATCATGGAGACCCTGCACTTACTCAATTCCAGAAAAAATGCCGATCGCCTTTATGAGTCCATCGAGCAAATGAAATCAGGTAAAACCCACAAGCCAAACCCTGAACAACTAAAGTGACGCTGGTTTTCACAGCAAATGCCTGGGAGGACTATGTCTATTGGCAAAAGGTTGACAGAAAGATGGTCAAAAAAATCAATGACCTTATTAAAGTCATCAAAAGAACACCGTTTGACGGCATTGGCAAGCCCGAGCCCCTTAGGTATGATCTTGCCGGACATTGGTCCAGACGGATTGATTTAGAGCACCGACTTGTTTATCGGGTAAGCGGGGATGAATTACTGATTTATGCCTGTCGCTATCATTATGACTGATTAAGTCAAGGTCGCTGCACTGCCAACCAATCTACCTACTCACCTTCCAGCCATTCTGGTAGTTGGCCATCAGGTATTGATTGGCTTCCGGGTTGTTCTTAAACTTCCCTGCCTCCTGGTCCCAATAGACCTTCTCTCCGGTTTTAAAAGCTATATTTCCCATTTGCGCATTGATGGCGGCTATACTCCCTGAATCGATCGGTGTATTGAGCAGCCCTGGATCGTTGGCTTTCATAGCTGCCACAAAGTTCTGCGTGTGCATGTCCAGGTAATTCTCTGCGTCAGGTTTGGTCACCGGCGCAACAGGGCTCATTTTTGATTCCCCTTTGTTAGAGTATCCGATTGATTCGCGTTCCACGAGAACTTCCAGACCGGATCGATCCACCACCAAGGTGCCATTGTTGCCAATGAAAGCTATGCCCTCACGGCGACCGTATGGCCCATAATCGATACCGGTGGCGTGCTCCCACAGCATGTTGAAGTCTTTATACTGATAGATCGCCTGCAGGGTGTCTGGCGTTTCGGAAGCATCATCAGGATAGGCCAGCTTGCCTCCGGAAGCCACCACCGAGATCGGGGCCTTCTCCTCCATGATCCAAAGGGCAATGTCTATTTCGTGCACGCCCCAGTCGGTCATCAGCCCTCCGGCATAGTCCCAAAACCATCTGAAATTGAAATGAAATCTGTTTTGATTGAACGGTCTGGCTGGGGCAGGACCGAGCCATGTTTTATAATCTACCCCCTCTGGCACCGGCCCATCAGATACCACCGGAATGGCACCCATCCAGCCCTGATATGCCCAGGTCTTCACCACCCTGATCTTGCCCAGAACTCCCGACTGCACAATCTCTCTGGCCTTCCGATAATGCGGACCACTCCGCTGCCACTGACCAGTCTGCACCACCTTGCCTGTGTCACGGGCAGCGTCTACCATGATTCCGCACTCTTCAATGGTATTGGCCACTGGCTTCTCTACATATACATGCTTGCCAGCTCGCACGGCATCCACCATTTGCTTGCAGTGCCAGTGATCAGGGGTGCCGATGACTACTGCATCTAGTTTCTTATCATTGAGAAGCTCCCGATAGTCTCCATATTGTGTGGGTTTGTTGGTTCTCAGCTTTTGGTAATCCACCAGCCTTTTCGCAATCACACCCTCATCCACATCGCAAATACCCACCAGGTCCACTTCCGGCATTTTTAGCAGGGAATTGGTATCGGACCATCCCATGCCATTGCAACCAATTACCCCAATATTGATCTTATTGTGTTGGTTGATCCCGCCTCTGAGAATGTTAGGAAAAGAGAGTGCTCCGGCAGCCAGTGCGGTGTTTTTGACAAATGTGCGTCGTTTCATGGGTTTGGGTTAGTGGGTGATCAATCAATTTTCAACTTCTTAATTTATTGATTTTCCATGAAACCCGCTTTGAAAAAACATCAAGCCAGATCCGATTCCCAATCAAAGTCCCCGGCCTCTTTCTCCTCGTCCTCTTCCAACTGTGTCTGCTCGATCCGGTCCTCCTCACGCAAGCGATCATCCTGAAAATACACATTGTGCCAGGCAATCATAAACCCAATGGTGCATACCCAGAGAAACCTGCGAACCGTATGCATAAGTGATGAAAATCTATTTGCGGACATAGGTGCAAAAAAAGAAGCCAGCTTCGAAGGCTGGCTTCAGGTAAATTTTACTCAACTTCTACCTCATCGAGGTTAATAAACTCTATCGTGTTGTTTTCAGATAAAGTAACACCGATTACGGCATCCTTTAGAATCTTCCCACTGAGAATATCCTTGGATAGCTCATTGAGAATCTCTCGCTGCAAAACACGCTTAAGGGGTCGGGCTCCAAACTGAGGGTCGAAACCAATCTTACCCAGGTGATCCAGCACCTTGTTATCCGCTTCGATCTTGATGCCATTCTCTTCCAGTCTTTTCTGAATCAGCTTAAACTGGATCGCAACAATCTTTCTCAGATCTGCCTTACTCAGCGGTCTGAACATGATGGTTTCATCCACACGATTCAGGAATTCCGGACGCACAGATCGTTTGAGTAACTCAAAAACTTCTTTTTTGGTCTCTTCAATCAATCCTTCAGCATTTTCATCCGTCAGGTTTTCAAACCGCTCCTGAATCAGACCTGAACCGATGTTGGTGGTCATAATGATAATTGTATTCTTGAAATTGGCCAACCGGCCCTTATTGTCCGTCAGTCGCCCATCATCCAGCACCTGCAGCAGGATGTTAAACACATCAGGATGCGCCTTTTCTATTTCGTCAAGCAGGATCACACTGTAAGGTTTTCTCCTGACTGATTCGGTCAACTGTCCACCTTCATCATAGCCTACATATCCTGGAGGTGCACCTATAAGTCTACTCACGGCGTGACGTTCCTGGTACTCAGACATATCTATGCGCACCATGGCGTTCTCATCATTGAAAAGGTAATCAGCCAGTGCTTTGGCCAGCTCGGTCTTACCTACTCCCGTGGTACCCAAAAAGATAAACGATCCGATGGGCCTTTTGGGGTCGTGCAGACCAGCCCTGCTTCTGCGAACCGCATCAGCCACGGCCATAATGGCCTCCTCCTGACCTGCTACCCGTTTACCCAGCTCTGTCTCCAAATGCAAGAGTTTTTCCCGATCACTCTGGAGCATTTTAGACACTGGTATTCCCGTCCATCTGGCGATCACTTCAGCAATATCCTCACTGTCCACTTCCTCTTTTAGCAGAGATTTTTCACCCTGCATGTCCGAAAGCTGTTGCTTGTAGGCTTCTAGTTTCTTTTCTGACTCTACGATCTTACCATACCTGATCTCTGCTACCAGACCAAAATCACCAGAGCGCTCTGCCTGCTCAGCCTCGGTCTTGTATCGTTCTATATTCTCTTTTTCCGAACGCAATCCCTGGATTACCGCCTTTTCGTTTTCCCACTTGGCTTTCAGCTCATTTCGCCTGCCTGTAAGGTCTGCAATCTCCTTGCTCAGCTCATTCTCCTTCTGCTTATCCTTTTCCCTGCGAATAGCCTCCCGCTCGATCTCGAGCTGCATGATTTTCCGGTTCAACTCATCCAATTCCTCAGGCAGTGAGTCTATTTCTATCCGAAGCTTAGAAGCTGCCTCGTCCATCAGGTCAATGGCCTTATCCGGTAAAAACCGATCAGAGATGTACCTGTTGGAAAGCTCTACCGCCGCTATGACCGCATCATCCTTTATCCTTACTCCATGGTGTACTTCGTATTTGTCCTTAATACCCCGAAGAATAGAGATGGCATCTGGAACAGATGGTTCATCCACGATCACAGACTGAAACCGACGCTCCAGCGCTTTATCCTTTTCTATATATTTCTGATACTCCTTGAGCGTAGTGGCTCCAATGGCATGGAGTTCTCCGCGGGCAAGTGCTGGTTTCAGTAAATTGGCGGCATCCATGGCTCCTTCGCCACCTCCTCCGGCACCGATCAGGGTGTGAATCTCATCTATGAACAAGATGATCTCACCATCGCTATCTGTCACCTCTTTGATCACGGCTTTTAGACGCTCCTCAAACTCTCCCTTGTATTTGGCTCCTGCCACCAGCAGTCCCATGTCCAGAGAAATAATGACCTTGGATTTTAACGTCTCAGGCACGTCTCCGTCCACAATTCGCTGCGCCATTCCCTCCACAATCGCCGTTTTTCCCACTCCGGGCTCTCCTAGCAGGATGGGATTGTTTTTGGTCCTCCTGGCCAGGATCTGGAGCATGCGCCTGATTTCTTCATCTCGCCCAATTACCGGATCAATCTTACCCTTTTTGGCCAGCTCGTTGAGGTTAATGGAATAGCGCTCCAAAGACCGATATTTAGACTCAGCATTCTGGTCAGTAACCTTATCTCCTCCACGTAGTTCCTTGATCGCCTTGATGAGTGGCTTCTCCTCAAACCCTACATCCTTCAACACCTGGGCAGTCTTATCACCCCCGGCAAGAAGGCCCAAAATAATATGCTCCACGGCCACATACTCATCTCCAAAATCCTTGAGGTACTTCTCAGCTTTTTGTAAGGCCTGGTGTGCCTGACTGGATAGGTAAGGTTGACCACCTGAAACCTTAGGATAGGTATTGATGAGCTCATCCAGCTTACCATCTAGCAGCTGCCTTGTGGCTCCCAGCTTCTTCAGCAAAAATGAGATCAGGTTTTCATCTGACACCAGGATCGCCTTCATGAGGTGACCGGTTTCGATGACTTGCTGACCACCACCGCTGGCTATTTCCGTAGCCTTTTGTAGGGCCTCCTGTGATTTTATAGTATAGTTATTGAAGTTCATCTTCGTATGATTAATACATTTAACTACTGTCTTGTATCTGCTGATTCACAAATGCTATTCCAATGAGCAAATTGGACTATTTCAAGACAAAATGACAGGGAAACACTCCTCTTTCAGCAAAAAGAAGCCAAGAAGGCAGCATAATCCAAGATCAGTCTGAATTTTCGGGTCAGCCACATGATTAATTATTCACAATAGATTTTTTTCCTGTATTTTTCAAAATCATCCAGTTTTAAGTTCACAGATCCAATAATCATGAAGAATCTATGCATCGTGTTGGCTATAGCCCTGCTGGCCAGCTGCCAGCCCAAATCAACTACGCCGGATCAGCTCCTACGAGTGCCTTATCAGAGCACCGCCATGAAGGTGGAACGTGATTTCTTCGTGTACCTGCCTGCAGGCTACGAAGAGTCCGAAAGGGATTTTCCGGTATTGCTTTTCCTACATGGAAACGGAGAACGGGGTGACGGGAAAGCCGAGCTGGACTATGTGAAAGCTCACGGCCCCCTTTATGAAGTTTGGGCCCAGAAAAAAGAATTGCCCTTTATATTAATTGTACCACAGCTCCCCATGTATGGGATGGATAGCCTGGCGGACTATATTAGAAATCGTACTCCTGATCAAATACCTCAGCGACTGGAAACAGGCGTGCCTCCTCGTCCAGGAAAGTTTCCCACACCTGAAATCATGAGCGGCGATCCTCAGGACACCTCTTTCAATGTTGGAGTGGAAGGCCTTCCAGTAGGGTGGCCAATGGTGGAAGATGACCTCCTCTGGATGATTGATCATGTGCTGACCAACTATAAAGCCGATGCTTCCAGGCTGTACCTCTCAGGGCTCAGCTATGGTGGGTTTGGCAGCTGGTATATGGCCAGCAAGCACCCCGATCTTTTTGCAGCAGTTGCGCCTGTAGTGGGCTGGGGACACCCCGGCCTCATGGAACCCATCGCCAAAAATCAAATTCCCGTATGGGCCTTTGCAGGAGGTAGAGATCCGGTGGTCAGGGCTAAATATTTCTATGCCGGTATCAACAAGCTGGAGGAATTGGGTCTAAAAGAACTAAGATTTACGGTGCATGAGGACATGGGTCATGATGCCTGGACCCGCATCTATGCCGGGGATGACTTATACAATTGGTTCCTGGAATTTGAAAAGGAATAAGATAACCTTCACCACAATATGACATCCAAAAAAGGAAATAAGGACCGCCGTGACTTTGTGAAAAAAATAGGTGGGTCCATGGCCATGGTGGGCACAATTGGACTGGCAGCCTGCACGCCTGAAGAAAAAAAATCCATCAACATCAATTTCAACAATACCTACAGGTGGAAAATGACCACTACCTGGCCCCCAAACTTTCCCGTGGTGGGTGAGGGCTGCAAAATGATGGCCGAATGGGTGAGGAAGATGTCTGGTGGTCGGATGGAAATCACTGTCTATGGAGGTGGAGAACTCATACCGGCCCTGGAGGGCTTTGATGCAGTGAGCAATGGAGCCGTTGAGATGAACCACGGAGCGGCATATTACTGGGCGGGTAAACTTCCGGCAGCACCCTTTTTTACCTGCGTGCCTTTTGGGATGAACGCTCAACAAATGGGCTCGTGGATCATTTCGGGAGGTGGCCAGAAACTTTGGGATGAGCTGTACGCGCCTTTTGATCTAAAACCTTTTATCTGTGGCAACACCGGAGTGCAAATGGGTGGTTGGTTCAATAAAGAAGTGAATTCTCTGGAAAGCCTTAAGGGATTGAAAATGCGCATGCCTGGACTGGGAGGAAAAGTATTTGCCAAAGCAGGGGGGACACCGATGCTCGTATCTGGTGGCGAGATTTATACCAATCTGGAACGTGGTGTGATTGATGCCACTGAGTGGATTGGCCCGTATCACGACTATAAAATGGGGCTCCATCAGGTGGCCAAATACTACTACTATCCAGGCTGGCATGAGCCGGGGCCGGTACTGGAGATGATCGTGAACAATACAAAATATCAGGCCTTGCCAGAAGACCTTCAGGAAATCATCATAACGGCATGCTATAGACTGAACCGCTGGATGATGTCAGAATTTGATGCCAAAAACGGGGAGTATCTCCTGAAAATACTGGAAGAAAAGAAGGTGGATGTGAGGCCTTTTCCTGACGAGGTGATGCAAGGCCTGAAGGAAGCCACCAAAGAAGTGCTGGAAGAGCTTACCGCTTCTGACCCCATGTCCAAAAAAGTCTACGAGCACTATTCCGCTTTCAGAAAGCAGATCAAGCCATGGATGGACATTAGTGAGAAAGTGTTCTACGATCAGATTGGATAATCCCTAAACGAATAAAAAAAGGCGGCTCCCTGGGAGCCGCCAATAAAGCCAACCAAGTGGTCAGCGCTGCCCTAGTCAATGACTATTCGCCTTAGTACCTTTCTGTTGAGGGTTTGTATGACCAGCATATAGACCCCTCCCGGAAGATGAGAAACCTCTACTGTGTCCTTTGATATCTCCTGATGTACCATGCGACCATCCAAAGCCATGATGGTAATATTTACTTCCTGATCCAGTCCCTTGATGAACAGACGCTCTGATACCGGATTTGGATAGACCTCCACCTGCACATCATTGAGAGCAGACAATGGCCGGCTGATTGTGAATACTCCCTCAGCGTTTCCTTTATAATTGGCTTCATCAATCACCACTTTGAAATCATAGGCTCCAGCCTCCGAAGGCTCACTACCTGCGGCAAACTCGATGATGTAATTCAGACCCTCCGGGGTAGTGGTGACCACAGGACTCTGCGGACTGCCAGTATAGCCTACCTCCAGCTCACTCAGTGTAATCAAGGCTTCTGCTTTGCCGACGGTCAATACGGCATGTTCATAGGATATCTCATAGTCTGATGAAGCTGCGCCATCCACCTTGATGGTATATGCTCCAGCATCAGAAGAGCTCGTCGCAATAGTGGTCAACACCGGGCTGATTTCCAGGTCGGATTCATCATCGCCATGCACAAATCCGGTGATGGTATAGGTGAGTGGAGGGATAGGATCTCCGTAGGTGATGGATTGGTTATGAGCACTGATTTGAAGGTTTGCCTTACCAATCGTCAGATTTCCAGCCTCATACTCAAATGTATAATTACCAGAAAGCGCTCCGGAACCGGTAATTTCATAAATCCCAGCTCCGCTGGTTTCCTCTGCGGTAGTGGCCATCACCGGAAGGGCATCTAGCACCGTAGCATCTTCGCCGTGTACAAACCCCGAAATGGTATAGGTCAGAGAGGGAATGGCTTCTCCATAAATAAGAGATTGATCGTCGGCACTGATTTGAAGGTTTGCTTTACTGATGGTCAGACTTCCAGCCTCATACTCAAATGTATAATTCCCCGAAAGCGCTCCGGAACCGGTAATTTCATAAGTCCCTGCTCCGCTAGTCTCCTCTACGGTGGTGGCCATCACCGGAAGTACATCAAGCACCGTAGCATCTTCGCTGTGCACAAACCCCGAAATGGTATAGGTCAGCTCAGGAATGGCTTCTCCATAGATAAGAGATTGATCATCGGCACTGATGGTGAGCTGTGCTGGATTCACTTCAAGTATTCCGGCTTCATACACAAACACATAGTTCGCGGCAGCACCATTGGCCACTGTGATGAGGTATTCTCCAACCGGGCTCATCGTCGTAGCCTCCGTTGTGATTTCCGGCACGGAAGCCAATGCAGTCACATCCTCGTTATACACAAACCCGGCAATTTCATAACTCAACTCCGGCAAACTCTCTCCATATGTCATGGTTTCGTTATCCGCGGTAACGGTCAGTGTCGCCTGTGTAATGTCAAAGGTGCGTGACACTGTACTGGCGGCATGGTAAATATCATCCGCGTCTACAGTGGCCTCGATGACCACAGATCCTGCTCCGGTTATCGTCAACAGGTTTCCATTCTTAACCACCGGACCACTGACCAGGGTAAACTCCACGTCATTGCCTGACGTACTGGTAGAAGAAAGAACAATAGGTTCCGCTCCATAGACTACATCGGGTAAGGCCGCGAAGGAAATGACCTGATCCAGTTTTTCAATAGTCAAAGTACCGCTGACAAATTCAAATGCATAGTTGGTAGCCTCAGCGCCTGATACCAGTATGTCATAATCACCCACTGGCGAAGTACTGGTGGCCACGGTATTAATAATCACCTGGCTGGTGAAAACACTTTCATCCTGATTGTTGGCAAACCCCGTGATTTCGTAGGTGAGCTCAGGAAGATCTCCGCCATAGAGGACAGACTGATCATCAGCAGTCACTGTCAAAAGCGCTTTCTGAATGGTCAGTACAGCCTGCTCATAAGTGAAATTGTAATTATCTGATGCCGCTCCGCTCACATTGATGGTATAGGTGCCAACTGCCGAAGCAGAACTGGCTCCTGTGGTCAAAATGGGTAGTGTAGTCAAGTCTGTTTCATCTTCACCAGTAATGAATCCGGCGATCTCATAGGCAAGGTTACCCACTGTTTCACCATACTTCATTTCATGATCCAAAGCAGAGATTATGAGGTCTGCTTTACCAATGGTGAGCACAGCCTCTTCCAATAGGAACGTATAATTGTCGGCTGTGCCTTCAGACAGCTCTATAGCATAATTACCGGCACCGGATTCGGCGGTAGCGGGGGTACTGATCCCAGGGGTGTCGCTGAGTGCTGTCTCATCCTCTCCATTGACAAACCCCGAAATGGTATAGGTCAGAGAGGGAATGGCTTCTCCATAGGTGATTTCAGCGTCTGCTGCAATCACCGTGAGCACGGCAGGGCTTATTTCAAAACTCCTCTGAACAGAAACTGCTGCTGCATATTCACTGTCGCCGGCTTGATCGGCCTGAAGGGTAACCAAACCTGTTCCAAGGATGCTTATTTCATTTTCCGAGAGAGAAATCAGGTCTTCACCCGTAACAAAGCTCAGATCCACAGGAAGTCCGGAGGAAGCAAACACGGAGATATCAAAAGCTTCATCGCCGTAGATTTTGTCAGGTATGCTTTCAAAGGTGATAGACTGGAGAGATTTCACGGTGACCGAAACGGTATAAGATTTGGTGAAAAATCCGCTTTCAGAGGTGACCGTATAAACCACAGGATCAGTGAAGTTTTGCGAACCAAGAGGTGAAACGGTAGCTCCTTGTGGCACTTCGATGGTGGGCTCCAGGCTGGTGACATCCGTGCCATCTTCCACAGAAATCATGATCGTTTCACTCTCACCATCAATCACCTCATCTCCCTCCTGAAAAGGCAGGTCAAAGGATAAAATCTCAGCCTCAAAATTCTCACAGGCTACAGCAGTGAAAGTTAGCTGTTCATCGTAAAAATAATTCGCCTCGGCATAGGCCACGTCATCCACCAATGCACAATACAGATCAGGGTTATCCACCAGAGACACCTCATAGACGCTCCCCAGGGTTGCCTTTTTGAGGGGATTTTCATCCAGACGCACAACTGCATCAACACCTACAATCCCTGATAGATCGATTGAATCCAAGTCATTTAAGGAGAGGTCCAAATTAAAATCAGAACCACTCACTCCCGTGAGATTCACAGAGTTTAGCTTGTTACCCCTCAGATAAACGTCTAGGTTCGAATTGGTCATCTCACTGAGATCGATGGATTCCAGCAGGTGAAATTCCAACGTGACATCTGATAATTCCCCTCCTTTGGGAAGTAACACTTGTGTGAGCGATCCATAATCTTCAGGAGTGGGATCTCCTCCCTCCAAACCGTTGGCTGATGCATAGAGTAAATACAGTAGCTCATTTTGTGACACATCCAGGGAGGTCAGTTTCTTGGCTCCCTCCAGCCTAAGGTCTTCGAGCAGGGACAGGTGGGAAACTTCCAGCGTAGTGATCTCTGCACCTGAAAGATCAACCTCTACCAACAGTTCATTCGCAGACAAATCAATACTCGCCAGGGGATTGCCATACAGATACAGGTAAGCCAGGTTGGTATTGGCACTAAGATCAATTCCTGTCAAGCTATTGTCACTGAGGTTCAGGTTTTCCAGGTTTACACTGGATGAAAGATCGATAGAAACGATCCCGCAATTTCTCAGATACAGTCTGTTCAACTCGGGATAAGTGGTCAAATCCACCCCACCCAACTCAATATTACTTAGGGAAAGCACCTCCAGATTTACATTCTGACTGAAGTCAACAGACTGAACATTATGCGACCCATAGATATTAATCTCTGTGAGGGCCTGGTGCGGAGAGAAATCAAAGTTTTCTATCAGGCTACCGGAGTAGCGGATTCCGGAGATGTTGGTAAAGGCCTCCAGCCCGGTGATGTCCTCGGTATTGGAATGAATTGTCACTAAACCAGTGTATGCATCCGCTTCAGCATAAGTAATATCTCCACTGCTGTTCACATCTGCGGCATAAAGGCTAGTATGCATATAATAGTCTGGGATGTAAACCACGTCATTGGGATCACAATACCTGGCAAACCCAACTCCCTCATCCACATTGGTCCAGTTGGCTTCCGCATATGCCGGATCATCCACTTTGATACAGGTGAGGTCGGGATTGCCGGTGGCGTTGAATACTGTGAAATTCTCATTATTTTGGTTAGCCACATCCAATGCAGTCAGACTGTTATTCGCTGCGCTGACCGAGATTAAGGCCCTATTTCTGCGCACATCGATGGCTGTCAAAAGATTATTATCCGCCACCAGCCCAATGGCATTGATGAAATACTGAATCCCTTCCAGGCTGGCAATTTCTTCTCCACTCACATCTATTGTCCCCTCAAAAGCTTCGGCCTCACTCATTCTGACTTCTCCATCTCCATTGTCCTCTATCATGGACAAAAGAGCACTCTTGAAATTGGCATCCGGAATGACCACCAGAGGATCATCACAATTAGTGTCAAAGAAGACTTCTTCGTCTACCATGTCAGAGAAGTTGTCATAGAAATGGTCCACATCATCCACATTGATACAGGTGAGGTTATGGTCTATATATCCGATGTTGCGGGCTTCGAAGACAGTGATTTTATCATTGTGCCCATTCCTGATATCCAGAAAGGTCATACGCGCATTATCCAGGTCGATATGTGTAAGGTTGGGGTTCATACTCAGGTCTAGTGAAGAGAGGTATCCACTGGCAGCATAGATCTTGATCAGATTGTGGTTGGCGGTGAGGTCCACAGTAAATAATGGATAAGTGGAGTTGATATCCAGCTCTGTGATATTCTGAAATGCCTCAATGCCGCCAATGCTGCTATGGCTATAGCCATCAGTGAGCTTTCCGGTCACCGCCTCAGCTTCACTCAGCTGTATCTCATCGTCATCATTGAGATCGTATCCTTTGAAGATTGCATGATTCTTAAAAGTTTCATCCTCAAAATTCACTGCACAATCGGTACTGAAGCCCACCCCTTCCGGGATGCCCACCCAGTTATTTTCTGCATAGGTGGGATCATCCACATTGATACACAGCAGGTCAGGGTTTCCTGCCAGACTCAGTGTAGTGAAATTTTCATTGTTGCCATTGTTTAGCTTAAGGATAGTTAATCCCACATTTTGCGCACTGAGCGACTCAAGGGAGCTGTTTCCCGAAAGGTCGAGCCTCAGAAAATCGTTATCATCCAGTATCAACGCATCAATGCTACTAAATGCCTCCAGTCCGGCAGCATTACGGATCCCCAGGCTTGACAAATCCAAGGCCCCTGTGAATACCGCAGCTTCACTGGTTTCAATGAGCTGATTCGCATTGAGGTCAATAGCTGGCTCATAGGCTAGTAATGCCTCCAGTAACTTTGGATCTACTACATCAATGGAAGGGTCATCGCAGTTATGGTCATAGCCAACTCCAGCGGGAACATTGGTGTAAGCAGCCCCAAAATCAACATCATACACCGATATACAGGTCAAATCGTCATTCCCCGTGGCATTCAGATAATTGACATTTTTCCCCACGTTGATATTCAAAGAGGTAAGTTCATTATTCCTGCAGTCCAGATAATTCAGAGCATTCCCATTGCTAAAATCGAGCGAACTCAACGAATTATTTGGCAACTGCACAGTCTGAAGGGCCGGAGAATTACTCAAATCGAGGGCAGTTAATAAATTATCACCCAAATTAAGTTGGCTCAACAGTGGCAGTCCGCTGGGATCGAAGGTAGTCAGTTGATTGTTGAAGGCACTTAGGCTAAATATGTCAGGATTGGCAGACAGATCCAGTTCTGTGAGCAGATTATTATTACAGTTGAGACTCCTCAAATTGGGCAACATGCTCACGTCCAATGAAGTGAGCTCACCGCCATCACATCCCAACGTAATCAATGAGGTATGAGGCGCAAAATCGAAATTTCCTGTCAGTGGGTTTCTTCCATAATCCAATACCAACAATGTGGCTTCTGCAGAGAGCGAGAGAGTGGTCAACTCATTTCCCTGACAGTACAAAGTGGACAAATTATCGTTTTGGCTTAAGTCGAGCCCCGTCAGGTCGTTGTTGTAGACATAAAGTGTGGTCAACTGAGAATTATTGCTCAGGTCCAGGGTTGTGAGGGCATTGTTTGAGAGGTACAAAGACTTCAAATAGGCATTTTGGGAGACATCCAAATCCGTCAATCCACAGTACTCTGCCGAAAATTGGGAAATAAAAGGATTGAGACTAAGATCAAGTTCGGAAATCGTATTGCCATTGATACTTAATGTGGAGATCTTTCCGAACCCTTCCAGACCAGCCAGATTGGTAATGCTCTTATAAGATAGCTCCAATGCCCCACTGAATGATGTAGCCTCGCTTACCTGAATCTCATCGTCATCATTGGTGTCTATGACGGGATTATGGGCCAACAGCGCATTTTTAAAATTCGTATTGGGGATATTGAGCACACAGTTCACATCAAACCCCGCGCCGGCAGGTATATCAGTCCAGTTGGAAGTAGAGTAATCCGCATCATCCACTGTGATGCACGTGAGGTTGTCATTGCCTGTCGCATCAAAACTCACAAAGTTGGTGTTGTTGCCGTTGGCCACCGAAAGGATCAGCAAATCATTGTTTGCTACGTTTACAGTTGTCAGGGCGGCATTCTCACTCAAAGTCAACACCTTGATTGCATTACCAGACAGATTGAGGGAAGTGGCATTCTCAAAAGCTTCTATGCCGAGTGCTGTAGTGATGCTCAGCCCGCTGAGGTCCAGTGCCCCGGTGTAGGCCAGAGCCTCGCTTTGGCGAATCTCTCCATCGTCGTTGGTGTCAATATCGGGAGTGTAAGTCAGCAATGCTTCCTTGAGATTGGCGTCAGGAATCCCTACTATTGGGTCGGCACAGTTGTCATCAAAACTCACCCCGGCATCCACATAAAGGGTAACTCCATTCATTGCCGGGTCATCTACCTGGATACAGGTAAGTGCTGGATTGTTGAGTCCATAGAGGTAAATAATTGACCCGGTGCCATTTTTGGCATTCAGGCTGGTGAGGTTATTATTCTGACAGAACAGGTATTGCAGGTTGGTCAGACCACTGACATCCAGAGTGGTCAACTCACTGTCATTGCAATACAGATGTGTCAGCTCTGAAAAAGACGTGAAATCAAAAGATGAACTCAGAGGATTGCCTCCATAGCCCAGGACTTTGAGTGACCCTGTGAGATGACTCAAGTCGATACTGCTGATATTGTTGCTTCCAAAATGTACATATTTCAGCGCTACATTCTGACTCACATCAATGGTACTCAACTGATTATTGAAAGTATTAAGAGTATCCAGCAAGAGATTTTGAGTAACATCCAGTGTCGTAAGCTGATTATTATAACAAAACAAGCGTGTCAAGGCTGTATTAGCGGTCACATCCAGGGCTGTAAGCTGATTAGCTCCACAATTGAGTTTGGTGAGGTTTACAAAGGCTTCAATGCCCGTGAGATCAGCAATGCTTTTATTGAAAACGCTGAGCTCTCCGGTAAAAGCCTCGGCTTCACTCACCTGAATCTGATTGTCTCCATTGGTATCAATCGTCGGGTTATGAGCAAGAATGGCCGCCTTAAAATTGGCGTCAGGAATCGTCACATTCTGCGCATGAGTAGCCACGGCAGATGTCAGAATTAGAATGGTTAGGAACTTTTTCATAGGGCAAATAAATTTTCGGTTTGTGACAGTGAAAGTGGTCACAGAATCCAAAAAATTACCTAACCCCATGGGGTAGTTTTGCACCTACCCGGCCGGGTAGTTTTTGCAACTAATTAATTATCAACTACTTAGATGAAGACTTCATAGCCATCTTCAGGGCTTCCTTGCGGTTAGCTACCCCGAGTTTGGAGTAAATATTCTTTAGGTGAAACTTCACGGTATTGACGGAAACAAACACTTTTTCCGCAATTTCTGTATTGGTAAGATCGGAAAGCGCAAACTTCAACACCTCAAGCTCTCTCTCCGAGAGCGGATCCTGAATAGAGTCATTGAGTTGCTGGATTTCAATTCCAAGATCCTCCGCACTTCCATCCACAAGGCTCCTGATCTGAAGTCGAAGTTCATTGACTTGAGCCGTGAGCAAGCTTTTCTGAAGCCTATTACTTCTTCGAATTGAAAGAATCACAATCAACCCCACCACCAGCAATAAAAAAATCACGGTAAGCAAAAGCACAATGTTTTGCTTGCGCTCGGCCAGTTGAAGCTCAGCCACCAGAGCCTTGGCTTCCAGCAAGGCTATTTGTTGCTCTTTTTGATTGGTTTGATATTCTCTGTCCAACACCAAAATTGCCCTCTGTTTATCTCGCTTAGACAAAGTATCTCTGATGGCCTGATACCTTTTGTAGTAAGTCAACGCATCTTTCTGATTACCATAGCGCTCCTGTTCGCTGGCCATTTCGCGATAGACCAGTGCCTGGTCTTCGAGTAGGCCGTTTTCTTCCGCAATAAGTGCAGCCTGTATCAATAAATAGTCTGCCCGGTCCTTATTGGACAGGCCATTATGAGCCTGGGCCAGCGCCAAAGCAGATGCCACCTGATACTGACCCTGCCCCACTTCTTTGAAGTAATTGTAGCATAAATTTCCTACACGGGTAGCGGCCGGAAATTCCCCCTTTGCATTGAAAATTTTGGTTTTGGTAATCCACTGTTTGGCCAGACTCAGGCTGTCATTGAGGTCTATGGCCGCTTCTTCTGCCATTCGGCTATAAAAAGTGGCGCTATCCAATTCTCCCATTTTTAAATAGGCCTCACTTAATTTTCCTAAACGAAGTACATGGGTATTGTGATTGCCCGCTTTGGTGCTCTTTACCTTCAGGGCTCTTTTGTAATAGTCAACTGCCTGAGGATACTCCATGATAGAACACTTCAAATCACCAAGATTAACCAGGTCATAAGCCAGGGCGGTGCTGTCATTTAGGGCAAAATCAATCGCATAGCCTTCGTTGTAATAGGCGGCTGATTCCTGATACATACCCAAATGACTATACAAAGTGCCCAAATGAGCCAATTGATTGGATATCTCCAATGAGTCATCGGCCGCCCGACATATAGATAGGGCCATCTTGTAGTAGGGTATGGCATCCAGATACTTGCCGAGATACTTGTAAGTAAATCCTGTGTGACTGTAGCTCTCTATCAGGTAAACCGTATCCAGCGGATACTCATCCAGCACCGACACTGTCAGCAGGTAATTCTCAAGGGATTCCTCCACCTGGTTGAGAAAATAAAGGGCATCGGCTTTGATCTGATAAATTCTGGACAGATTCTCTGGCTCTCCTTTCAAAATAGAATCCGCCTTTTCAACCACGAGTTGATACTTCTCCTGATTGTATAAACTGAGCAGATACGACTCGCTGGATTGCCCCATACATCCGCTATAGGAAAACCATAGGATGAAGAAGCCGTAGCGGGCGATCGCCGGAAATGAATTAGACATACTTTAGGCAGCTGGGTAGAATAATCTTAATCTAATATAAAACTAGACAAAAACAGGAAAACAGCCTCTACTCTGCCCCAAACAAAAACACCGCCTTACAGCGGTGTTTCGTCAAATATTCATTGGTGACAGCTCAGTATTTCTGCACGCTTGGGTCTATCTCATCTGACCAGGCAAGGATTCCTCCCGCCAGGTTATACAGGTTGTCAAACCCATGCTGCTGCTCCAGGTACTGGATGGCATTGGCACTTCGCTTACCACTGCGGCAGTGTACCACCACTTTTTTCTCTTTTGAAAACTTATCTGCGTTGTCTGGCACAGTAGACAATGGGATCAATTCCCCACCGATTTCGGCCACCTCAAATTCATTGGGCTCCCGCACATCGATGAGTTGAAAATCTTCACCACTATCCATCATTTGTTTCAGTTCTTTTACGCTTATCTCTTTCACTACTTTAGATTTAAGGTTTATTTACATATTTGCATTCCAAAAAAATCACCCCGCTTTTTTATAACGAGCCCTAAAGATAAATCCGATGAGCGACAAAAAGTTCGAAACCGCGGCAATAAGACATCAAATAGAGCGATCTTCTCAAAAAGAGCACTCTTCTCCTATCTACATGACCTCCAGCTTCAAGTTTGACGATGCGGAGGACGCCCGATCGCTATTTGCTGAAGAAAAGCAAGGAAATATTTATTCTCGCTATTCCAACCCAAACACGGACGAGTTTATCCAGAAGCTATGCCTGCTGGAAGGAGCCGAAACGGGTATGGCGATGGCTTCCGGTATGGCCGCTATGTTTACCAGTCTGGCGGCCTTCCTCAGCAGTGGCGACCATGTGGTAGCATCACGTTCACTTTTTGGGTCCACACATCAGATTCTCACCAAACTCTTACCCAAATGGGGCATCTCCAGCACTTATGTGGATATTCTGGATGATGCTGGCTGGGAAAAGGCCATTCAGCCCAACACCAAAATGATCTTCCTCGAGACTCCAAGTAATCCTGCTTTGGATCTGGTAGACCTGGAGAAAATCTGTGCGCTTGGCAAGTCCAAAGGCATTCTGGTAAATGTGGACAATTGCTTTGCCACGCCCTACCTGCAAAACCCTATCAAATGGGGCGCAGACATTGTTACTCATTCGGCCACCAAGTTCATCGATGGACAGGGCCGGGTAATTGGTGGGGCCATTGTTACTACTGAGGAGCTCTTTCCTGAAATCAAATTTATGGCGCGGCACACCGGCCCATCCATGTCACCCTTCAACGGTTGGCTGCTGTCCAAAAGTCTGGAAACCCTGGCCGTGCGCATGGACAAGCACTGTGACAATGCCCTAAAACTGGCTCAACTCCTGGAAGGGCATTCGGCACTCAAGCAGGTTCGGTATCCGTTTTTACCATCATTCCCACAGTACGAGCTGGCCAAAAAGCAAATGCGACTTGGTGGTGGTATAGTGACTTTTGAGCTTAAAGGGGGAATTGATCAGGGCAGAAAGTTTCTCGATGCATTGGAAATGATCTCACTGTCTGCCAACCTGGGTGACACGCGTACCATTGCTACGCATCCTGCCTCTACCACCCATAGCAAACTTTCCGAAGAGGAGAGATTGGCCGTGGGCATTACCCCCGGTCTTGTGAGAGTATCCGTAGGCCTGGAGCATATGGACGACATCATTGCTGATGTAGAGCAGGCATTGGACCGATCCAAATAGGCAGTCACCGTCTCTACAGCAACATGCTGGTCATCTCCGGGAAAATCACCAGCAAGATCAAAAAAGCAATCTGAATCAGCACGAAAGGGATGATTCCCTGATAAAGGTGGCTGGTTTTCACCTCTGGTGGGGCCACGCCTTTCAGGTAAAAAAGCGCAAAACCAAACGGAGGGGTAAGAAAAGAAGTCTGCAGATTGACGGCCAGTAAGATCCCAATCCAGATCAGGTCTATACCCATGGCCACAAAAAGAGGTGCTACCACAGGCACTATGATGAAAACAATTTCGATGAAGTCTATAAAAAAACCGGCCACAAACACCAGTACCATCACCAAAAAGAGAAAAGCATAAGGACTCATATCTGCCCGCTCTATCAATCCCAGAAATAATTTATCGCCCTCCAGGCCCCTGAATACAAGGGAAAACGCTGTAGCGCCCACCAGGATCATAAAGACCATAGAGGTAAGCAGTGTGGTTTCTCTCATCACCTCTTTCAGCACAGGCATAGTGAGCTTGCGCTGTGACAGTGTGAGTAATATGGCCCCAAAGGCTCCCACTCCGGCGGCTTCTGTAGGAGAAGCAATTCCTGCAAAAATGGACCCCAATACCGCCAGAATCAGGAGAAAAGGAAAAACAAAAGACTTCACTAATTCTCCGGAAAAGCCCCTTTCCCGAAAGGCAGACACTTCAGCTTTGGGCATGGCTGGCGCCCTACCGGGAAATACCTGCGCATAGATAACAATGTAAAGTACGTAACAGACTACCAGACCAACCCCGGGAATCACGGCGGCCAAAAACAAGTCACCCACCGGCACATTGAGGACGCTACCCAGCAGCACTAATACTACCGAAGGGGGAATAATCTGCCCCAGGGTACCGGAAGAAGCAATCACTCCGGTGCTCAACCTCGGGCCATATCCACGCTTCAGCATAGTGGGCAAGGAAATCAACCCCATGGTGACCACCGTGGCACCAACGATACCGGTGGAGGCAGCCAGCATAGCCCCCACAATGACCACAGAGATGGCTAAGCCACCTCTGAACCTGCCAAAAAGTAGCGCCATGGTTTCCAGAAGGCGCTCGGCGATCCCGGATTTCTCCAGCATGATCCCCATAAAAACAAACAAGGGTACCGCCAGCAAGACGAAGTTTTGCATGGTACCATATACCCTGAGTGCCAGGAGATAAAAGAAGTCTACGTCAAAGACCACAATGCCCACCAACACCGAGAGGCCTCCAAGGGTAAATGCTACCGGAAAGCCAAACAGGATCAGGACGAAAATGGTGGCAAACAAAATAATCGGGAGATACTCAATCATGACTCAAGATGGTCTTCAGCGATTTCAAAATAATGGAAACACCCTGCAAGCCCAGGAGTAAAAAGCCAACCGGGATCGTCGACTTTATGATAAATCTGGCTGGCAAGCCGCCAGGATCAGGGCTGGTCTCGCCCATGAGGTAGGCATTTTTAGCAAACTGATAGCCCTCGCCAATGCCTATCACACAGAGGGGGATCAACAAAAACAAACACCCGATGAAATTCACCACGGCCTTTTGTCGATCCGAAAATCGTTGATAAAAGACATCTACCCGCACATGCTTGTCCTGATGGAGTGTCCACCCGGCAGAGAGTAAAAACAGGGCCGCAAACAAGTGCCATTCCAGCTCGAAAGAAGCCGAAGAGGTCATGTGAAAGGTGTACCGAAGCGCCACATCTATGATGATAATTACCACCAACAGGAGACTCAGCCAGCTCACGCTCTTGCCAACATACTCATTGACCCCATCAATCCATTCTGAAATTCTGATCACATTTTTAATTTTTTTGAAGTTTCATGCTACCGCCAGCACCAATATATCCGCCATTTATCAAAAAATACATTAGATACAGGAAATGGATACCAAAAAACCACCAAAATCAATATTTCCCCAATATCATTGCGGATATGAGAAATACCTCATGCATAAAATTTGGAATTATTTCCATTTTACTGCTCCTGACCAACCTTCCTTCAACAGCCCAATATTCAATCGACGGCCTTGATCTGAACCAAAACATCTACGCCTGGCATGACAAAGCTTTGGGAGTAGACAAAACCGGTATTTTGCTTGGTGAATATCAGGAAATTCAACGTCAGTCCAGAGAAACGAGCCAGTTTTTTGACGACAGTCAGTGGATCGCCAACCGATTGAAATACCGTGGTGAGATATATGAAGGCATCTATCTGAGCTATGACATTGAATCCGACCTGCTGCTGATTCGTCACCCTACTAACTATAACTATCATTCCCAGGCGATCAAGTTGATCCAGCAGGACGTGGAGTGGTTTGAGTACTCCGGTCATACGTTTCGTTACATTCATGAACCGGTCCTTCATTTTGGCGAAGGCTTTTTCGATGAGATGTACATGGGCGAGCATCTGCAGCTTTTTGCCAAACGCATTAAAATCACTGAGACCGATCGGGTCATCAGCTACGTGACTGCAGACAAATTCATCATCCAATACCTGGGGGAATATTACAGACTCAGGTCGAAACTGACAGTGATGAAATTGCTCAAGCCTTACAAAAAAGAAATAAGACAATTCATCAAAACCAACGAGATCAAAGCAAAGCCGGAATACGAGTCGGATATGATTCAACTTATTTCCTTTTGCAACCAACTACTTAATGCACCCACCAACCAATGAAGTTTAGCACCATCCTGATTGGCACAATACTCACCATGGCTTCATGGCAGGCGTTCTCCCAAACCAAAGGGCCGGTTGTCACCGGTGATTATTCAGACACGCCATTGCAGGAAGTTTTTGAGGATGTGGAGCAGCAAAGCGGTTTGCAGTTCTTCTATCATCAGCCATGGGTAGACTCCGTGAAAGTCACAGGCGTCTTTCGCCAGACACCCATCAGCACTGCGCTTGCCACCATATTGGAGGGCTCCACACTCAGTTTTCACCAGATCGACGGGCGAATCATTATTACCAACAATGCGGTGGTCATTAATCAACCTACCATCCTTCATTCATTCAGTCAGTCGTCCGAAGTTTCTCGTGGCATCGCCAAAGGACTCGTTTTCGCCCGCGAATATCAGGATCAGACCGATGACCAGTCTGATCTGGAAAACTACGTGTTTGAGATCGGCAATCGAAATAGCATGAAAACAAATGGCTCCTCTACCATCGCAGGATATGTAAAGAGCGCAGAGAATGGTGAGCCTGTAGTGGGTGCCCTTGTGTACCTCCCCGAACCCTTCACCGCTACCTCCTCGGATGAGAGTGGTTTTTACTCCCTCACTTTGCCCAACGGTAAACACAAGATCATGATACAATACGTGGGAATGAAAACCACCCAACGCAATGTGGTGCTGTTCTCCAGCGGAAAACTCAACATAGACATGGATGTAGACGTGATTGCTCTGCAAGAGGTGACCATTGAGTCTGACAGGGACATCAATGTAAAAAGCGTGCAGATGGGCGTCAATAAAATCAATATTGAAGAAGTAAAGACCGTGCCCATCGTACTTGGGGAAAATGATATTTTGAAAATTGCCACCACCAAAGCCGGCGTGCAAACAGTGGGCGAGGGGGCCTCGGGATTTAATGTGCGCGGAGGCAAGGCTGATCAAAACCTCATCCTCATCAACGATGCGCCTGTTTACAATGCCTCACACTTCTTTGGTTTTTTCTCGGTTTTCAATTCGGATGCCATAGAAAACATGGAGCTCTACAAAAGTGGAATTCCCTCCAAATTCGGCGGTCGCCTGTCTTCAGTGTTCGACATACAGGCCAAGTCGGCCAGCAAAACAGAATTCAAAGGTCAGGGTGGCATCAGCCCCATCACCTCCAAGATGACGCTGGAGATCCCGCTGATCAAAGACAAAACAAGCCTGCTGCTGGGAGGCCGCACCACCTACTCCAATTGGGTATTATCCAAAGTAAAAAGTGCCGGATTCAATGAGAACCGCGTGTCCTTTTATGACCTCATCACCCAGGTAGATCATCAAATAGACGATAAAAATGACCTGAGACTCTCGGCCTATGTGAGTCATGACAAGTTCAGGCTTTCTTCGGATACCCTGTTTTCTTTTTCCAACTTCTCCTTTGATAACATCAATGGCTCTGCCCGCTGGACCCACAAGTTTACCAATAACCTGGAGGGTGCATTTTCGGCTATTTATTCAGATTATCACTACGACCTGCAGTATGACGAGTCGGCTCCCAATGCCTTCACCCAGAACTTTGGCATCAATGAGGCCACGGCCAAAGCAGATTTTGATTACTACATGGAGGAAAACCGCAAAATCACCTTTGGGGCATCTGTGAAAAGGTATGATGTAAATCCCGGACAAAAGATTCCTCTTGGTCAGGAGTCACTCATTCAGGGTCAGGAGGTAGCTCGTGAAAGGGGAATAGAAAGTGCGATTCATCTGGCCAGCGAAATAGAAATTAATGACTTCTCCATTTACGGGGGCATCCGGTATGTGATGTTTAATGCCGTAGGACCCCAAAAGGTATATACTTATGAGTCCGGCCTGCCCAAAAACAGCGATACCGAAATAGACTCTGCGCAATATGGCCCCGGCGAAATCATCAAGACCTATCATGGGCCAGAGTGGCGTTTCTCCGGAAGATACACCCTCAACAATGCGAGCTCTCTCAAACTGAGTCTGAGCCGCACCCGGCAATACATCCATAGCTTGTCCAACTCGGCCTCACTGTCGCCTACAGACACCTGGAGGCTTTCCAGTGAGCACATAGCGCCACAGACCGCCGATCAGGTGGCACTGGGTTACTATCGAAACATGTTTAGAAACCGAGTGGAGATCTCCATAGAAGGTTACTACAGGCTGCTTCAAAATCTGGTAGACTTCAAGACGGGCTCTACTTATTTACTCAATCAAAAAATAGAACGGGAAGTGCTGCAGGGGCCTGGAAAATCGTATGGCATTGAGTTTTCCCTTACCAAATCGGGCCGACTCAATGGCTGGCTCAACTATGCCTATGCCCGAACTTTCATCAAACTCGATGGGAACTTTCAGGAAGAGATCGTCAATGATGGAAAATTCTTTCCAACCGGATATGACAAGCCGCACACCATCAATCTGGTGGCTAATTACAAGCTCACGCGAAGGTTTAGTTTCTCACTAAACACCACCTACAACACCGGTAGGCCGGTCACATTTCCCGTGGCAGCCTTTGACTTCAAAGGGTCACAAAACATTCACTTCTCAGACAGAAATGCTTTCAGAATTCCTGACTATTTCAGAATAGACCTGGGGATCAACCTGGAAGGAAACCACAAAATTCAAAAACTATCACACTCCTTCTGGTCATTATCCATCTACAACCTTACCGGACGAGACAATCCCTTTTCGGTATTCTTTGATGTGAAAAACGGACAAATACAGGGCTCACAGCTCATTGTCTTTGGAAACCCCATCCCAACACTCTCATATAATTTTAAGTTTTGAGCCGAATGAAAAAACAATACCTCATATTGCTGTTGACCCTTGGCTCTGTGGTGGCGTGCGTAAAACCCTATGACTTTGATCCACTCTCCTATGAGAAGGTGCTGGTGATAGACGGTGCAGTGACCAACGAACCAGGTCCCTATGAAGTCAGTATTACCTATACTTTTCCATTGGAGGAGACCACTGCAGAGACAGTGGCTGACGCCCAGGTGTGGGTTATGGATGGCGCCGGACTCAGAACAGACTTCAGCCCGTCAGAGTCGGGGGTGTACACTTCACCTCCTGCATTTCGCGGGGTGGTGGGCAATCGCTACAGCCTCTTTGTGGAGATGCCCGATGGCTCCCTCTATACCTCCGATGAGCAGTTGCTCAAGGCTTCGCCTGAGATAGACAGTATATATGGAAAATATGCCCAACTGCCCAACGACGCTGACGAGCAGAATGTGGGTGGCATCCAGTTTTTCATAGACTCCCATGATGATACCGGAGAAACCAGGCATTATCGATATGAATGGGAAGAAGCTTATAAAATACAGGTACCATACCCGGCTCATTATGAGGTGGTGGTTTCGGATACCGATACGGTCATCGTGCCACTGGATACCCCAAAAGGGATTTGTTATCAGGAGTATTATTCCAACTCGCTGATTTATGGCACGTCAGTAGGCTCCCGCGAAAATCGCATGGCCGAGTTTCCGGTGCGCTTCGTCAGCGAAAAACTCCCCCATCTGCGCACCCGCTATGCGCTTCTGGTCAAGCAATACGCCATTTCGGAATCAGCCTATCTTTTCTATAAGCGGCTGAGGGAAAACAATGAATCAGGCGGCTCGCTTTTTGACAAACAAACCGGATCCATCTTCGGAAATATTCATGCTGTAGACAATGCCGAGCAGTCCGTTCTGGGGTATTTTGAGGTATCGGGAGTTTCCAGCAAACGGAGGTTTTTCTACAACCGTGACCTGGATGAGCGATTGAGGGCGGGCCATTTCCCCTATAGCTGCCTCTACACCGAGCGCATTTCCACAGTACCAGACAGTGCCTATTACTATCTTCAGATATACGACGGTAATATTTACGCCCTTTACACATTTCCCCCTTCAGTAGATATTTACTCCAGGGGCTGTACAGATTGTTCATTCTACGCCGAGGTGATCCCTCCTGACTATTGGGTAAACTAGTAATGATAAAAAAGATCCTTTCCATAACAGCCATCATGCTCATCGTCTTCACGGTCACAGGTCAACACCTCGACGTTCGTGAGGAGGTTTACTTACAAACCAACAGTGCCTTTATGCTTACCGGAGAGACACTGTACTTCTCGGCCTTTGTCCGCAGTGCCGATACCGGCCAGCCTTCCCCGCTTAGCAGTATCCTATATGTAGAACTGGTAGGATCCGACGGAAAACCTGTGTTTCAAAAGAAAATTCATTTGACCAAAGGACGGGGAAACGGTACTTTCTTCCTTTCCTCACTAGTATCTTCAGGACGCTATCAACTGCTGGCCTATACCCGGTGGATGAAAAATTTTCAGGATTATTTTCAGACACCCATTACGGTGATCAATCCCTTCGAGGAATATCCTCAACCAGCGCAAAATGAGGAATTGTCCGTTTCCTTTTACCCTGAGGGTGGCGTGATGGTCGCCGGACACGAAAATGACCTGGTGATGAAAATTGATCAAGGCAACCCAGCAGGCATCGGTGGACGGGTTGTCAGCGCATCCGGCGAAAAGATCGCCGATATCCCTGCCTCCCAAATAGGGTTGAGTCACTTTACCATCCCGGTGAAAGAGGGCGAGTCCTATCAGACCATATTAGAGGATCAGGCGGGTAATTTTCTTTTTTTTGACCTACCAAAAGTGACTTCCGATGGAGCGACCATCCAGATAAGGGACGCTGGCCATAGCTATGGCATCACGCCCATCGGGCCCTCCAGCCCAGGCATCTTAACGCTCTCCATACATGATGGCCAAAATGCCGTTTTCCAACAAACTGCAGTAATAAATGCACGCATTTCACTGCCCAAAACCAAACTCGTGGCAGGTACTTATCTGGTCACCCTGACCAGTGGTACAGGTGATCAATTGGCCTCACGGCTCCTATGGCATCCGGGTAGCTTGCGTGAGCAAAGGAGTGAGGGCATGGCGGCTTATCATACCCGATCCCCAGTGACCATTCCGCTCGAGTTTGACGATGAAGCAGATGTGTCCGTCTCCGTAAGAAGAATGGAAATGGGCCATCAACCCACCTCTGCCATCCATCAGGCCCTGTTTGGCAAAATCAACAAGTCCTGGAGTCTTTCTGTTCAGGAAACTTCTGACTGGAAAACGATGGACAATAGCCTCATGGCGAGCGAATGGAAAGGGCCGAAAACCGAAATGCCAAAAACCGTAAAATGGTTGCCTGAACTCCGTGGTGAGTTGATAGTGGGAGCACTGAATTATGAAGCGCCATCGGAAGACAAACCACCTTTCGTGGCACTGAGCATCAGTGGAGATGATTATCAGTTGCAAACCGCCCAGGTAGATGAGTACGGTCACTTTCAGCTCTTGATCAATCCAGCAGAAGGGCCCCGCAAGGCATACATCAGTGTACTGGGCTCTACCAATGAGGTTTCCTTTCAGCTGGAAGGCCAGTTTCTACAGGCTTATCCTCCTTTCGATTATTCTTTACCCTATTTGGATTCCGCACAGGTCTCCGCTTTGGTTGAGCGCAGTGTGAGAAACCAGATTGAAAATGCCTACTATGAACTGAAAAAAGACAGCATTGTCCCACAGACTTACTGGAACCCTCAGTTTGACTATGACATAAGCTATGTACTGGATGATTACAACAGGTTTCCCGAGCTCTACGAGCACTTTATAGAGTTCATTCCTGAAGTGATGGCCAGAAAAAACAAAACACGATCAAAAATCAAAGTGCTCACTAAATATGTGACACCAGGTTCATTAGATCCACTTCTGCTCATAGATGGAGTGCCCACCACGGCGGAAGAAATTCTGGACTTCAGCCCTTACAAAATTGAAAGCATTGGGATTATTAACAATAGAGTATTTGTGGGGCCACTCGTGGCAGATGGCATCGTTTCTTTTCACACTTTTGAAAGAAACCTCCACGGCTACAAGCCCGGGCCCAATAGTTTGAATATTCAATACAACGGACTCGATCCGGTTCAGCAATTCAGCTTCCCGTCTTACGAAGATGCCGACCAGCGACTGGCCAGAATCCCGGACTACAGGCAGCAGTTATTCTGGAACCCCTCACTTACTGTTGGTGAAAATGGAACAAAAGAACTTGAATTTTATACCGGTGACACTGCCGGCACTTTTGAGGTCTCTATTGATGGCTATGACAAAAATGGATCACCAATCAGTATCAGGCGATATTTCAAGGTGCAATCCACTAATCCGCCAGCTTCAAATTGAGGGAGAGATTTTCCGCATAGTCACAGTCACAATCGTCCGAACCAATGGTCATTTTCTTGCCATCCACTGCCACGATCTGACGGATACCTTTCGAGTAAGTCACTGTGGCTGAGTAATATTTACCTGCCTGCAGATCATAGTAAACGGGCGACTCTGTCACCCACTCAGAGAAAAGGGTGTCTTGTTTTTCGATTTTTCCTTCGAAGATGGTCAGTAACACTTCCGGGTTTTCCTCATTGATGGTGAATCTTACTTTCAACTCCCCGAAAAAAGGTCCTGGATCGCAGGCGCAATCATCACAATGAATGCACATTGCCACCAAAACAAATACCGGGATCAATAGCAGCTTTCTCATTAGTTTCTGGTTATGAATCCTCCAAATGAAAGAAAAACCCTATGCCTATCCACCTTGCTGGTTTTGGTATCAAAATAGGAATACCCCAACTTCAGAAATGCTGAGTCTCCCACTTTTCTGAAAAGCCCAAATCTGGGAATAGCCACCCAACCATTTGGTGGCTTCCTTTCGGTACCACCGTACACTCCCCAGGTATACACCCCATTGAACTGGGCAAAAGCGCCCAGATCCGCTACTTCGAAATGCTGAAGGTACTCAGCGCCCAGCCCAAGGAAATAGCGCTCTTCAGGATATTGATAAAACACATTATTTCCACGGTATTCCAGGGTCTTTTTTCTGAATGGCCGAGCGTCAAAAGTAGTGAAGAGGTTTAGGTTTCTGGCCTTGTTCATAAGGCCTGCCTCCAGCCCCATTGCCGCATCTTCCATGTTCAGGTCACTCCTCAATCCCAGATAAAAAGCTGGTTTCAGACCAAATACCTCATCATAGCGGTCTTCCACCACCACCTCCTGAGCAGCAGCAGTCAGGAACCAAAAGCCAATGAATGTGTTAATGATCAGGCGCACAGCGTGTGAGGTCAAATGTTAGTGAATTTAACAACAAACACAATCTATGCCAAAGCTAATTTCTTATCGTAACTTTGCATGATGGAGAAGAAGGATATCAGAAAGATGAGTCTGCAACAGATCAAAGACTACTTTGCTTCTGTGGATGAAAAAGCATTCAGGGCTGTACAGGTCTGGGAGTGGCTCTGGCAGAAGTCTGCGCGATCTTTTGAGGAAATGACGAATCTCTCCAAAGGGCTTCGCGAAAAGCTGGAAAGTGAATTTGTTCTTCGGCCTATCAGCATTGCCACTTCGCAAAAGTCAAACGACGGCACCATCAAATCGGCATTCAAGCTCTATGATAATGAGTTGATAGAAGGGGTACTGATCCCCGCAGATGACCGCATGACCGCCTGCGTATCCTCACAGGTAGGTTGCTCGCTGAGCTGCAAATTCTGTGCGACCGGCTATATGGATCGCAAAAGAAACCTGGACCCGGGAGAGATCTATGATCAGGTAGTGGCCATCGATGCGCAGGCTAAGAAAGATTTTAATCTCCCCCTTTCCAATATCGTTTTTATGGGAATGGGCGAACCCCTCCTCAACTATGCCAATGTGCTCGAAGGGATCAACCGAATCACTGCCGAGGATGGGCTGAACATGTCACCCAAACGCATCACGGTCTCTACGGCGGGAATTGCCAAGATGATCAAAAAGTTGGCCGACGATGAGGTACGATTCAACCTGGCCCTGTCATTGCACGCAGCAGATGACAAGAAAAGGAACCAGATCATGCCGATCAACGAAAGTAATACCCTGGAAGCCTTGCGGGAGGCGCTGATGTATTTCTACCAAAAAACTCAAAACAAGATTACGTTTGAGTACATCCTGTTTTACAACTTCAATGATACCCTGGAGGATGCAGAAAACCTGTTGAAATTTGCCCGTCAGATTCCTTCTAAAATCAACATCATCGAATACAACCCCATTTCGGAAGCCAACTTTAAGAATACCGAGGAAGATCGGTTGGAGAAGTTTGCCAACTACCTGAAGAAAAACAAAGTGACTGTAAACATCCGAAGGAGTCGTGGTAAGGATATAGACGCGGCATGCGGTCAGCTGGCCAATAAGAATAAAGCGGCATAATTACCATCCTCCTGAAAAGAGCAGTATGACCATGATCAAAACTGCCAGAATCAAGGCGAGCCAGGCCGAACTGATGATCACCCCGGCAATGGCTAGCCCCTTGAAATCCTTATTAAATGCCTTCTTGTACCGCTTGAGCGAAATTATCCCTGTAACTAACCCCACGATAATCAGAGGAAATATGAACATCGGCAAAGCAATGGCCAGAATGGAAGCAATGGAGCTGGAAAAGGAGATAATGGCCAATGATTTGGCTTCATTGTAAACATCATCGAAGCGCGTGACAGAGGTATCCTGCGCTTGGCTCATCTGATCCATCAAATCCGGTGGTATCACCTCGGCCACTCGTGCCTTCAGCTGCTCAATCCGTCGGGATTCAATCCCCGACAGCCTTCTCTCACCGCGTTTGCGCTCAGCCATCATTTCGAGGCCTCCCATCTCAGGCATCACGAACCCCACATTCTCACTTGAAAGGATGACCGGATCCGTTGCCATCTTGGCCAAAAAAGGGTACTCCTCCAGCAAGTCGTCCGGGGATTCTAAGGCCTGCTGGTTGTCAGGTGCCACAAAATGCTTTTTGATCCTACTGTGACGAAAGTCTTTTTTCTTTTTTTGAGTCAGGTCAATACAGGCATACTGGGGGGAGACGCACTGACTCAGTGTAAACATCAAAAGCAGCAATGAAAAAAATCGAGACATATGGCGTATGATTACTTCTAATAAATGTAATCATATCTTATGATATAAGATATACTTTTCCTGCCCATAAGAAATGTGAATTTTTCAAATCTCCGTCCGCTGCTGACGGGACAGAAACTTCCCAAATCTATTCATTACCCAGAGGTGCAGCAGCGCCTGTGAATTCACATAAAGATACCAGGGCAGACGCGGCACAAACTCATGAATAGCCGCAACAATGTATCGCCCCTCCAATACCGACCTGAACTCCAGCCAACCATAGCCTTCCTTGCCAGCCAATAGGCCGCCCACGATGTAAAAGACCTGACGTTCTTCATCACTCCGCTCCGTGGCATATCGCAACTTGAGGAGTACCCTCCCAAATAGTTGAAAGCTCACCAAATCCGCTTCTTCATTCACCTTGATCAGGTACCGAAAAGCATCCGGCAGCCATGTCAAATAAGCCTTCGCTACCCACTCTGCACTTTTCACACCCGGGTTGGACAGGCGCTGCACACTCCGCACCGTATTTTTAGCCCGAATTCCCGGTAGGCTTTTAGGTAATTGAGGCACCTTATCCGCATTTTTCAAGGTAAATTCCACAGCCTCCTCAAACGTTTTATATTTCAAACCAAGGGCATTGATCAGGGGATGCTCCTCCACTGTCATCTTGTGCCGCAGACTCTCTATCAGTGGGGAAACAAACGTGGTACTGCTATCAGAGAACACCGCCACCCAGAGTTTGGAAAGCCCGAGTGAAAACACCGGCACGGATCTGATAAACCGGCGTTTTCCAAGCATTTTGGCCGTAGTCCGCAGCATCCCCATGTAGGTATTCTGCTCTGTAGTCCCGATCTCAATGGCCTCATCATAGGCCTTCGCATTTCCAAAACAGTAGTCAATGACCTCCAACACATCTGCCAGAGCCACTGGCTGGGTCTCCGATTTTGTCCATTCAGGACAAAGCATCACAGGAAGCCTGGTCACCAGTTTTTCGATGATCTCAAATGAGGAGCCCCCTGGCCCCACTATAATGCCCGCCCTCAGCGCTGTGAGGGCAGCGCTCCGGCTACCAAGGGTAAGCTCTACTTCATATCTGCTTCTCAGGTGGGTAGACAGCTGACTCTCATCTTTGGGCAGAATACCTCCCATGAAAATAATTTGTTTCAGGCCCACAGTCTCCGCCGCCCGGGAAAAATTATCCGCCAACAGCAGATCAGTGTCCTCAAAATGGCTTTGATTAAGTCTGGTAGACGGCTGCATTGAATGCACCAGATAGAGTGCATAATCAGCTCCTCTGATGGCCTCCGTAGTACTCCGAACAGAATAGAGATCTACTTTTTTCCACACAACCCCCTCCCCGGCTGGAGGCTCCATGTCATTTCTGCTCAGGGCTACGATGTTGTACTTATGTGCGTAGGATGCTATGAACCAGCGACCTATAAATCCTGTGGCTCCGGCAATGGCGATTGTAGGCTTCATCCCTGTCAAACCCTCAATCCGTAGAAGAGTTTAATTTTCACCCTTAAAACCGGCAATCAATTATTTCAAAGGAAAATATCCGCCAATGGAATAAATGAGCTGTGTCGGCGGTAAATCTGTGCTTATTTGCTTGGCTCCTGGACCTTCTTCCAGCTGAAAACCTAACCCTATCTGGGCAGTAAACCACTTTTTGCCTCTAAACACATAGCTCGGCCCCAACAAACTCTGGGTGTAATATTCCTTAAACCCCTGATGCCAATAAGTAAGTGACAAAAAAGATGATCGGATGCCTCCTTTTGGGTGATAGTTGATGGCGGCACCATACCCTATCAGACCGGCCCCTACCTGAAGGCCCAGCTTGTTCTCTATCAGAAACTCCAGATCGCCACCTATGAGCGACCCGCCACCTTGCAGGAGGCCCAGAGTGACCGTGCCGATATAATCTTTATCAGCTTCTCCGTTGAGCATTTTCATCAGTTCCTCCTGAGTGATCTGACCGTAAGAAGCTACCCAAATCAGTAGCATAGAGGCGAAAAAGGCGAGAATTTTCACTGAATTACTTTTTACTAGCGTTAAAGAGTTTTTGTTTTTCCTCCTTGCTCAGGCTGTCATAGCCCGATTGGGAGATTTTGTCCAGAATGGCATCTATTTCTTCCTGCTCACTTCTACTTCCGGCGGCCGATTTTCTGGGTTTGGATTTAGCGGGCTCACCGCGATGGGTCACTTTGATTTTGGGCGATGCTACAAAAAAACTTTTCACCCACTCCATGAAACCGATGATCCAGGCACCAATATCTGTGCCCGACCGCAGCTGGGAGATGTACAACCAGCCTATAAGTGCTCCACCCAGGTGAGCAATATTGCCCCCGGCATTGCCCCCCGTACTACCAAGGAAGGACACCACCACATAAAATGCGGCGATATACTTGATCTTCACCGGGCCCAGAAAGAGCATGAAAAAAGTATAATTAGGCATGAATACGGCTGCTGCCACTACTGTGGCGTACACCGCCGCAGAGGCCCCTACCATACCGCTAATGGATGCCACCTGCTCCTGATAGAAGGGAATGAGGTTGTACACCAACAAATAAGCCACCCCTCCAGCCAACGCACCCAAAACGTAGATGGCAATGACTTTTTTATTTCCCAAAAACTCGAGGATCAACTTACTGAACCAATAGAAAACCAGCATATTGAACAGGATATGCAAAATGCCTGTGAGACTATGGGCAAAAGCGTAGGTGATCAGCGTCCATGGTCGCGTGAGAAACTCCCCGAAAGAAGGGGGAATGGAAAATTGATTGTAAATGACACTGAACAAAGCATCCGCATTGGATAGTCTGCTGATCACCATCAATACCCCCAGAAATAAAAACACAATGATGTTGATAATGATCAACTGCGCCGGAGCGTTGTTGGGCTTGTTCCAGGCGTTCTTAAAATCGTCTAATATGCTGTTGTTCATCATTTAGTAAAACCTCCCATTGTCCTTTTGCCAAATCTTAAGTAGTATATATGCAATCAACATGCCTCCCAGGTGTGCCAGGTGTGCGACATTATCCCCTGACGTCCGACTAAATTCGGAATAAAGTTCATAGAGTCCATAAAAAAGGACCAGATATTTAGCCTTGATCGGGATCGGTGGAAAAAGCAGGAAAAGCTGCGTATTGGGAAACAACATGCCAAACGCCATCAAAATTCCAAATACCGCACCGGATGCACCCACCATAGGCACATTGGTGATGGATGAGAAAATATCTTTAACAATCTCTATGGCCTGCTGCTGATAGGCCACATTGTCTGCATTTTTATAATAATCATCCGAGAACTCCGCCAGCCTCGGCAGGTTGTAATGATAAGATTTGTGCTCTACTATGAACATGCTGAAAGCCTCTGGATTTGGGTTGTCCAGATACGCTTCGGTATCATTTTTCAAGCTGATGTTTTCCACATAATCAGCCGCCCCGTAGAGCACACCGGCACCTATCCCACAGATCAGATAGAAAGTCAGAAAGCGCTTCGATCCCCATACCTGCTCCAGCATAGGTCCGAAGATGAATACCGCAAACATATTGCCCAAAATGTGGCCAAAGCCACCGTGTATCCACATGTAGGTGACAAACTGATACGGCACAAAATCATCAGCAAAAACCACCCGAAGGCCAAATATTTGTGATAAGGGGAGGGAAAGAATGGCTTGAATTAAAAAAATCCCGACATTGATGATCAGGATGTTTTTCACCATCGGTGTGATTCTCATCATGAGCTAAACCAGCTTTTAATTTTGTCTAAACTAATCAATTTATAAGTCGGATTACCATCAGGTGTATAGTTGGGCTGCTTACAGGCAAAAAGTTGATCAATCAGCTGTTCGGCCTCCTGATCTCCCAGATTTTTACACTTGATCGCCGCGGTTCTTTTGGCCAGCGACCGGCACAAGTTTTCCTTTTGGTTAATCCCCAGTTCTTTTTTATTGAATTTAAATTGTTCAAGCAGCTCCTCAAAAATCTCCTTCTCATTACAATTGGAAAGTTCTGCTGGTACGCCCTGAATAACGATCATATGCTGACCCATCTCCTCAAACTCAAATCCGAGCTTCTGAATTTCCGGCTTTATCTCCATAACGAGGGAATAATCAGATGGGTTTAAAGAAATCTGCTGTGGAAACAAGCTACTCTGCGAACCACTGGCATCGCGGGTGAGCTTGGTCTGGTATCGCTCAAAAAGGATGCGCTCAAAAGCCGCACGCTCATCTATGATCGTCATGCCCGACTTCACCTGCCGGATCAGGTACTTCCCGTGCAGGCGATAGGTCTTGCTGGGTATGAGCTCTCCCTGATCGGGGTGCTCGTGCATGCTGCTGGAAAACGTGACCGTCTCCTCAGGCATTTCCTTCTCCATTTGCTCAGAGGATATGATATCCTCCCGCTTCGCAAAATCATAAAGCGACTCCCAGTTTTTGGCTTTGTCCCTTTCTGAATCAATGTTTTTAAACTGTGCGTACTGATTGTCTTTGATACTCGACCCCCCTCCGGATCGCATGGCTGAGGAAGTAAACTGCTCGAAGTTTACATCGGTAGAAAAATCCAGCGAAGGAGTCACGTTGAACGAGCCCAGGGACTGTCGCACTGCAGAGTTGATCACGCCATAGAGCATTCGGTCATCATCAAACTTCACTTCGGTTTTGGTGGGGTGCACATTGATATCTACATGGAGTGGGTCCATCTCCACGAAAAGCACATAAAAAGGAAAATAATCCTCCTTCAGTAAGCCCTGAAACGCTGTGGACACAGCATGATTGAGGTAATTATTCCTGATATACCTTCCATTCACAAAGAAAAACTGCTCACCACGTGTTTTCTTGGCAAACTCCGGCTTGCCCACATACCCAGTGACCTTTACGTGCGGGGTTTCCTCGTCGCAAGGGATTAGTTGTTGCTGATAGTTTTTTCCGAACAGCTGGACGATGCGTTTGCTCAGTTTACCCGCTTCCAACTGATACATCTCCAGGTCGTTGTTGGTCATGGACATGGCCACCTCCGGATTGGCAAGGGCCACCCGGTGAAATTCATCAGTAATGTGCCTGAGTTCCACAGGATTGGATTTCAAAAAATTCCTGCGGGCCGGCACATTGTAAAAAAGATTCTTCACGCTGATCGAAGTGCCATCCTTGGTCGCAAGGGGCTCCTGCTTCTTGATTTCGGAAGACTCCACCTGCAAAATGGTACCGAGCTCGTCTTCCCTTCTTTTGGTGCGCATCTCCACCTGAGCTACTGCAGCTATGGAAGCCAGCGCCTCTCCACGGAAACCCATGGTCCGAATCTTAAAAAGATCCTCGGCCGTCCTGATTTTGGAGGTGGCGTGCCGCTCAAAGCTCATCCGTGCATCGGTGACGCTCATGCCTTTGCCATCGTCTATCACCTGGATCAGCGTACGACCGGCATCCTTCACCACCAGCTTGATCTGCGTGCCGCCGGCATCTATGCTGTTTTCCAGAAGCTCTTTCACCACAGACGCAGGGCGCTGTACTACCTCTCCGGCAGCGATCTGGTTGGCAATACTATCGGGTAGTAAGTAAACAATATCCTCCATCTACTGGGCGCCTCGTGATGGTTTTTTGAATCTGAAGTATAGGTAAACGGGTACCGCAAGCCAAAGCACATAGAGGGCATCATTGCCAAAGTATAACCAGCCCATGACCAGGCAGCCGAGTATCGCCGCTATCAACATCTGCAAAAGCGATGTATTGGGTACTGCGTCTGTTTTTCGCTGAAAGCTAATCTTACCAGGGCTATAACTTTCTGAATGACCACCTTCCATTTCCCTCCGGATATATTCGGTACGTTCTTTGATCTGCTCTTTTACAGGGTCGTAATAGCGAGGTTCTATTTCGAAACGACGGGTCTTGGGCACTTTTATAAAAGAAGGGAATCTCATGTTGATTATCTTATGTTCTACCAAATAAACAAGCGATTGATCTCCTTGTTTTGGTATCCCGCCAAGGATATTCATTGCTTATTCGACTGGCTAGCTGATATTTTCGATCAGTAACACAGGTCTTTGTACAAAGTTAATTTAATTTGACACAATGCATTTTATTAAAAGCATATTGGTCACTCTTAGTTCCATGCTCTTTTGCGGAGCGCTCTATGCCTCAGGTTTTGTAGCCGAGAAAGCTGACAGCCTGTATCGGCACATGAGTACCATACAACGCCTCAACCAGCTCGTGCTGGTGAGCACCTCACAAGCTACCGTCCCCACAGTCTCGGGTGACTTTGGTGGCATCTACTTTTCTGAACCCCTTAAAATCTCCCTTGGGAAAAGCGACCAACTCATTGTGGTGCAGCTCGACGAGCGACTGAATCCCTTCACGGAAGAATTGGTCAACCTTCCCGGGCTCTACACCCTGGCAGCACTCTCCCGCGCCGACCTGCTGAACACCTACCTTTACCACCTGGAAGCTGCCAGCAAAAGCCGGGGTATCGACATGCTTATCCTCCCGGAGGTAAACCATCCCGGCACCACCGTGGACCTGGTTTTGCAGAAAATGAAAGCACATGATCCCGACTTCTTCCGGGATAAAAAAAGCCTCTCATTCACCTCTGCCAGAAAAAAGAAGGAGCTGATCCGGGTATTTGAAGAGAATGACTTCTGGGTGATCCCTGAAGCGGATACCCAAACCGTGAGCAGCCGACTGGAAAAGTACTCCGATAAAATAGCCTCCACCGTGTCTCTGGAAGACAAAATACGGCACAATATCCTCGCCAGACTCTTGAGCCCTGCTATGTCTCCCACAGACCAAATACCAAACCAACTGGCTGTGGCGATCAGCAAAGCCTCCATCATCCCCCTGCAACGTGTGGCCGGAATATTCCCTATCCAGAGTGACACCATTTCCTTTGTGACCAACCAGCCCTATGGCCCTATGGCCAACATGCTCAGAAAATATGCTTATGTGAAGACGGCTTATGGGGAAATTCTGACCAGTCATTCACCCATTGTTTTAGATAACAACTCTTTCATACCACCAGGTATTTTGAGTGGAGACCGTGATATCATCTTTGTCGGAGAAATTGAGAACCTCCGGGATCATGCAGAGATGCTGGACGCAGCGCTCGTTTACAGCCACCCCAGTGAAATTTACAGCTACGTGATCCCTCAGCAGCTCTTCGGTGCCTCGGACATCAGCGGCAGACTCCCTTATGCGGTTGAAAAGCTTTCAACCTTCAATAATGACGAGGTGGCAGGTAAAAAAATATTGGGCTATGCTCCGGCTGAAATGACCGGACTTGACAAGTCTGCGCTATTCAAAATAGAGCAGATAATGGCCGATGCCATCAGTAGTGGGAGCACCCCGGGTGGTCAGTTGGCCATTGCAGTAGATGGCGCTATCGTCCTGGATCAAGCCTATGGCTTCCTGACTTACGACAGCCTGATTCCCGCTGAAAAAACCACCCTGTATGACCTGGCTTCTGTCACCAAAGTAACGGGTACATTGCTGGGCATCATGAAACTTTATGAAGATGGGCGCCTGGATTTGGATGCCAGAATCGATGAATACCTCCCGGCATATCAAAATTCCAATAAGGGACACATTACCGCACGGGCGCTGCTCGCTCACAATGCTGGCCTAAAACCTTATGTCCCTTTTTGGCAAAAAGTACTGTCGGCAGACATGCTGGAAACCTTTTTTTATGAGGATGAGGCGGCTTTGCTGGCCGATCGTCGCAGCTACCATACCCGCCCCAATACCATCGTTCAGGACACTTTGAAAAACTGGATCATCCAGTCTCCACTGATTCAGTATGACAGCATACCCTTCTATAGTTACAGCGATATCGGTTTCATGATCCTGCACCAGGTAGTGGAACAGATTTCCGGGCAGCCACTTGATCAATATTTGTCTGAAACCTTCTATCAGCCCATGGGCCTCAGGAGGCTTACTTTTAATCCATTGGATCATGGCTTTCAGCGGTTCGAAATAGCCCCGACAGAGCACGATTATTATTTTAGAGAGGAGCTCGTTTGGGGCGAAGTACATGACCGCAATGCCGCGGTTTTTGGTGGTGTAGCAGGCCATGCTGGTCTTTTTGCTACGTCTCACGACCTGGTGGTGATTTTGCAAACACTCCTGCAGGGCGGCACTTATGGTGACCACCAATTTTTGCAAGCCTCCACCATACAATATTTCAATCAGTGTTTTTTTCCTAACAACCGCCGCGCCCTAGGCTGGGACAAAAAGGATGACAAGGTGGGCAATGTATCAGCCTTCACTACCAGCGAGAGCTTTGGCCATACCGGATTCACCGGCACCATGATCTGGGCAGACCCCCAGTACAACCTCATTTTTGTGTTTCTATCTAACAGAATACACCCCAACTCTAATAACTACAAACTTATCCAGAAGAACATTCGTACAAAGATCCAGGATGTCGTGTATGAGGCATTAATGGCTAAATGGATAAAATAAGAACAAAAGGTTAAACCCCACGTTTACCTTTGCATAGTTATGAAAATAGGAATTGTCTGTTATCCCACCTACGGTGGGAGTGGTGTAGTGGCTACGGAATTGGGAAAGGCCCTGGCCAAAGAAGGTCACGAAATTCATTTTATCACCTATTCGCAGCCCACCCGGCTCGATTTCTTTAGTGAAAACCTCTATTATCATGAGGTCTCTGTGAAATCCTATCCCTTGTTTGACTACCCGCCATATGAGTTGGCCCTGGCCAGTAAAATGGTGGATGTGGTGGAGCACGAAAAAATTGACATTCTCCATGTTCATTATGCCATTCCTCATGCGTCTGCTGCCTATATGGCCAAGCAGATTCTGAAGACCAAGGGTATCGTGATCCCGGTGATCACTACCCTACACGGTACAGACATTACATTGGTGGGCAAAGATGCCACCTACGAACCCGTGGTTACTTTCTCTATCAACCAGTCGGATGGTGTCACAGCTGTTTCTGAAGACCTGCGAAAAGACACTCTGGAGCATTTTGACATCACACGTGAGATAGCGGTCATCCCCAACTTCATAGACCTGGAGCGCTTCAAAAAGCAAAAAAAGGATCATTTCAAAAAGGCCATTTGTCCACTCGATGAAAAGCTCATCGTTCATACCTCCAATTTCCGAAAGGTAAAAAGGGTACAGGACGTCATTGATGTTTTCAACAGGGTGCGCAAAGTCATCCCTTCCAAGCTGCTCATGGTTGGTGACGGTCCTGAGCGCCATACCATGGAAGAGCTCTGCAGAAGCATGTGCAACATAGACGATGTGCGCTTTCTGGGGAAACTGGAGGCCGTAGAGGAGGTGCTCTCCGTATCAGACCTCTTTCTTATGACTTCTGAAAAGGAAAGTTTCGGACTGGCGGCGCTGGAGGCTATGGCCTGTCAGGTCCCGGTCATTTCTACCAACGCCGGTGGGCTTCCCGAGCTCAACCTGCACGGTACTTCCGGTTTTGTCTGTGAGGTAGGAGATACCAAAACCATGGCCGAGCATGCCATACACATTCTGGATGATGCTAACCTCGGAAAATTTAAAGAAGGTGCGCTCAACCGAGCCAAGGATTTTGACGTAACTAATATTTTACCGCTATATGAGCGGTTTTATGTGCAGACTATGGAAAACACTAAAAACAGTGTCTCAACACTCTTGTGAAATACTTTTCATTTATCATTTTAAAATTAACTTTGCAGCAAATCGGCTGATAAGGTATGGAACTTAAGAACAAACCTCATACAAAAGGGACCAAAGCGCTATTCAAAAATCCAGTTCTGGAAAGACTCACCAGAACGCACATTGCCATTCCCTTGATTTTGTTTAGCACTATTTCCACTATTTTGATCGTCTACGGGATCAACCAGGGATACATCAATGCTGTGAATACACCATTATTATTCGTGGCTGGACTTCTGGCATTCACATTGATTGAATACATCATGCACAGGTTTTTATTTCACCTGCAGCCCAAAACGGACAAACAGGAGAAATTTGCCTACACCGTACATGGCGTTCACCATGACTATCCAAAAGATAAAGACAGGCTGGCCATGCCACCGCCATTGAGCATCGTGATCAGTGCACTTTTCTTTGGACTGTACTGGTTGATCATGGGCAACCTGGTATATGGGTTTCTTCCCGGATTTCTGATGGGATACGCCTCATACCTTTGGGTGCACTACATGGTACACGCCTTCAAACCACCAAAGAATTTTTTCAAGGTGCTTTGGGTACATCATGGCATCCACCATTACAAAGACCAGCACAACGCCTTTGGGGTATCTTCTCCCCTCTGGGATGTGGTATTTGGCACAATGCCTAAAAAATAAGCCTTAAGAATTTTTGTTTTTGTTGTCCTTCATTCGCTTCGCCCTGCGTTTCTCCGGCGAAGCGGGTTCAAGGAAAATTTTGTAGAGACCGTCACGCAGCACTGTCATAATATCTACAAAAAGGCTGGCGAATATGGGTTTTCTTCCTGGCATATCGAACGGGTCTATCTCTTAAATTTAAGAGGATTTTTCTATTTCCGCTAATCATTTGAACCATCCTTAGAAAAATCTGAGGTATTCTTAAAAAAGTGGAAATCATTCTTGGTTTTTTTTAGTTTACTAAGACCAAAACCACATCCGTATGATTGGCCAACGATTTACCGAATACATCCCTGAGAAAAACCCCGAGCAAAGCACCTTTGACAACCTGCTCAATGTCTTTCTTCAGCTCATGGTGATCACCGCGGGAGACGTGGCTGAGGCCCTGAGCTGGCTTACCAATCTGGACAGACAGTACAATATCAGCAATGCAGAATACGGGATTGGGGACTTCATTGAAGACCTGAAAGCCAAGGGATACATTACTGATGACAATCAAAAAGGGGAATTCAAGCTCACCGCAAAGAGTGAGCAAACCATCCGGAAAAGTGCGTTGGAAGAAATTTTCGGAAAGCTCAGAAAATCCGGAAAAGGCGACCACCATACCCGGCATTCCGGACGTGGTGACGAGATCAGTTCAGACTTCAGAGAATTTCAGTTTGGCGACAGCCCGGAGCAGATTGAGCTCACGGAAAGTCTCAAAAACGCGCAGATCAACCATGGATTTGGTGACTTCATGCTCACAGAAGGCGACCTGGAGGTGCGGGAGCGCGAATTCAAAACTCAAACCTCCACCGTGTTGATGATAGACATCAGCCATTCCATGATCTTATATGGAGAGGATCGCATCACCCCTGCGAAGAAAGTGGCCATGGCACTTGCGGAAATGATCACCAAAAAGTACCCCAAGGACACACTGGACATCATCGTGTTTGGCAATGACGCCTGGCAGATCGAGATCAAAGACCTTCCCTACCTGAATGTAGGCCCCTATCACACCAATACAGTTGCCGGACTGGAACTAGCTATGGATCTCCTGAGAAGGAGAAAAAACAAGAACAAACAGATCTTTATGATCACTGATGGCAAGCCCACCTGCCTAAAGGAAGGAATCAAATACTACCAAAACAGCTTCGGACTGGATCCAAAAATCCTGAACAAAACCCTTAATCTGGCGGCCCAATGTCGTCGAATCAACATTCCCATTACCACTTTTATGATTGCTTCTGATCCCTACCTCCAGCAATTTGTCCGGGAGTTTACGGAAGTAAACAGTGGCAATGCCTATTACAGCAGCCTTCAGGGATTGGGCCATCTGATTTTTGAAGACTACAAAAAAAACCGAAGGAAAAACCTTTAACAAACCGTTGATGAACTACACAGAGATACCAGCCAATAAACTCCTAAGCATAAAGACATTGGGAGCGCTGAAAAATACGGGGTACGAGCCACTCACCATTAAGGAGGAACTCAGAAAAAACCTGATTGCCAACTTTCAGAAAAAGCACAACGTGTTTGAAGGAATCTGGGGGTATGAAGACACGGTCATCCCTGACATAGAGCGGGCCATTCTTGCCAAGCATAATATCAACTTTCTGGGACTCAGAGGGCAGGCCAAAACCCGAATCGCCAGAATGATGACCCTCCTCCTCGACGAATACATCCCCTGTGTGGCCGGCTCTGACCTCAATGATGACCCCATGAGGCCCATCTCAAAATTTGCCAAGGATGCAGTGGCTGAGCACGGTGATGATACGCCCATCCATTGGATGCACAGAAGTGACCGATATACCGAAAAGCTGGCTACACCCGATGTGACCATCGCGGATTTGATTGGCGATGTAGACCCCATCAAAGCCGCGAGTCTGAAACTGCCCTATTCGGATGAGCGGGTGATTCACTACGGACTCATCCCTCGATCACACCGATGCATTTTTGTGATCAATGAATTACCTGACCTCCAAGCCAGGATACAGGTTGCGCTTTTCAACATCCTACAGGAGGGCGACATCCAGATCAGAGGATTCAAACTTAGGCTCCCGCTAGATGTACAATTTGTTTTTACAGCCAATCCTGAGGATTATACCAACCGGGGAAGTATTGTCACCCCTCTGAAAGACCGTATCGACAGTCAGATCATTACACACTATCCCAAATCCATCGAGATTGGTAAAAAAATCACTCAGCAGGAAGCCAACATCGAAAAAAGTCAGTCGGAACAGATCGGGGTTTTCGATCTCATGAAAGACCTGATCGAGCAAGTGGCTTTTGAAGCCAGGGAAAGCGAGTACGTAGATGCCAAAAGTGGTGTTTCAGCCAGGCTGACCATCTCCGCTTACGAAAATCTGATCAGCGCCGCGGAGCGAAGACTTCTGGTCAATAATGAGAAGAAAACATTTGTACGGGTTTCCGACCTCATCGGGGTGATCCCGGCCATTACCGGCAAAGTGGAACTGGTCTATGAAGGCGAACAGGAGGGCCCGGGCATAGTGGCGCAAAATCTTGTCGGAAAAGCCATTCGTAAGCAGTTTATTAACTATTTCCCTGATCCTGAAAGCAACAGAAAACAGAAAGAAGGGAAAAATCCGTATCAAAAAATTACTGACTGGTTTGGTGATGGCAACATGGTGGACGTGCTGCACGACTACTCCGCCGCTGCCTATGAGCAAGAACTCATGCAAATCCCCGGTTTGGAGCAGCTGGTGAGTGATCAGCACGGTAAACAGCCCAAAGAGTTTAAGCTGTTCCTGATGGAATTTGCCTTGCACGGTCTGGCTGAGTACAGCCTCCTCAGCAAGCACAAACTAGAGCGCGGCATGCAGTTTAAGGACCTCCTGAGTAGTATGTTTTCTATGCCCGAAGGAGAAGATGAAGAGGAAGATTATTAGATTTCGGTTATGGAATTGCATGAGATCAAACGACTGATCTATGGCGGTGAAAGTGATCTGGTAGAGTTCAAACGTAAGATTGCCCACCCTGAAAAGGTCATCCGGGAGGTAGTGGCTTTCGCCAATACCAAGGGAGGACATTTGTTTGTAGGGGTGGACGATGACCGGTCCATCGTGGGGTGTAAATATGCAGAGGAGGAAGATTTTCTCCTCCAAAAAGCCATCAGAGAACTCTGCCGTCCGTCCATAGCTTTTGAAGTGCACACATTTCAGCTCACCGAGAAGCGTGGGCTACTGCATTACCACATTTTACCAGGCAAAAAGAAACCGTACTACGCTTTTGAAAAGAAGCAACATCGCTACGGGAAGGCCTTCGTACGCGTGGGTGACCGTTCCATACAGGCCAGCCCCGAGATCAGAAAGATTCTGAAATTCAACAATCAGCCACAAGACACCCATTTCGCCTATGGGCTGAACGAAAAGCTCCTTTTCAACTACCTCAATGAAAACGAAAAAGTCACCGTCAATCAATTTAGAGAACTCACCGGTCTGGACTACCCATCTGCCTCCCATACCATGGTGCAAATGGTGATCGCCAATGTACTCAAAATCATCCCCCGTGAGCAGGAAGACTGGTACATGGCGGTAGAATAATTTTTTGCAGATTTTTAGCTGTTTCTTAAAGTTATTATCTCCAAATTTTTAATATTACAAGACGCCCCCTTTTTCACTGCAAGCAACTTCTTACTATGGCTAAAACCACCATCAAAGACAAGAAAATATTCGTTCTGGATACTTCTGTGATCCTTTATGCTCATGATTCTATTCTCAATTTTGCAGAGCATGACGTGGGCATTCCTATCACGGTTTTAGAAGAACTGGATACCTTCAAGAAGGGGAATGACACTAAGAATTTTGAGGCCCGGGAGTTTACCAGACTACTGGATAAGCTCGCCGAGGGCAAAATGCTTCAAAACTGGAATCCACTCAATGGGAAGTCCAAGGGACAGTTTAAAGTACTCATGGAGATGAACAGTGAGGTGGACGCCCATAAGGTATTTGGCGAACGCAAAAATGATCACAGCATCCTCAATGCCGCCCTGACCCTGAAGCAAAACGAAAAGAAGCGACAGGTGATTCTGATCAGCAAAGACATCAACCTGAGGCTCAAGGCCAAATCGCTGGACCTGCCGGCTGAAGACTATGAAACCGGGAAAATCAAAAATGTAAGCACCCTGCATACAGGAAAATATGAAGTAGATGTGTCCTCGGACAGCATCGATCATCTTTTCAGGATGGGGTCTATAGATCGTAAAGAAGTACTGGGCAGGAAAAAAGGCATAGCCAACAGTTATTATATTCTGAAAAGTGAGAAAAACTCTGTGCTCTCTCACTACAATGCTGTAGAAAAGACCATCGATAAGGTGGATAAAATGCCTATCTACGGAGTGAAGCCACGCAATGCAGAACAGACCTTTGCGATACATGCCATGCTGAATCCGGACATCAAACTGGTGAGCATCAACGGAGTGGCCGGAACCGGAAAAACCCTCCTGGCACTGGCGTCTGCGCTGGAGCAACGGCGAAATTTTAAACAGATCTACCTTGCCCGCCCCATCGTGCCACTGAGCAATAAAGACATTGGATACTTGCCCGGCGACATCAAATCCAAACTCAACCCTTACATGGAGCCGCTTTGGGACAACCTGAAGTTTATCCAGAACCAGTTTAAGGAAAGTGATAAGGAATTTAGAAACATCACCGAGATGGTCAATCAGGAGAAACTTATGATCACCCCCCTGGCATATATCAGAGGTAGGAGCTTGTCCAATATTTTCTTCATTGTGGACGAGGCTCAGAACCTTACCCCGCATGAGATCAAGACCATCATCACCAGAGCCGGCGAAAACACTAAGATCATCTTCACCGGGGATATTTATCAGATTGATACGCCCTACCTGGACTCCCAAAGTAACGGACTTTCGTATCTGATTGATCGCATACAGGGGCACCCGATGTACGCCCACATCACGCTGGAAAAAGGTGAACGCTCAGAGCTGGCCAACCTCGCAAACGAACTGCTTTAGGCCATGCAGGTGGTCTCAATCAATCTGGGAGAAAGGCAAACCGTCCGATGGAAACGGAAAGAAGTGGAAACCGGAATCTTCAAGTATCCGGTAAATGATCACATCACCCTGGGATATGAAGATGTGGAAAACGACCATGTGGTGGACCGCAAGTACCATGGCGGCATAGACAAAGCATGCTACTTATTCTCTGCCGATGTGTACCCTTCCTGGAAAACCAGATACCCCCAGTTATCCTGGGATTGGGGCATGTTCGGTGAGAATATTACTGTGATGGGTCTGGATGAATCCAAAATTCACATCGGATCAATCTACAGCATTGGCACAGCGGTGGTGGAGGTTTCAGAGCCGCGGCAGCCCTGTTTCAAACTCGGGATTCGTTTCGGAACACAAAAAGTCCTCAAGGAATTTATTGCTGCCGGCCACTCCGGTGTATACCTACGGGTGATCACACCTGGAAAAGTGAAAGCTGGGGATCAGATGTCCCTGATCGAAGAAGGTAGTGATATTTCTATCCTCGATATTTTTCAACTGTTTTATCACCAGCACAAAAACCCTGAGCTTGTGCACAAAGCCCTGGAGCTGGAAAAACTGGCAACTGGTGCCCGGAGAAATTTACAAAAGCTCTGACATAAAAAAGCCCTCCCGATGACTATCGGGAGGGCTTTTTGGGGCTTAATTGAGTGCCTTCGTGAAGCACTTATTCAAAATAGATTCATAAATCTGACCAAACTGATCATAACACCAGTCCCTTAAAGTGATTATCTCTTCCGGGACCAGTGACCTGATCGCTTTCTTCAGCTCTTTTTCAAAGAGCCACCGGTCAAAACTTACTTTTGCAAGGATGGTTTTGAAATACTCTAACATAAATGTGAAATTTTGTTAAAGGGTTAACTAACACTACAAAATTGACGTTTTCCTTCTGAAAACGCATTACTTAAAAGTTAAACAATTAATAGCTTTGATGCAAGATCAAAAAGCATTCACTGCAAACGATTTCAAGTAACACATATGTTAAAAACGAGAGAAGGCTGGCTAGGTTGTTTGATGGTACTTATTTTTTCATTACCTGCTTTGGCTCAGGAAAAACAAGTGGAAATTGGGGATACAGAAATCGGGATGAACCAATATTTCCGAATCACCATCAAAGTAGAAAACGAACGGCTCAAAGGCTATACCCCTTTCCCGGAGATTGAAGGTTTTGTCAAAAGAGGAACCTCCTCTTCCACCTCCACAAGTTTTATCAATGGCCGGATGACTTCCTCGCAGAGCATCATCCAAAATTATCAGGCCACCCGTGAGGGCTCCTTTCAGGTCAATGGCTTTTCCATGACCATCAACGACGAAAAAATAGAGGTTCCCGGATTCACCATAAAAGTGGGTCCTCCAGCCAAGCAACAACAAAGACCGTCCAACGATCCTTTTGTAGATCCTTTTGATGTATTCAAAAACAGAAACAGCGAACCCACAGAGTTTATCGATGTGGATGCCGATGCCTTTTTGGCCCTCACCACAGACAAAAAGGAAGTATACGTGGGTGAAGGCTTCACCACCACACTCGCCTTTTATGTGGCTGAGTCCAACAGAGCGGATATGCGCTTTTATGACCTGGGCAAACAGATCACCGAAATCGTCAAAGAAATAAAACCCGCCAATTGTTGGGAGGAAAATTTCAACATCGACAACATTAACGGTGAGCCCGTAACCATCAACAACCGCGCCTTCACGCAGTATCGGGTCTATCAGGCCTCGTTCTATCCACTCAATCAGGAAAACATCACTTTCCCCACTGTGGGTTTGAAACTCATCAAATACAAAGTGGCCAAGAACCCTTCTTTTTTCGGGAGAAACAGGCAGGAAGATTTTGAGACGTTCTATTCCAAACCAAAAACTGTAACCGTAAAAAGCCTGCCTCCTCACCCGCTGAAAGAGCAGGTAGCTGTGGGGGACTATCGCCTTGCAGAAAAAATCAACAGTTTGGACCTCAAAACCGGAGAAAGCTTCAACTATACTTTCAATATCCTGGGCGAAGGCAACATCAGTGCCATAGAAGAACCCCGATTGCCCGAGACGGACATATTTGATTTCTACGCACCCAACGTGAAGCAAAACGTGACCCGCTCAGGTGGTGAGGTAAAAGGCACCAAAAGCTTCAACTATTATGGAATCCCCAATGAGCCGGGTACCTATCAGCTTGGTGACTATTTCAAATGGATCTTTTTCAATCCAGAAAAAGGCGTATATGACACCCTGAGGTCGCAACAGGTACTGGCGGTAACCGGCGAAAGCCGGAAAAACGAATATATCCTCTCCAATGATATGGGCTCATTCTATGATGGGATAGAATTTAAAGAAAATACCCTCTCCAGCTTGGACGATAGCTCATGGATGCGAATCTTTGCCAACGTATTTATTTTGGCTATGTTAGCGCTTACGGTCTTGGTTTTCATCCGTAAATAATCACTCGATCATTCATGGGAAATATTTTTGGGAAGATTTTTAGCATCACCACCTTTGGTGAATCACACGGTGTGGCCATTGGCGTCACCATCAACGGCTGCCCGGCAGGAATACCAATTGACATGGCCTTTATCCAGTCTGAGCTCAGCCGCAGAAAGCCCGGCCAATCTAAAATCACCACCCAAAGAAAAGAAGAAGACGAAGTAGAAATATTATCCGGTGTGTTCGAAGGGCTCTCCACAGGCACCCCGATAGGACTTCTGATCCGCAATAAGGATCAGAAAAGTAAAGATTATAGTCACATCGCCGAGAAGTTCAGGCCATCACACGCGGACTACACCTACCATGAAAAATATGGAGTGCGGGACTATCGCGGAGGTGGGCGAAGCTCTGCCCGTGAGACTGCCGCGCGCGTAGCTGCCGGAGCGGTCGCCAAGCTTATGCTCAAAGAATTTGGCATCTCCTTTCATGCCTATGTATCTCAGGTTGGCACTTTAAAGCTGGAGAAAAGCTATGAGCAACTTGACCTTTCCAAAACGGAAGACAATGCTGTACGCTGCCCGGATCCTGAGATGGCTCAGCAAATGTTTGACTACATCGATGACGTCAGAAAATCACAAGACACTGTGGGTGGGGTGGTCACTGGCGTAATCAAAGGCGTACCCGTAGGGCTGGGTGAGCCAGTCTTCGATAAACTCCATGCCGAATTAGGCAAAGCCATGCTCAGCATCAATGCGGTGAAGGGGTTTGAGTATGGAAGCGGTTTCGAAGGAATCAAAATGAAAGGCTCGGCACACAACGACGCTTTCTACGTAGAGGACGGAACTGTGAAAACAAAAACCAACCTTTCTGGCGGCATACAGGGTGGCATATCCAATGGACAAGACATCTACTTCAATGTGGCCTTTAAACCTGTAGCCACCATCATGCAGGATCAGGCCAGCATAGATACCCAGGGCAACGAAGTAACCGTTTCCGGTAAAGGTCGTCATGATCCATGTGTGGTGCCACGTGCTGTCCCTATCGTAGAAGCCATGGCCGCACTGGTCATCGCCGATTTCTATTTGATCGCCAGAACCAATAAATTACGAGGATAAATATTCTCGCAATTTCGGAAAACATAGATCAGCGGTATCTAAAAACTTCAACATGAAAAAACTTCCACTCCACGTAAAGATCATTATTGGGCTTGTTCTTGGCATTATCTGGGCCTTTATATCCAGCGCCCTTGGATGGAATCAGTTTACCATTGATTGGATTGATCCTTTTGGTCAGATCTTTATTCGTCTGCTGAAATTCATCGCGGTACCCCTGGTCCTTTTCTCCATTATAGATGGGGTATCAGGTCTGAATGACACCTCCAAACTGGGCCGAATGGGCGCTAAAACCCTGGGCCTATACCTGGTCTCCACGGTGACTGCCATTACGGTCGGCCTCCTTATCGTCAATTTCATTGCACCGGGCTCGCACATTGATGATGCCCAGCGGATGAAAAACAGAATCTCCTATGAGCTTTGGGTGCAAAATACCCCTGGTGTGGAAGTAAAAGATGGCAAGAACTTTCTCAATGATCCTGCCTATGCAGATCTGGTGATGGAGATGAGTAATGGACAAGAACTGGCCGCTCAGCAGCAAACGGTTGAGGACAAGGTAGCCCTCGCCAAAAAGCAAAAGGAGGTACCTCCATTGCAGTTCATTGTGGACATGGTACCTGAAAACATCATCCTGTCCATCTCAGACAATAAGCTGATGCTTCAGGTCATCTTCTTTGCCATTTTCTTCGGGATCACACTCGCAGTGGTCCCCAATGACAAAGGGGCTCCTGTAAAAAACTTCATTTCCTCGATCAACGAGGTGTTTCTGAGAATGGTGGACACCATCATGGCAGCGGCACCTTTCTTCGTTTTCGCGCTATTAGCAGGTGTGGTGGCCAAAATGGCTGACAGCCCTGCGGAGGTCTTTCAGATATTCAGAGGACTGGGCTCCTACACCATCACGGTACTTATAGGTCTGGGTGTGATGCTGTTTGCCTTCTATCCCCTGGTCACGTCCACATTCATCAAGAAAATCTCCTACAAAAAGTTTTTCAAAATCCTGAGCCCGGCTCAATTCCTGGCATTTTCTACAAGCTCTAGCGCAGCTACCCTGCCTGTGACTATGGAGTGTGTGGAAGATGGAATGGGCGTTTCTAAAAATGTATCGAGTTTTGTCCTGCCTATTGGCGCCACGGTGAATATGGATGGCACCAGTCTTTATCTGGCAATCGCCACTGTATTCCTTGCTCAGCTGCACTTTGTGGACCTCTCGCTTTCTCAGCAGCTCGTTATCGTGCTTACAGCCACTATGGGCTCCATAGGTACCGCCGCTGTGCCAGGCGCGAGTTTGGTGATGCTCATCATTATTATTCAGACAGTGGGCTTAAACCCCGCCTGGATCGCCATCATCTTTCCGGTAGACAGAATACTTGATATGACGCGTACGGTGGCCAATATTACAGGAGACGCCACTGTGGCCACACTCATCGCCAGTAGTGAAGGAGAGTTAAGGGCAGAAGATTAATGGATAAAGTGACTTTCTTCTGAACTTTTATCTCACTTTTGCATTTAGTATAGAATCAAATCAATGACTATGGAAACCACTGTAAATCCTATCAACATATATACTGAGTCTAACCCGAACCCAAACTCCTTGAAGTTTGTGGTGAATTTCCTGTTGCTCCCAGAGGGTGTAAGCCGGGACTTTCCGGACAGGGCCAGTACCACAGAGGCTCCATTGGCCGCCGAACTCTTTGATTTTCCCTATGTGAAGCGCGTGTTTTACATGAGCAACTTTATCACCGTGACCAAAGACGAAGGTGTAGACTGGCATGAAGTAAAAGGTGAGGTGCAAAACCACATCAAATCTTTTCTGGAGGCCGGAAAGCAAATTCTTACCGAAAAGGAAGTAGAAGAAGACCACAAAGTGTTGGATGGTGATACTGACATTGAAGCCAAGATCAAAGGAGTCCTGGACGAATACATCCGACCTGCAGTGGAAATGGATGGTGGTGCCATCACCTTTGGTTCCTTTGAAGATGGTAAAGTAAAAGTACTCCTTCAGGGTGCTTGCAGTGGATGCCCCTCATCCACTATCACTCTTAAAGCAGGGATAGAAAATCTACTGAAAAGAATGATACCCGAAGTGCAGGAAGTGGAGGCAGAAGGAGTTTAGGTTTTCTCGCATAAAATTTCAGCTTAACGGAACGCCCTCTTGACTGCAACTTGCAATTTTGCTATATTCGTCAATGATTCGGCCTTTGTTTGCGTTCTTACTCCTCTCATTTTCTTGGGCCTGCAAGGGCCCACAAGATGCTTCTTCGAGCAATGAAATCATTACGGAAGCACTTCCCGGCACCTGGTATAAACTACCTGCAGATGCCTCCGGTGGCGTAATCCAGTTTACGGCAGACAAAACCAGTCTTCCACCCAGTCGCTTTCAGGAACGAATCATTTTTGAGTCTGATGGCCAAAAAGTCGTCAGATATACCCCCGGGCCGGATGACCGACCAAAGGCCACCCATGGCTCCTGGCGATGGATCACGGCAGACCTACTTGTAGTCTCATTTGGTGAGGCTGAAGACACGCTCTCCGTCCTTTCGCTGAATAAAAACTACCTACAATTCAAAACACCATAACAATGAACTACCGTCTGACCCTCGTCATGCTTTGCCTGGGATTTATGGCAACAGCACAAAGTTTGACTCCTCAGAGGAGCAAACCCACCCAACCAAAAGGACCCTTTTTCCAAACACTAACTCCAAAGTCCCCAATCACTGTGCCGGAGCACCGTACCTGCTTCACTACAGAAATGGAGCAGAAGCTCCAAGCCAAATACCCTCAACGACAAACTACTACCTCTTTCGAAGAAGCTCTGCAAAAGCGCCTGAGCCAGGCCAGTAGTGCCAGAAGCACTGATGAGGTATACCGAATCCCTACCATTGTGCATGTGGTGCACAATGGCGAATCCGTGGGCACCAGCTCCAATATCTCCGCAGCTCAGGTCAATTCTCAGTTTGAAGTGCTCAATGAAGACTTCAGACGACTGGGAGCAGGAGCCAATACCCACGAAAGTGGTGCTGATGTCTTTGTGGAATTTGTACCTGTTTTAACCGATCCTGATGGTCAGACACTGACTGAACCAGGCATCAATAGAATCAACGGAGGCAGGGTTTTCTGGGAAGAAACTCCGCTGGAAGGGACGCTCAAGCCGGAAACTATTTGGGACCCGGAAAGATACTTCAATATCTGGGTGGTCAATTTCGGAGGTGACCTGGATGGCGTACTGGGGTATGCCCAGTTTCCTTCACTCTCCGGACTGGATGATCTCCCAGACGATATGGGACCAGCCAGTACAGATGGGGTGGTGATCGGTTATCCATTTTTTGGAAAAACCGGCAATGTACTCGAACCTTATGACCTGGGAAGAACCACCACTCACGAGGTAGGCCACTGGTTGGGCTTAAGACATATCTGGGGAGACGGTGGTTGTGAGGTGGATGATTTTTGTGAAGACACCCCGAATGCGGGCGGACCAAACTTTGGATGTAGTGCCAATGACAGCTGCACCGAAGATGCGTTTCCAGACATGATTGAGAACTACATGGACTACTCCGACGATGCCTGCATGAATATTTTCACCATCGATCAGAAAGCCCGTATGCGTACGGTCCTTGAATTCGGGGCCCGACGCAGCACGTTGATAGGTCCACTATGTGATGAGGCTGAAGTAGCTCAGGTCGGCACCAACACCACCACTCCGCCCATGTGGTATACCTTCACCACCACAGAGGAATCCATTGTGACGGTCTCATCAATCGGTCAAACGACTCAAAACACCTACTTGACCTTATACCCTGGGTGCGACATGCCAGCGATCAACACCAGCGATGACGTTTTAGGCACTACCCAATCTGAATTATCTACGCTTGTGGCAGCTGGCGAAACCGTCAAAATCCTCTGGTCGGCCAGAAACTCGGAAGAAGAATTCAACTGGACCCTGAGCACCACAGCACCTACGGAAGGTGCTGCCTGTGGCCTTGCCCTCCTTGCTATCGAGGGCAATAACCAAGTGGCGTCAACCGACTTGAATACCCTCTGGTACAGCTTCACCCTGGCTAATACGGAATCCAAAATCATAATTGATGGGGGAGATAAAAGCTATAAGACCTATGCTGGCAACTGTCAGCAACTCCAATTGATCACTGAAGGATCGGGATCACAGACCTTGCTTGATGTAGCGCAGGGTGATGAGATTTTTATTGCTTTTGAACCAGGCGGTGGAGACTTCTCATGGAGCCTGGCAGTGGAAGATTTGGAAGCTGGTGAAGCCTGCTCAGTGGCAGTGGACGCAATTGAGGGTACCAACACCACCCCTTCTACTCCTTACTGGTTTACCTATACCATGACTGAGTTTGCCAATCTCACCATCTCCAGCACTGGACAGACGGAGGTGGCTACCTATGCCAAACTCTTTGATGGATGCTCCGGGAATCTCATCTCCGACAACCAGCCCTCCGGTGATCAAACAGAGATCACGGTGGCACTAAGTGAAGGCACTGAGGTTAAGATTCTTTGGGACAACAGTTCAGCTTCTTTCGACTGGACACTAGAAACCAATCCATTTGAGCCGGGGGAAAATTGCTTTGCCGCCATCACGGCACAAGAGGGAATCAATACTGCACCGCAGGCTCCCGTTTGGTTCACCTTTACCATGCCAATGGAAGGTAATTTGCACATCACCTCCGCTGACCTCACCGATGAAGATACCGATCTTTACGTGTTCGAGGAATGTGAAGGGTCGTTGCTATTCAGCAATGATGACATTGACTATGACAATGATATATACCAGAGTGAAGGGATTATCTATGGACTGGAAGAAGGTGCAACTGTCAAAATATTTTGGGCTGATTCGTGGGGTACGGAATCTTTTGACTGGAAACTCACCGTACTGGAAAGCCAGCCCGGTGATGCTTGTGGAAATGCCAAAGAAGCAGTACTCGGGTCAAATACTGTTCCTGAAATCGTTGGGGACTTGTTTTGGACATACTACACGATACCAGAGTCCGATAAAAAGCTGGTGATTTCCAGCACCTCCTCAGAGACCGTATATGTGGCCTCAGACTGTGAAGAACTCTTATTATTCGCCTCCGGTTACGAAGGAGCAATCGCTCCCGGTTTAGTCGCCGGACAGGAAATTTTAATCGTATGGAGCATAGAGGGTGGCGGCGACTTCAGTTGGACCCTGGCCATGGAAGCACTTGACCAGGGCGATGACTGCTCTGATCCTCTGACAGCCGAGGAAGGCACCAACGCGGCGGGCTATGCCCCCGCATGGTACACCTTCACTATGCCTATGGCAGGAAACCTCCTCATCTCATCTGAAGGCATGACCACCGAAGACACGGATCTGTTGGTATTGAGTGCGTGCGACGGGGATGTACTGGGTGCAAGTGACGACATTGATTTTAACAATGGCATATTGCAGAGCGAAGTATACCTCCAGGGGCTAAGTCAGGGTGAATCAGTGTATATCTACTGGACCCCACAGTGGTCTTCAGCCGCTTTCAGCTGGCAGTTGACTGTGAGCGAACCCTTACCCGGGGAAGAGTGTGAAGCACCAGCTACCGCTCAAGTTGGTACGAATACGGTCCCCGAACTAAGAGTTCCTTTTTACTGGATGACCTTTACCATGCCAGAGGCCAATCAAAAACTGGTGATCACGAGTACCTCTGAGGAGTATGTTTACACCGTGGTGGACTGTGACCTGCAGATCATCTCCAGTGGATATGAAAACCTCACCATCTATGATTTGGCAAAAGATGAGGAAGTGCTCATTGCATGGGAACTCTATTTTGGTGGTGGCTTTGATTTTCAGCTGAGTGTCGAGGACATTGAACCCGGGGATCTCTGTGGCGACCCAATTGAGGCGCAGGTAGGTAGTAACTCCATGGACCATGCAGCTACCTGGTACAGCTATACCATGCCCAAAGCCGGAGACCTGCGAATCAGCTCTGTGGGTCAAACAGATGCAGATACTTACCTTTTCATATTTGATGCCTGTGAGGGCGACATCATTGCACAAGTAGATGATACTGAGGATAACCTTCAAAGCGAAGTGCTGCTGCAAGAGCTCGCTGCCGGAGAAACAGTGTTAATTTATTGGGCAGATCTCTACTCCACAGAAGGGTTCAGTTGGAAACTGGAATTGGAGGGAATTACCAATGCAGCTCCGGTAATCGCCAACCAGTCCTTTGAGGTACTCGGGCCTGTGGCGAACGGACATCAGATCGGAACCGTAGTGGCCACGGACCAGGATGGAGATGACCTGAAATATACCATCACCGCTGGTAATGATGATGCGGCCTTCGCGCTACACGAATCCAATGGAACCCTCACACTTGCAGACGTTGACCTTTGGGATCAAAATGATACACAATTGACCATAGAGGTGACAGATCAAATAGAAAAAGCATCTGCCAAAATCACTGTCAGATTTTTGGTGCTGGGATGGTCTGCGCAGGATTTCAGAATCTTCCCTAATCCAACAAGTGACCTCCTCACGATAGAAGGGGCTAGCTATACAATCGGATATCTGACCGACCTCAGCGGAAAAGTGGTAAAAACCTTCAAAGGAAACACATCCACCGTTTCACTTCAGGACCTGAGAGACGGGATATATCTACTCAAATTGGAAAAAGATGGAGATTACCAGGTAACGAAAGTTTTACTTCAGCGGTAATTTTAATGGGGGTTGATGAGGAGGCTCATCAACCCTTGTTTTTTTTATTCAACCTCCTGCCAATCACCAAAAATCCAGTTACCGGATGCCTCAGGGTTTGAGGACATCAGGAAGTCTCTGAATCCGTTAACCATCTCAGAAAGGGTGATCTGCCCATCATGGTTCTGATCCAGTTTTTCAAATCCCATTTCAGAATATTTCATGTCTATGTCATAGATTTTGAACATGTCATAATACTCCTTTTTGGAAATGATGTGATCCTCATTCTGATCAAAAAGCGTAAAAATATAAGCGGCCGTACGGAAAATATACTTCTTCGCCGCCTTGGGTGAAATGGTATTTCGCGATCCGAACAGACCCAACCACTCATCCCGTGTGATGGAAACGTCTTCCTTTTCCATGTCTGTGAGCAGCTGTACATACAACCTCAGAGACTTCAGCTTTAGACGCAGCCGCTCTTTGGAGTTCTCCTCAAAATTGAGGGAATCGCTCATCTTTTCGGCAACCTGCGAAAAGTCATCAGGCTGCAACAGTTCATTTTTATTAGAATCAAGGATGTTGAATAGATAGGAAAGTTTTTTCCTTCTTACTTCTGTTAACATGTTCAATATTTCGCTTGGTTGGAACTAATAAAAATATATGATTTAGATTATTAAAAGAAGATTTTACACTTATTATAGATAAAAATACAGCTTAAGCCACGTTGGCACCCATAACAACCCATTCGCATTGACGGGGAAAAAAGTACTTTTGTGCCATGCGTGAATTCGATCTTGTGGTGTCCCCCGAAGTGGGTTTTGACGAAGACCAGCTTACTACCTACCTCAGGCAGCAGGGAATGCTTTCTGCTGAGGAATATTTTCAGATCATCCGCAGATCGATTGATGCGCGTCAGAAACAAATCAAGATTAATCTCCGTGTACAGACAGATACTCAGCCCATTGACCTGGAGTTTGTGGAGTATTTTCAGCAGGCCCACCAGATCTCCGGATGTCCTGAGGTGATTATTATAGGTGCAGGACCTGCCGGGCTCTTTGCGGCCATCAAAGCCATAGAAAATGGCCTGCGGCCTATCGTACTGGAGCGAGGCAAGGATGTAAGAACCCGACGCAGAGACCTGGCCGCCATCAACAAGGACCATGTGGTGAACCCTGAAAGCAACTACTGCTTCGGGGAAGGTGGCGCGGGTACTTACTCTGATGGGAAGCTCTATACTCGTTCCAAAAAGCGGGGCAGTGTACGACGTGTCTTTGAAATACTGGTGGCTCACGGCGCCCCCAGAGAGATTCTGGTAGAGGCCCACCCACACATCGGCACCAATAAGCTACCCAACATTGTCACGGCACTGCGGGAAACCATAGAAGCCGCCGGAGGTCAGGTGCTTTTCGATAGCAAAGTCACTGACCTGATTTTGGAAAGCAACGAAATCAAGGGCGTAAAACTACAGGATGGCAGCACCATCCATGGGGTAGCCACTGTGCTGGCCACGGGCCACTCTGCCCGGGATATCTTCCATTTACTGCATGATAAGCAGATAAAAATTGAAGCCAAGCCATTTGCTTTGGGTGTGCGTGTAGAGCACCCGCAGCAGCTCATCGATCGGATTCAGTACAAGTGTGAGAACCGAGGTGAATACTTGCCGGCGTCCTCCTATGGAGTGGTGGCCCAAACGGTACTTCACAAGACGGAGCGTGGGGTCTTTTCCTTCTGTATGTGTCCGGGTGGGTTTATCGTTCCCTCCGCCACAGCTCCTGGCGAAGTGGTGGTCAATGGCATGAGCCCCTCCCGGAGAAACAGTAAGTACGCCAATTCGGGCATTGTGGTAGCTGTGGAACTGGAAGACATCAAAGCCTTTCATCAATTCGGGCCGCTGGCCGCCCTGGAGTTTCAGGCTTCAGTAGAGCGCCAGGCCTGGCAGCTGGGTGGACAGACGCAGCAAGCACCTGCACAGCGCCTCGCTGACTTTGTGAATGGAAAGGTGTCGGATAGCCTGAATGAAACCTCCTACCAGCCGGGGCTTGCTTCCGTGAATATGGACGAGGTACTCCCAGACTTTATCGCTCCACGCCTCAGAGATGGGTTCAAGGTCTTTGGCAAAAAAATGAAAGGTTACCTCACCAATGAGGCGCAGATAGTCGGGGTGGAAAGTCGCACATCGTCACCCGTGAGGATCCCACGTGACAAGGAAACCCTGGCACATCCGGAGATCAAAAATCTTTTCCCATGCGGGGAAGGCGCCGGCTATGCCGGTGGTATTGCCTCGGCAGCTATGGATGGGGAAAAGGTCATGGCAGCCGTCATTGCCAGCCTCAGACACTAAGGGTCAATTCCAGAGATAAAAAAAGATGGACACGAAATGGAATGCTGTGCCCAGCAATACCCACAGATGAAAAATGGCGTGATTGTATTTTACCTTTCCTAAAGAATAGAATATGGCACCAATGGTGTAACTGACTCCTCCCAGAATCAAATACAAAAGTGCCTCTGACTGCAGGCTCTCATATAGGGGCCTGGCTGCAAACACAGCCACCCAGCCCATCAGCACATAACCAATGGTAGAGAGTCGGTCATACTTTCCTGTGTAAAATATTTTAAAAAGAATACCGACCACAGCCAATCCCCAGGTAATCCCAAAGAGTACCCAGCCAATGGTGCCATTGAGCGCCACCAGGCAGTAGGGGGTGTAGGTGCCCGCGATGAGCAGATAAATGGCGGAGTGGTCAAAGACATTCAGTTTTTGGCGAAGGGTTTTCCTGCGAGCCGAGTGGTAGAGGGTGGACGCCAGGTACAGCACCACCATGGTGCTGCCAAATATGCTGAAGCTCACAATGTGCCATACCGTGCCATATATACTGGCAAACGTGACCAGCAGGGCCAGTGCTGCCACACTGAGCACAAAGCCCAAAAAGTGAGTGATTACATTGAGGACTTCCTCTTTGTGTGGGTAATAAGTGATGGGAGACTTAGTCATTTCTATGCTTTCCCCGGTTAACGTATTTGGTAGAGATTTGGTGCGTGGGTGGGTGCAATTCACGAAAAACCGATAAATCACCGCTGATGGATTTTGAGTAACCGCTAGTCTTTTTTAAACTCACCCCACAAGCCAGGTGGCACAGAGTCTGTGGAGGTGCCCTCAAACTCACCAGTGGTGCTAATTTTATAGTCACCGGAGGCATCCACCTCTATGATAATGTCTCCCACCACCAGGCCTTCAAAACTTGTTTTGCCCTTGTCCAATCCCTCCTCGGTTTGCAACACCAGTGCCGGGGGTACCGTGATACACGGCGCCTGAGCCATCAGCACGCGTTCCACAATATCGATGCGTGGATGCTGATAAGTGGTAGACTGGTTTTGCCCCACAGAAATCACCGCCACAGTGGGCGACATCCCATTCATAAACTCATAGTTGGTACTACTCTCACTGCCATGGTGTGACACGTGCAGGACTTCTATCCCCTTATCCCGCTCTATAAAACGCTCCCGCTGCATCGCCCGCAGCAAGGAACTCTCTATGTTCTTTTGGCTGGTAGACCGGTTGGTACACTTCTCATCGGCGGCAAACTTACCACCACCCAAATCGCCCGCCGAGAAAAACTCAAAATCACCATATTCAAAAAGCAACCCGATGCTTTTATCATTCTCAGACAGGTCCTCTATCACTTCACCACCTATGAGCTGACCACCAGAGACCATGCAGGTAATCAGTGCCCCATTGCCCATGTTGATGCTATAGCCGGGTTTCATCACATAGAGTTTTCGGGCCAGCTTCTTCACCTGCGGGATAAACTCCGTATCATAGTCCTTTTGCACCTTGTCACTGCCGCTGTGATAGAAAGTATCTATGTCGTATCCGGCACTGAGCAGTCCCATGAACCCCTCAAAATGATCCGCATCCTTGTGAGACACCACCATATAGTCTATGACCGTCTTGTCTGGCATGTAGCCCAGCCGGGTGAGGTAATCCACGATCTCATAGCTGCGCTCCGACTTACCTCCATCAAAGATCAGTGTGCGGCGTTTGCCATCCACTTTGGGACCCTCCACAAACACACAGTTGCCCTGGCCCACATTGATCACATGAATGGTCATCTGTGCAGAAGCGCCTGCAAACAACAGAAGGAACAAGCTCAAAACAGCTCCTTTGATGACCATATTCATTTGCTCTTTCATGGCTTTACTTTTTAGAGTCTGCAGACGTGGTGTTTTCATTGTTTTTGATCAGCGCATAGGCGCCATTGCTCAGCCCCAAAAGTGTCAAAATATCCGAATCAAAAGAAGGAAGCTGCAGGGTATTGTACACTTCTATGAGGTAATAAACGCCAAAGCCCAGATTGAACAGAAAGGCCTGTGCCCGGTGAATGGAGATACTCCCGGTGTTGTCTTTCAGTACGTCATTGAACCAATCCTCTCCGGGAGAGTCCTGATGTCTGGAGATACCCACGCTGTTAATATCCCTCCTATCAATGGCACTGCTCACCCCCAATGTGCCACCACTGATGGCCAGCAGTATCCATACCGTAGGGTTGAGGGCAAACTGTGAGGTGGAAATAAAGATGTAGGCGATAGAAGAGATCACGATGAGTGTCCACCAAAACACCTGACTTTTGGAAAAGCTGTAGGGCTTGTGAGATTCCAGTTCGGAGCTGTCACGCAGGGCATTGGTCCAGAAGCCCACATAGATGAGGAAGATGGCTATGATAGCCACCGCCACCCACGCACCTATCTGGAGGTATCTGGTGCGAGTGAGCCCATAGATTGTGAGTGTCCCCTGCAGGTCAGCATCATTGGGTAGTGACAATATCACAAAGGCCGACTCCATAGACTCGAGGTTTCTCAGTCCATCCAGCTGCTCTCTGGAGAGCTTTTCTTTTTGGATCACAAAGGCCAGCAGATCCGTACGAATGGAGTCTTCCTCTTCACCTGGCATAGCGATGGTTCTGGGGATTCTCCGGGGGGTGATCTCCTTCAGCGAAATATCGTTGATGGACAAGTCAATGTCCTTACGGTCCCATTCTTCCTTCTCTATCATTTCATTGATGCCCGGGTAGTAGACAAATATGATGTCCTTGTCGTTGATACGCTTATCCTGCGTATAATCCTCTACAAAAATGAGGAGCCCCTCGGCAGACTGGCTGTAGCTGCACAGGCCTGCCAGCAAGAGACATAGTGTGGTGAGTTGTTTCATTTCATGTGGTGTTTAGGCTAGTATTTGGTAGGCGCAGGGAAGGGCGCCAGTCTATTCAATTTAGAAAAAATCAAGAACTCTTCATAGCATGGCACATACACTTTTCGGTATTTGCCATAGAAAATCCAATCCGCTCAGGGGATGTTCCTATTTTCACTGATCCGCTAACTACAAATTACCAGAAATAGGGTATTGACTCTCAAGTCACCTCCGAATATTTTAGGTTCTTTTTTACCTAAAATTCAAAACTTTATGGCAATCAAATTCAATGTAATCGAGCGGGGCGAACCCGGGGTGACCGGTGGCGGCACCAAAAAATTCTATGCCAACACCATCACCGCTGGTGAAAAGGACATAGACCAGCTGACCAAGTCCATCGAGAAGATCAGTACAGTGAGTGGGGCTGACATTCGTGCAGTGCTATACGCACTGGTAGAGGTGGCGGCAGATGAGCTGAGCAATGGCAACATCGTACGTCTGGGAGACCTGGGCAATATGCGGGTGTCCATCAGCAGCAGCGGCTATGCCACAGCAGATGAGGTGAAAAGCACCGCCATCAAAAGCAATAAGGTGATCTTCACACCAGGCAAAAAACTAAAGGAAATGCAAAAGCTAATTACCTATCAGAAAGCCTGAGAAAAACATGCCTATGTTTTAGAGAAAACGTGCTTACGTTTTGTTGGAAACGTGCTTACGAAATTTAAAAACGTAAGCACGTTTTTTTAAACCCTCCTTGCACCCTTTGGCCAGCAGTTCCAGAAGACACTCATCCGGATCAAAGCCTACCTGTCTACTTACTGCTTTTACCACCTGCTGATAGTAAGCCCCGTGGGGGTGGCTGTGGTGGTGTATGTGCTGAGGAGGGTGTTATGCACTTGAAACACACTTAGATTATGCTTATATTGTATACAACTAAAACAATTATTCACCACCATTAAAAATAATGACAACTATGCCAGTAAAACACACCCCCACCGGAGAAGTACATGTAGGTACCAAAGGAGGCACCACAGGATGTGGCGTCAATACCAACCTCCATCCTGATCACTGGGTAAATTCCAGTAGTGCCATCACCTGTGGCAAGAATGGCTGCAAGTAAAAGTTATACGAGCAGATGACACCAAAACTCCCTCTATCAAGGGAGTTTTTTTTATCTTCATGCCTTCATATAGTCTTCAAGTATTAGCTAATGCCTACACTCCACTGGATAGGAAAAGAAAAAGTGATCAACCACCATCGCGACGTGCCTTACAAGGTGATGGAGCATCAGTACCGTTTTGAAGCCGTCACTGCAAATGAAGGGAAGCAGTCTGGAGAGATCGCTTCGCAAGCTCGCGATGACGGTAATGACCATAGTGGCAACAAAATCATCCATGGTGACAACCTGGAAGCCCTCAAAAGCCTGCTGCCGGAGTATGAAGGCAAAATAAAATGCATCTACATAGACCCGCCCTACAACACTGGCAATGAAGGCTGGGTGTATAACGACAATGTGAACGACCCCAAGATGAAAAAGTGGCTGGGCGAAGTGGTGGGCAAAGAAAGCGAAGACCTGAGCCGACACGATAAGTGGCTCTGCATGATGTACCCCAGACTGAAGCTACTCCATAAGCTGCTGGCGCAAGATGGGGCTATTTTCATATCATTAGATGACAATGCTTCTTTTTTCTGCGTTCCGATGATGAATGAAATCTTTGGCTCAAATAATTTCGTTACGAGTGTGATTTGGGAAAAAGCTGACTCCCCTCGTAACTCAGCCAGACAATTCTCCACTGACCATGATTTCATTTTGGTTTATTCAAAAAGTCCTGAATGGATTCCTAACAAATTGCCACGAACAGACAAATCAAATTCCATTTATACTAACCCCGATAATGACCGTAGAGGTCTCTGGATTCCAGGTGACCCTTATGCAAATAAACCTTATTCTAAAGGAGAGTATGAAATAACTGGACCAACCGGCAGAAGGTTTTCTCCTCCAAAAGGGCGCTATTGGAGAGTCTCTGAGAAAAAGCTTAAAGAGTTGGATAAAGACGGAAGAGTATGGTGGGGCCCTACCAACAATGCTAGACCAAGCATAAAAAGATATTTAAATGAAGTGTCCGATTTGGTTCCAAGGACTTTATGGAAAAAAGATGAGGTTGGTAGTAATAGGACCTCAAAAAATGAAATTAGGTCAATCTTCCCTGAATCATCTTCTTTTGATACTCCAAAACCAATTGAACTTATCGAACGGGTTCTTCAAATCGCCTCTGACAAAAACGCTATCATCCTCGACTCCTTTGCTGGCTCTGGCACCACCGCCCATGCGGTGCTCAATCTAAACAAGCAGGATGGTGGCCACCGCAAGTTTATCCTGGTGGAGATGGAAGACTATGCGGAGACCATCACCGCAGAGCGGGTGCGCCGCGTGATGAATGGATACGGTGAAGGCACCAAAGCAGTAGAAGGCACAGGCGGCAGCTTTGACTACTACACGCTGGGGCAGCCCATCTTTCTGGAGGACGGCCTGCTCAATGAAGCCATCGGCGTAGACAAAATCAGGGAGTACGTGTGGTACTCAGAGACAAAAAGTCCCCTCCTGGGAGCCGCCCGGGAGGGTGAGGATGAAGCTTATTTTCTGGGTTCAGCCCATGACACGGCCTATTACTTTTACTACGAGCCGGATCAGATCACGGTACTGGACACAGACTTTCTCCGCACGCTCCAAACCAAAGCAGACCAGTACATCATCTATGCAGACAAATGCCTGCTGGATGAAAGTCTGATGCAGAAGTATCACATTGTGTTTAAGAAAATACCAAGGGATATTACTAGATTTTAAAGGGGAAGCATATGATAGACTATTTGGAAATACAAGGATACAAGTCCATCAAAGATTTGAAAATAGAGTTGAAACCTATCAATATACTCATAGGTAGTAATGGCGCGGGTAAAAGTAATTTTGTTTCATTCTTCAAGCTGCTACGGGCGATTTTTAATCAGCAGTTGCGGCGCTATGTATTGGAAGAGGGCAAAGCGGATCATCTCCTCTACTTTGGCCGGAAAACTACGGAACATTTGTTTGGAAAGATCATTTTCAAAGATGGGCATTACAACAATGCTTATCATTTTACTCTGGCCCAAAACAGAAATGGAGGGTTGTTTTTAGAGGAGGAGGCAGCCGGCTATAATGTTCACAGAGATAGTTTGAGCTCTAATTACTTCAAGAATTACAATCTAGAGGAAAGTGAAGCGGCTACAGCCAACTTCCCTAGAAATCAATATCTGCGTGATTACCTGAAAGAGTTACAATTCTTTCATTTTCACGACACCTCTTCCAAGAGTAGCCTAAGGCGGGAGTGTGATGTAGAGGACAACCTTTACCTAAAGCATGATGGGTCCAACCTGCCAGCGTATTTGTATTACCTGAAAATCAAGCACCCTGTTATTTATAAGCGCATAGCCTTTACAGTTCGAAGTGTTGCACCGTTTTTTGATTCCTTTATACTGGAGCCAAGCCGAATCAACGATGGTAAAATAGAGCTGCGCTGGACTGAAGCCGATGATCCTGACTCCAACTTTGGGGCATCTCAGTTTTCTGACGGTACCATCCGGTTTATAGCGTTGACTACTCTGCTAATGCAGCCCGAACCACCTGAGGTAATAATCATTGATGAACCGGAGTTGGGGCTTCATCCTATGGCTATCAGTAAACTGGCAGGCATGATTCAGTCTGCTTCCAGCAGCACACAGCTAATCATCTCTACACAATCTGTAAACCTAGTAGATCAGTTTGATGCAGAAGATATCATCACGGTGGATCGTAGCAAGGAAGAAAAGCAGTCTATTTTCAGACGCTTGCAAAAAGAGGATCTTTCTGTGTGGCTAGGAGACCATACCATGGGTGAGCTGTGGCAGAGAAATATTATTGGGGCAGGTCAACCGTACAAGCAATGAAGCGACTAATCATCATTGGGGAAGGGCAAACGGAACAGGCTTTTTGCGAAGAAATTCTACGGCCACATTTTTACAGTCATGATATCCAAATAGAAAGTCCCACCATCTCAAAGACTGGCGGAGGTATTGTGGCTTGGCACCATTTGAAAGACGACATAATGAGATATCTGTCACGACCGGATGTTTACGTGACACTACTGATTGACTACTACGGCATACAAGATAAGCACGCCTTTCCCGAATGGGAAAATGCGAAGCAAATACCACCGCGACCAGGACTGGCCAATCGCATGGATCACCTAGAGCAGGGTATGGCTACTGATATTCCCGATGCTGTCCGCTACCGATTCATTCCATACATCCAATTGCACGAATTTGAAGCGTTGTTATTTGCCAACAAGGAAGTGTTCGATCGCTCATTTACTGCAAATGAATTTGAAGACTATGATTATCTGAATGAGACCATTACTGCGTTCCCGAATCCAGAAGACATCAACGACGGGACGGAGACTGCCCCTTCCAAACGCCTCGAAAGGATATTAACCAATTATACTTCTCACAAACCAAGTACCAAGGCACTTTGGGGGCCACTTTTAGCAGATGCCATTGGCTTGAAGGTAATCAGAAACAAATGTCCGCGCTTCAATGCATGGATTGAAACCCTGGAGAATATTTAACTATGGAGCTCAAACCCTACCAACAGCAAGTCATCAATGATCTTCAGAAATATCTGGAATACCTGAATACTTATCAAAATCCCGGAAAGGCCTTTAATCAGTACTGGGCAGATCGGGTAGGCGAATATGAGATGACCCTCAATGGCCCCAAGGGTATGCGCCCCTACAAGGACAATATTCCCGGAGCCGCACACATTGCCATCAAAGTGCCCACTGCAGGAGGCAAAACTTTTATGGCCTGCAATGCCTTGCATAGCATCAGTAAAAGCATGGACGTGACCTGTCCGAAAACGGTAGTCTGGCTGGTGCCATGGAGCAACCTGCTCCAACAGACCGTAGCAAACCTCTCCGACCCAGACCATCCCTACCGCAAAAAGCTGAACAGCCTGTTTGCAAACCGCATAGAAGTATTCGAAAAGGATCAACTGCTGCAAGGCACGGGGTTTAATCCTACCTCGGTACATGATCAGCTCAATATCCTGGTTTTCAGCTTTAGTAGCATCCGCATAGACAAGCTGAAGAAGGAAGACCGCAAGATTTTTCAGCAGAATGGTATGCTGGAGCCGTTTCGGGCATTCATAGATGATACGGCCGTGTACCCAGATAGTGAAGACACAGTCACCCTTATCAATGTGATCCGCTCTCTCAACCCCATCGTGGTGGTAGATGAAAGTCACAATGCTGAAAGCGACCTGAGTGTGGAAATGCTCAAGGCGCTCAATCCTTCCTTTGTCCTGGACCTCACGGCCACACCCAAGCAAAACAGTAACATCATCAGTATGGTGAATGCCGTAGCGCTGAAGAAAGAAAGCATGGTGAAGCTCCCTGTGATCGTGTATAACCATCATAAAAAGGAGGAAGTGATCACCAGTGCCCTGCATCTGCGCAGGCAGTTGGAGGCTTTGGCCGTGGAGGAGGAAAAGGAAACTGGCAAATACATCCGCCCCATCATCCTCTTTCAGGCCCAAAGCAACATCAAGAGCAAGGACAACACCACCTTCGATAAAATAAAGGAACAGCTGGTGAAACTGGGGATTGATGAAGAAGAGATCAAAATAAAGGTAAGCAGCAATGATGAACTGAAAGGAATCGACCTCATGAGCAAGTCGTGCAAGGTGAGGTACATCATCACTGTGAATGCCTTGAAGGAGGGCTGGGACTGTCCGTTTGCTTATATCCTCGCTTCATTGGCCGACAAGAGCAGTGCGGTGGATGTAGAGCAAATCCTGGGGCGTGTGCTCCGGCAGCCTTATGTGGTGCAGCACAAGAAGGCACTCTTAAACCTTTCGTTTGTACTTACGGCCTCCTCAAAATTCAATGACACGCTCAATAATATTGTAAAAGGATTGCAGGATTCGGGCTTTAGCAAAGACGATTACCGGGCAGAAGAACTGGCACTTCCTCCAAAGACAGAGGATCAGGTCTTGCAAGAGGAATTATTTGGACAACCGCAGGAAGAATCAAAGTCAGATGAGGCATTTGACCTGAATCAGGTTGCCTTCAATCCCGATGCTCCTGCAGATTTGTCCGAAGCGGATCGGTCCTTTCAGACCTTGCAGGAGATTACCTCCAAGGCCGAGGCGGATGCAAAGGAATTTGATCAGAAAGTGAAGGAAGCAGATACCGACAATGAAACCTTTATGCTCTCGGAAATGGGAAACGAAGTGAAGAAATATCGAATAGAACCAGCCTTTCAGGAGTTGGCCGAAAGCATCAAGATTCCTCAGTTTTTTATCAAAGAAGCCACGGATGAGGATCGGGCAAATGTCCTTTTTGAGGAACTGGTTCCTTATGATGTGTTTTTAAGTCCTAATAAATTGCTCAGGGAGTTTAAACTTAGCAACCAGGATACCAAGATTAACTTTGACGAGAGTTCGGCAGATGTCTATAAAGTGGATTATGATGAAATCAAGAATACTACCACCATTGACAAACTGCGAGACAATGCGAAAAACATTTTGATAGGAAACATCCTGGCCAAGCCCAAAGAAAATCAGATTATGGAAGTGAGTAAGCTCATCGTAAGCAAGTTGGGCGATATGACTCCACTTTCGGATCAGGAGTTGCGCAAATACGTGGGTCGTGTGTTCGAAGACTTGAGTCCCGAAAAGGTGAGGGACATTATAAACAATGAATACATCTATATTCAAAAGATCAAAAACAAAATCAGAGAATTACAAGCTGCCGAGGCACGAAGGCAGTTTGATGTCTACCTAAACACGAATAAGATCACCACCCAACCCAGATTTATATTTAGTGAGACGATCCTGCCCGGAAAGGAAGCCCCATCAATCAATAAATCACTTTATGAGCGCGAGGGTGCCATGGGAAAATACGAGCAAGAGGTCATCATGGAGATCGCTTCACTGGACAATGTGGTCTTCTGGCATAGAAATCTGGAAAAAGGGAAAGGCTTTATGCTCAATGGCTTTGACAAAAATCATTATCCTGATTTCATCATATATACCAGGAAGGGCACCCTCATCCTATTGGAGACCAAAGGCGATTATCTGGATAATGATGACAGCAGAACCAAAAATCTGCTAGGAAAAAAGTGGGCCGAGAAATCGGGTGAAAAGTACAAGTACTTCATGGTATTTGAGACTAAAGAGGTCCAGGATACTTATACAGCAAAGAACATAGCCGGAGTGGTGAGGGAGTTATAACAAGGTTTGATCCTGAGAACGTGTGACCATTAATAGCCCCCGAAAAATTCGGAGGCCATTAAAGATAAATTTAGCTCCTCAATTCCCAATGTTCCATTTGAGCGAGGACTTCAGGGCCAATTTGTTAATCTCTTCTCCTCCAGTCTCCACCTTAGTGGTCCCAAATGACATCAGATAAGATATTTGATTAATCAACTTAATGGTGAGAATGCCCGATAAGGAATTCTTCTCACCATTCGGTTCGTTATCGTTAAAAACATACTCTGCTGTAAAGGAAGCTTTATCCCAGTTGTATCTGAGAGACGCGCCGGCCTTAAACTCATTGTCCATGTCTTTAAACATCCTTGATACAGCCATTACATTAAAATCTAATCGCTCGGTGATTGTAAAACTACCCGCTCCCCAAAACTGATTAGAAGTAAGATTGATACTATCTCCATCCAAAATGGAGCTTTGAACCACCGACTTCCCTGCATAACCCAGTGAAAAACTGCTGCCGGAAGTTTTGGCATATTCAGCCTTCAAGTCTTCATACGCCTTGGCCAGCTTGGCATTATCAAGAATCTGCACCTGATCATTCGTCATGTTTGGTGGCACTGGACTCGGCTGCAAAGCCGCATCAACACTCTGTGACAATCCATTATTGGTCAACAAATCTTTATCATCCCAGAGCGTCACTCGTATACCGTGAGCCAGAATGGTGTTATCACTATCCGTCTCCTCTAGTGAAGCAAGCGAAAACTGCGTATTGATCAGGAGTCTTTTCACATAGCTGTTGCGATATTCATCTACCCCTTTGAGCTGGCCACCTAATAGAAAATAGGGATTGAAATCTATGGCAATGCCATTGTCAATAGAGCCCTTAGAGGCAAACTGGTTGACAATATTGACCACCACAGGTTTGGCGGAGGCCCCACGCATGACTTCATTGGGGTTCAGATCCAAAATGGAGAACGCCGGAGACTCGGGCACATTGTAGTCTAGTATATATTCCTTAGCCGCATCCTGAGCTATGAGTTGCATGGATGCACTGATTATTAGGGCAATGATGATGGATCTTTTCATGATGCAACAAATTTTAGTTTATCAGAATAATTCCCCATTTGTCCATTCTGGCATTTTGGCGGGTCAGATACTACTTTCTTTGTAGGCTCTGTGGTGGGCAAATCAACACCATCCTGGGAAAACTTAATTGTGATCGTAGATTGGATTGCTCCTGGCACAAAGGCACAAAAGTTTACATTCCAGGTAATAAACTTGCCTATCAGAGTTGAAGGACTAGTTACTACTTCCTTCGCATCTTCTCCATCATCACCAGTGACGAGATTTAGCTGCTCCACCAGCTCCCACTCCCCGGTAGGATGGTGCTTATAAACTCCCACCGCCACATTGGCCCTTACACCATTATTGGCAGTACAGGTCACCTTGACCTTACCTCCGTCTTGATCAATTACGCAAAAATTGTCCATAGTTTTAATTGGTTAGTTGTTCTCTAAATGACCTGGCGGCTTGCGTTTTTTTAAAGCTCAAACCACTTAGCCAGTGCTTCTTTATTATCCTGAAAGAGCTTTTCTCCCAGCTTCTTCAGTGCAGCCATATTGGCTGGGGTCACATTATCCATCTCCGGATCCACATCTCCGGGCATTTTGGAGTTGATCCGCATGTACTGGGCGGGGTTCTCAGTGGTTTCAAATATTCGCTTCAAGTAAAAATCGTCCACCTCCACACTGCCAGACATCATGATGTCGATAACCGGCCGCACCCACTGAGCCATACCCCATTTCCTGGCCTGACGGTACAGATAGTGTTTTTTGGTAAACCCTGTCCCCATCGAAAGGATCTTCATGTCTTTGGCAGCAGCGGGCGCTCCATCCACGTTCTTAAAACCATCTCTGATCTCAGCATAGGCACACATGGCCGGATTGTTCACAAATACACCCCCATCCACCAGGGTGAATGAATCCCCCAGCTTATTTTTCACATGGGCACAATTGAAATAGGTGGGTGCCGCAGAGGTGGCCCTGGACACCTCCCTGATCAGGAAGTCATAGGCCTCCTTTTCTTTTGCATCATGCTGGGCAAAGAAGTGCCCATTGCGATTGGTAATATCGTAGGAGGTAATCACTGTGGGCTTCAGCAGCTGACTCAGCCACACTTCCCCAAAGTATTCCTTCAATGCTTCATCGATACCCCGCTCCGGAAACTTGGCAGAGATAATCCCCCAAATGGACCTGAGCTTATGCATGAAAGGGTCATCGAATATTTGCTTTCCTTTATTGAAGTATAGCCCCACTACCTCCTCTGCAGTGAATTTGGGTTTGGTGGCATCCGTGTCTGATGGGCAGAGGTAGGCACAGGTGAGAATCCCTCCGGTGCTGGTGCCCGCGATGAGGTCAAAATAGTCGGCTACTTTGATCCCAAATTCTCTCTCGGCTTCTACCATGATGGTGCCGGGCACTATCCCGCGGATACCGCCTCCATCGATGGACAATACTTTTAATAGGCTCATAGGCTAGGCGTTTAATATGGTATTCAATAAATTCTTCGTCTTTGGGCCATACACACCATCGGCCTTGAGTCCGCCATTGGCTTGCAGTAGTTTGATGGCAGCATCCATTTTGGCCCCAAATACCCCATCAGAAGTACCCACCTCGTAGTTGGCAGCTTTCATAGCGTCCTGTAACTGCACCACCTTCTCCCCGGTATCTCCTTTGCGCAGCACACCCTCCGGAAGAGAGATAATGGTGGATTTGGCGAGCCTGCGAAAGCCCAGCAACCGCTCGGCACTTTGTGCCGATATACTCACCTGATTGCCCTGATTTCCGCCAAGGCAATAGATTCGTTTCAAATCCTGTGAATAGCCCATAAAGAAACCCACGTGACCGCTGGTGCCCAGCAGACTCTCCCGCCAGAAGACCACAACATCTCCGGGCTCCGGCACATTCACGGGCGTACCTATGTGCAGCCATGATCTGGCCAGGGCACTTTTGGAGTAGCTCAGCCCGGCTTTAAGGGCACACCATCCCACGAATACTGAGCACCATGGGGTCTCATCATCGTTGATCCAGGAGAGGCCAATCTCTTTGGCGTAGTTCACAATGGTAGGATTATCTTCGGGACCGGAGATCTCTTTTTGTCCAAGTTGGGACGTGGCGATTTTCAGTAATTCACTCATAGCTGCTTTTGTCTATGTTCAGTCATATTTTACTCAAAACTGAATGACAACATCTAAGCTAGTGATTTGAGAAGGCTAAGTCAATACCTCAAAAGAGTGATCACATAAAAAAAGGTGGCCCAATAGCACTATGGGCACGTTAAATAGAACTATTCCTATACGCCTAGTTGCGGCGGGTAATGCAGGTGAGTTGCTTCAGCCATTCGCGGCAGGTATGGTCGGCGGGTAGCTCGGTGAATGACAGACTCACTTCCAAAGGAAAATCCTCTAGCTGTATACCCTCGTTCACAAAAAAGTCTCTGAGGATGTCGTTGTACTGAATCCTGAGCGTATCCCTTTCGTCACTGCTGACAAACTGATAATTACCTCCACAAATCCAGTAAGTCTGATCCTGCGCTACAAGGGTATAGTCCACATCACAATTCACCTGAACGGTTTCCTTCTGACAGGAGGTCAGCACTACAATGAAAAATGGGATCAATAATTTTCTCACATCCCTATAGACCTGCATCCTCAGGAATTGGTTGTTTCTGTGGGATTAAAAAATGTTAAAAGCCACACTGGAAATTCTCAATTTGACTTTCAAAAAATCATTCTTAGAAAAAAGATCAATTCAGGCCTTTTTCAACCGACTGAAAAACAAGTGCTTAGATAAAAACACTGTTTTGGCAACACTTTTGTCTTATGCCATGCAGGCTGTGATAGGCCCCGCCATCTTTTGTTCACTGGCAGATTGATTTTTGGTATGGGGCCTATCTTTTTTACACTTAAAAAAAGATAATATGAAGACTCAATTTCTAGTAAGCCTCCTTGCGGGAGTCTTGATCCTGGCAAGCTGTGAAGAAGGTGCTAATGACTCTATGAAGTCCGTCCGAGGCAATGCCGCTATGCGAATAGTACTGGTGGATGACCCGGCAGCATACGATGCTGTACTGATAGACGTGGTTGGACTGGAGTACAAACATGAACTGGATTCAATAGAGGATGAGGACCTTGAAGATGAAGAAGGAAATTCCGAAGATCAGGAGGAATCAGAAAGTCACTGGGTAACGGTGGAGATAGAGCCCATGGTTTTTGACCTGCTGGAGCTCAACAACGGCAACGAGGCCCTGCTGGCAGACATTGATATTCCTGAAGGCGAACTCAAAGAAGTGCGGCTGATCCTGGGTGCCAATAATCACCTGGTGGTAGATGGGGACACCGTGGAGCTGAAAGTGCCCTCAGGAAACTCCTCAGGGCTCAAGATCAAAATAGATGCAGACATAGAAGAAGGAAAAGAATACAAACTGGTGCTGGACTTTGATGCCTCCAGATCCATTGTAAAAGCCGGCAACTCTGGCAAATACAACCTAAAGCCTGTCATTCATGCCACGCTTCTGGCGCTTGACGAAGAGGATGAGTATGGCGCGATCGAGGGTATGATCTGGCCTGACACAGTTTCTTCCGTAGTTTATGTCATTCACGATGAAGACAGTGTATCCACCATTCCCGAAGAAACGGGTTACTTTTTGATTGAGCTTTTGGAAGAGGGGGATTATGAAATAGTGGCTGTCCCTGAAGAAAACAGTGGATTTAACGTCACTACCATGAGCGGAGTGAATGTAATGAGCGGGGTGGTCAGCAACATAGACACGCTAACACTCGAACATCAATAGCACAGTTTTCCTTTATATAGATCAATTGAGTAAACCGGAGCGGCCTGTGGCCGCTCCGGCTTTTTTGTGTCTCGCTTAGAACTTCAGGTGCTTCACTGTTTGAGCGTTATTGATCAACTGCTTCAGTGAATCGATACCGATCTTCAGGTGCTGCTCCACAAACTGAGCACTCACCTTTTTATCACTTTCGTCCGTTTTTACGCCCTCCGGAATCATGGGGATGTCCGATACCAGCAGCAGTGCTCCGGCCGGCATTTCATTGGCAAAAGCCGTGGTGAAGATGGTAGCCGTTTCCATGTCTATGGCCATGGCACGAATCTTCTTGAGGTATTTTTTGAACTTGTTATCATGCTCCCACACCCGACGGTTGGTAGTGTAGACCGTACCTGTCCAGTAGTCCTGGCCGTACTCCCGGATGGTGGTAGAGATGGCCTTTTGCAGAGCAAAAGCCGGCAGAGCGGGTACCTCAGGTAGCATATAGTCATTGGAAGTACCTTCTCCCCTGATGGCGGCAATCGGCAAAATAAGGTCTCCCACTTCATTTTTCATTTTGAGACCACCGCATTTCCCCAAAAACAAAACCGCCTTGGGCTCAATGGCCCCCAGCAGATCCGAAATGGTGGCAGCATTGGCCGAGCCCATTCCAAAGTTGATAATGGTGATGCCATCTGCTGTAGCGCACTGCATGGGGTGCCCAGTGCCTACTACTTCCACGTCGTTCCACTCAGCAAAGAGCGTCACGTAGTTTTTAAAATTGGTCAGCAGAATGTATTGGCCAAAGTTTTCCAAAGGCAAACCTGTGTACCTGGGTAGCCAGTTTTCGATGATCTCCTGTTTTGTTTTCATACTTTCAAATTTGGGTTATTCTGAATGAACTCTTATCTTAAACACAATGGATGAAATTACGCTGGTCAATTTACTGAATAAAATATGTGAGAAAAATCACGAACTGACCTGGAAGCTTAATTGCAAATATCATGATGAACTCCACACCTCCGTCATGCAAATCCATTTTCTCCAATCCAACAATCTGGCGGAAACCACAAAGATCACCTTTAAAATGGAAACGGGTCAGGTCATCGAGGGCAAGCACCGAGGATTTCTGGGGTTCAAACAGCCGACCATGCTGATAGACGCGCTGCTGGATATTTTGATCTACGAAGACAGCCGCATCGGCTCCCTCACTACCAACTAATCTCTCCGCTTTGCCTGATAGGCCGCTTCAAACAAATCTTTCCCCAGCTCTATCATCTCCTTGGCCTTATAAAACTCAAAAGTACTACAAGCCTCACGGGATATATTCACCAGCAGGTCAGGCTTATATTTTTCCAGCAGCAAGGAGGTAAGCTTATCCTGCATCAGGTCAATGGATTCATTCAGCAAATCGAAAAAGCCAAGTTTTTTCTCCGTCTCAGTGTTGCCCGGCAGGAGCTTACCCCATCCGTTGATAAAGGCCTGGATTTTCTGATTGTAGGTAGCACTTTCCGCCTCCAACACCTTGTCCTCCTTTACCTTCACAAAAGGCATAATGGCGTTTACGTTGGACACCACCAGTATATCTCCTTCAGTGCGGTGCACGTGCTCTATGGGAATGGGGTTGGTGACACCTCCGTCTATATACTCCCTGCCATTGATCATCACCGGCTTGATCACCGTAGGAATGGCCACCGAAGCTTTGATGGCCTGATACATGCTTCCTGTCCTGAATACCTCCTGGGTTTTGGCTTTGATGTCTGTCACCAAAGCCGCAAAAGGAATCCGCATGTCTTCAATGTTCTGATCAGGGATGATGGTTTTCAAGGTCTTGAACACCCGCTCTCCTTTCACAAATCCCTGCACCGAAAAGGTAAAATCAATCAGCTTGAATACATCGTATCGATCCAGATTCAAGGCCCACTCTTTATACTCCTTCAGCTTTCCGCAGGCATAAAAAGCACCTACCACAGCGCCCATCGAGGAACCAGAAACTGACGTGATCTCATAACCTTTTTCCTCCAGGGCTTCGATCACGCCTATGTGGGCCAATCCTCTGGCGCCACCGCTGGATAGTACTAACGCTACTTTCTGAGACATTTTTTTACTTACAAGGATAGGTTGATGACTGTTTTGCAAAAAGAAGAGAAGACGGTCAATTTCCTGGTTAAAATGGCTTCCAAAATATCGAGATTGAGTGTTGCGTAATCATGTACTGCCAAATTTCTGAAGCCAACCATTTTTTTCATATTTTCAGAAATAGGCGAATCGATAATCCCTGCATTATTCAGAAGGTCAAATGCTTCACGGGTGATTTTGGGTAGGCCCAAATGCTTCTTTCTCACAATGTGCAAAGCACAATCAATAGCAGCCTGACACGCACGCTCCAGATTCAGAAGTAAGGCATCCTGATGGGTGAAATTATTTTTCCAGTCATGAGATGCCTCTTCTTGAATGCGCTTGAGGCATTTTTCGATTGTGGCTACTTTCGCCTGAATAACATCATCCATAAATGGTCTTGTTTTTTTCTATTTCTTCAAGAATTCCTTTACGGTCATCATTGAGGGTGAGATACATACTAAATATCAGCGTCTCATACCGCTCCGAAGCGAGCGGTTCGGAGGAGTAAATGCGAACTCCGCCTGAGACCACCTGCATAGCCAGCACCGTGGTAGCCACTGATAAATCCACCAGGTCCACTTCACGTCGCACCAAATCGCTCAACTGATTTTTGAGTTCCCAAAGTACCTCCGTGGCTATCTGCTTTTGCGGCAATAGCGCCAGATCCACGTCGCTTTCATCGGTGTAGCCCGTCCCTGCGCCACTCCCAAAGACATAAATGCCTTTCACAACACCTATCTGTTCGGTGACCAGAGTAATTACCTTTTGTATTTGCTTGGGTTGCAAGATCATGTACCCCTAAAATAAAGGAAAATACCATCATGCACGAATACTTTACTTCAAAGCCTCCCAGATAATCTCCACCGGATGTTTGGCCACTCTGCCGGTGCCATCCTTTACCTGATGACGGCAGCTGGTACCTGCAGCAGCAATGATCACCTCCTCTGGCTGCTTGCGCACGGTAGGGAAGAGCACCAACTCGCCAATTTGCATGGAGAGGTCATAATGCTCCTTTTCGTACCCAAATGAACCGGCCATCCCACAGCATCCCGAAGGGATGAGGTGTACCTCATTGCTTCCCATTTTTGTCAGTATTTTTTTGACAGGTGTCAAAGAGGATAGGGCCTTCTGTTGACAATGGCCATGCAGTTTGATGAGTTGTTTTTGCTCCCTGAAAAGCGACAAATCGATGTGACCAGCCTCCAATTCCTTAGCTAAGAACTCCTCTACCATAAAGGTGTTGGCAGCAATAGCTTTGGCGGCTTCTTTATCCTCACCCCTCAGCAGGTCAGGGTACTCGTCCCTAAAAGTGAGAATGGCCGAGGGCTCCACCCCGATCAGCGGAGTCTCTTCATCGATCAGGTTTTTGAATAAATCCACATTGGCCCGTGCTAATGATTTGGCCTTATCCAGCAGTCCTTTGGACAAGAAACTACGACCAGACTCCTGATGCTCAATGTATACCACTTCATACCCAAGCTTATCCAGTAGTTTGACGGTAGTGATTCCAATCTCCGCTTCATTGTAGTTGAGCAACTCATCAATAAATAGATAGACTTGTTTGATAGGCTCACTCACCGTAGGCTTAAATTCCTTTTTGAACCAGCGTTCCCAAGTTTGCTTGGAGAGCTTTGGCATGCTTCGTTTTTGGGCAAATCCCATCACCGACTTGGCCAGGGTAGAAGTGACCTGATTGCCAAAAGTGAACCGATAGCCCCAGGGCACCCATGATGCCAGCTTCATGCCTCCGGCGAAGTTCCCAATGAGTCGGCTCCTGAAAGGCACGCCCTTTTCTTTGTAGTATTGATACTGCCACTCCTGCTTGAGCTTACCCATGTCTACGTTGGAAGGGCACTCAGACTTGCAGCCCTTGCAGCTCAGGCAGAGGTCCATCACTTCCTTGATCTCCTCATGAGCAAAAGGATTGGCCTCCTCGGACCTGGTGAGCATCTCCCGAAGGATGTTGGCCCGGGCTCTGGTGGTCTCCTTTTCGTTGCGGGTAGCCATGTAACTCGGACACATCGTGCCTCCGCTGAGCTCGGTTTTTCTACAGTCTCCGGAGCCATTACACTGCTCTGCGGCCCGCAGATACCCCTCAGTATCAGAAAAATCCAACACCGTCTCAAACTCCCGGGTTACCTGATTCTCTTCATACCGCAGGCTGGTATCCATCGGAGGTGTGTTCACGATCTTACCCGGATTGAGAATGTTCTTAGGATCCCAGGTCTGCTTCACCTTTTTGATGAGTTCATAGTTGTGCTCACCGACCATCTGTGGAATAAACTCTCCACGCAAGCGTCCATCTCCATGCTCCCCGGAGAGCGATCCCTTATATTTCTTTACCAGCGTGGCGATCTCCTCAGCTATGGTTCTGAAAAGCCGTCTTCCATCTGCTGTTTTAAGGTCAATGATCGGGCGCAAGTGCAATTCCCCTGAGCCTGCGTGGGCATAGTGCACACAGAAGAGGTCATGCCTGGCCAGTATCTCATTAAATTCTGCAATGTATTCCGGCAGATCCTGCACATCCACAGCCGTGTCTTCGATCACCGGAGCAGGCTTGGCATCTCCGGCCACATTGGACAATAGGCCCAGGCCAGCTTTTCTCAATCCCCACACCTTTTTGATATCCTCTCCGGCAATCACCGGAAAAGAGTATCCATATCCTGCGTCCTGTAAATCTTTGATCAGGGCAGCGGCTGCCACATCAGCAGCCTCCTCCGAATCGTGGGTGAGCTCTGCCACCAATATGGCCTGTGGATCACCTTCCACAAAAAAGCGATAATCGCGATAGGTAATATTTCTTTTGGTGGCCTCCAGCACATAGTGATCCATCAGCTCACAAGCCGTGGGCTGATGCTTAAGGGCTACCAGATTGGCCCGCAAGGACTCATCGATGGTATGGCAGTGGATACATACCAGCCGCTTATGTGGTGGAGCGATGGGCGTCAGCTTGATTTTAGCGGATGTGACAAATGCCAGCGTTCCCTCTGAGCCTGCTATCAGCTTTGAAAAATTAAAAACCGCACCATTTTCTTTGAATGGAACCATTTCTGCCAGCATGTCGATGGCATAGCCTGTATTTCTTCGGGGGACAGAAGCCTTCGGGAAGCCCTCTTTGATGGCTCCCAGGTTCTCCTGATCCGATAACATTTCCTTGATCTGAAAGTAGATCGATGCCTCCAGTTCACCGGAGGTACTCATGCCGTTGCATCGCGCCAGGAAGGCATTCATATCCAATGGGCCAAACCACGCCTGGCTGCCATCTGCCAGAATCGTATTCACTTCCATCAGGTGTTCGCGTGTACTGCCGTAGACGATGGAGTTGCTGCCACAGCTGTTGTTACCGATCATCCCGCCGATCATGGCTCGGTTGGCTGTGGAAGTTTCCGGCGCAAAGAAATAGCCGTAAGGCTTCAGTGCGGCATTCAGGTCGTCGCGCACGATGCCTGGCTGCACCCTGGCCCAGCCTTCTTTTTCGTTGATCTCTAGTATCTGATTGAAATGCTTGGACACATCCACCACGATGCCTCCGCCCACCACCTGACCGGCGAGAGAGGTGCCGGCCGTGCGGGGAATGACCGAGGTTCCATGCTCATTGGCAAACCGAATAAGTGCGACAATGTCCGCATCCGACTCAGGAATGGCCACAGCCAGGGGAATCTCACGGTAAGCCGAAGCGTCCGTAGCATACAGCTTTCTGGTGGTCTCATCGGTGAAGAGTTCTCCCTCTAGTTGCTTTTCAAGCAGGTCAAAATTCATGATACAAGGTTAAAGAATACCAATTTTACATCCATGTGCCAGTCTCTGGCCAGTCGGATTAGTGTTGCTTTGGGCTTACCATTAATGCCAATCACTTTCCGGTCAAAATTAGGGAGTGTTACTTAGAAAGTGCGGGTATTCAAATGTCTTTTCGGCATGTCGGAAACATATTATTTCTGAAAGGCTTCACTTCGCAAGAGAATCGCTCACTTAAATGCCAATTCACAGTATACTGCAAAGTGATCAGAAATATACTTTTGATCATTGGAGTCCGTAAGAACCGCATACTTCAGCGCATCAAACTGTTCGTTGATAGCGATGTAGTCAATTCTCTTCTGGGGAGTTTCTTCAAATCTGAAACCATTGAAGGTGGCATCCGGACCAAACGTCAGCTTGGCCACTGCACGTGTATCATCAAGTTTCCTGGTCATCTCCAGAATGGGTCCTTCGGTAGGTTCTACATTCAAATCACCCATCAGTACAGTTGGTAGTTTTTGCTTGTTGAAACGCTCCATCTGATCCAAAATCAACTTCATGGAGTTCACCCGAGCTTCCACCCCAATGTGATCAAAATGGGTGTTGAACACCCAAAATTTTTGTCCGTCAGATTTCTTTTCGAAGAGCCCATAGGTACAAACACGAGGCAGTGCGGCATCCCAGCCTACTGATGGTTTTTCGGGTGTGGTAGACAACCAGAAGGTACCACTTTGAAGTAAATTGAATTGCTCTGCCTGGTAATAAATGGCACTAAATTCACCTTTTTCAGCACCATCGTCGCGCCCCACACCCACATAGGCATAGTCGGCAAGTGCCGAATCGAGGTATTTCACCTGATGGGGTAGGCCCTCCTGAATTCCGAAAATATCAGGCTCATAAAATCCGAGCTGTGCCACCATGTTGGCCTTGCGCATGTCCCACCTATTCACCCCATCACCAGCATGATCCAGCCGGATGTTGTAGGTCATGACGGAGAGGTCCTGGGACCATCCTGTCCCTAAAATAAATGCGAAGCAGACTACAAAAAGCGCTTTCATTATTTCACCTTTTTCAATACTATGGCCACTCTACTAGGTAGATATACGCTCAAAAAATGCTCCCCAAACAAAGCCACTGTAGGGTAGGTCATTTCGTCATCAATGCGGTCATGGCCGCCAAACTCTCCTTTGTCAGAGTTTAATATGATTTTGTATTTGCCCGGTACTGGTACCTTGAACCGATAATCCGGAACGGAATTGGTTGGGGAAAAATTAAACGCAAAAATCAGGTTGTTGCGCTCGAAGATGATGGCCTTATTGTCCTCGTCCATATTGAGCTGCTGAGCAGGCAATGATCCCACAATTTTCTCGTCATTGGCCATCTGCACCATTGCCGCGCCAAAGTTATACAGCTGCTTATACCTCAGGTCAGGATGTTCCTGCAGATTCCATTGTCGCCGTGCATATTTGTAGCTCCAGCCATTGCCTTCTCTTGGGAAATCTACCCACTCAGGATGGCCAAATTCATTTCCGATAAAATTCAACCAGCCCTCCCCGCCAAGACTCAGCGTAAAGAGACGGATCATTTTGTGCAGTGCAATGCCCCGATCGATAATCAGGCTGGGAGTATCCTTATGCATATGGGTATACATCTCCTTATCCATCAGCCAAAAGGCAATGGACTTATCCCCCACCAGTGCCTGGTCGTGCGACTCGGCATAGGCAATGGTCCGCTCTCCATACCGTCGGTTGGTCAAGGTATCCCACATTTCGTGGATATTCCACTGCTCATCATGTTTGTGCTTGAGCAACTTGATCCAATAGTCCGGTATACCCATACCCAGTCTGAAATCAAACCCCATTCCCCCTTCACTCACCGGTCGGCAAAGGCCAGGCATTCCGCTCATATCCTCCGCAATGGAAATGCCTTTAGGTTTAATCTCCTTGATGAGATCATTGGCTAGCTGAAAGTAGGTGAGCACGTCCCAGTCTACATCCTTGAAATACTTTTCGTAGTGGTCAAAGGATATATCGCCATGGTGGAAATAGAGCATAGAGGTAACCCCGTCGTAGCGGAAGCCATCCATATGAAACTCTTCCAACCAGTATTTTACATTGGAGAGCAAAAACCTGAGCACCTCCTCTTTTCCATAATTGAAAAGCTTGGAGTCCCACAGGGTATGGAAGCCACGTCCTCCCGGGTGGAAGTACTGATCGTCAGACCCGTCAAATTCATTCAGCCCTTCGGCCAGGTTCTTCACGGCATGCGAGTGCACAATGTCCATGATCACGGCAATGCCCAACTTGTGGGCAGTGTCTACCAGGTATTTCAAATCATGAGGCGTACCAAACCGACTACTTGGAGCAAAGAAATTACTCACATGGTAACCGAAAGATCCGTAGTAGGGATGTTCCTGCACGGCCATCACCTGAATGGTATTATAGCCCTGCTCTTTTATTTTGGAGAGTATCTTATCTGCAAACTCGCGGTAGGTACCCACACCTTCCTTCTCCTGAGCCATGCCCACATGACATTCGTAGATATAAGGATTGTCGAAGGACTGATCCGGAGCAAATTTCTTATCTGTCCATTTGTAAGGTTTCTCGGGATGCCAGAGGCGGGCAGTAAAATCATAGGTTTTCTCATCCTGAGTGACATACCTGGCGTAAGCAGGAATGCGGTCTACCCCGCCTTTGTCGGACACTACGTGTACCTTCACCGCAGCCTCATGGGTGAGTTTGGAGCCATATAGTTTGTCCTCCAAAAAAATCTCCCAGATTCCCCGATCATTTTTTTGAAGTGGGTGAGCAGATCTGTCCCAGTTGTTAAAGTCACCGATCACACTGAGAGCGCTGGCATTTGGGGCCCACTCTCTATACCACCATCCTTTTTTCTTAGTATCGTAGTTAAACCCCAGGTAGTTGTAACCACTGGCAAAAGCATCAATGCTACCATATTCTGACTCCAGCTGCTTTTTGCGAGCTTCAAATCGCTTCATCCTGTCCTGAATATCTGACTCAAAGGGAGCAAGCCAGGGATCATTTTTGACTAAAATGGGTGTGTTCTTTGAAGGCATACCTCTGTATTAAAAATAAGTGCGCATGCAAGTTAGTGATCAGACCTTGCGGAAGCAAATATTTTAAATAAATACGGTGTTTCATTAAAATATTCACAAATAATAGGGAATAAATTTATGAATAGTAGTGTTTTTGTCAGCTTATAATGAGTGATCTGTCAGCGAAAAAATGGAGTACGGAGCAGAATAATTTCTTAAATTCCTTTGTAACCTATTACATATGGGTCGGTTTGCCTCATTGAAACTATGACTTGATGTTGAATTCACTGGATGATCATGCAATCATGCTGAAAGTAAAGGCCGGGGACGTGGAGAAACTCGGCTTGCTTTATCACCGCTATAGCCGGAGGTTATTTGGTTTTTTTTACCGGATGACCAGCGACTCAGCGACCAGCGAAGACCTGGTGCAAAATGTCTTTATGCGGATGCTAAAGTATAAACACAGCTATTCGGAGCGTGGCAACTTTGAAGCATGGACGTTTCATATGGCCCGCAATGTGCACAAAGATCATTTGCGTAAAAACAAGCGTTACTCCTGGCAGGAGGACATGTCGGGATGGGAGGCCCACCTGAAACACAACGATACACAGGAGACCTTCCACCAGAAAACCGACGAACTGGAATACCTGGCCCGGGCGATGCAAGCACTCTCTGAAGACAAACGGGAAATTTTGGAGCTCACGCGTTTTCAGAAAATGAAATATGAAAAAGTGGGTGATCTGCTGGGGATCACCGAGAGTGCTGTGAAAGTACGTGTCCACCGGGCACTCAAGGCGCTCAAGGAAAATTACCTGAAGCTGGATGGGCCGGCTCTGGGCTCCATGAGTAATCAGGCTGGTGCAGATTAGGCAAATGGGAAGTTTTAAGATGAATAAAATCGCAGAGAAATGAAACTGAGTAAGGATTTAGCTACAGAATGGTGGATGGACAATCTGGAAGGTCAACTGGATGCTGAGCGCAAGCTTCAGCTGGATGCCTACCTGAAGGAAAATCCTGAACTGGCCACAGAGCTCCGGGAGACCACCGCTTTTTGGACGCAAATGGAAAACCTGGAAAGCCCGGCTCCCAGTGAGGCGATGGACTTGAAGTTTGAAGCGATGCTCTCGGGGTATCAGTCTGCTGCCAACAGAAGGGCTTTTGATTGGGCACCATTGACACAGTGGTTTCGTGCCAACTGGCAGGTGGGCTTTGCCGCGCTCATCATCGGGCTGGTTGTCGGCACCCTGATCATTCCCAAACCCACTCAGGAGGTTGACCAACTGGCGGCCGAGGTACAGGATATGAAAAAAATCTTAATGCTCACCCTCATAGAAAAACCACAGGCCCAGGAGCGGATCAAGGCCGTGAATATGGTCAGTGAGATGCCCCGCTCTGATGAAAAAGTCATCGAAGCACTGGTATTCACCCTCAACCAGGATCCCAGCAACAACGTCCGGCTGGCGGCGCTGGAAGCTCTGATGGTTTATGGCAGTAATTCGAGCGTACGTGAAGCTTTAGTGTCGTCCATTGCCACACAGGATTCTCCACTCCTGCAGGTAGCCCTGGCCGATGCGATGGTCCTGCTACAGGAAAAATCCGCTGCAGCACAGTTCTCCAAAGTATTGAGTTCATCGAAAGTTGACGACAGCATCAAGTCAAAACTGGAATCAACTATTCAAACACTAAAAGAAATCTAATCATGAAATTATCATTATTTAGTTTAATCATACTTGGTGGCCTGCTTTGTCAGGCACAGGTTAAAGAGATGCAGCTGCAGGATCGGCTACCCATCGCACCAGACAGGCCAATCACCGTGGTGATAGACAATGTATTTGGCGCTATAGAAGTGACCGCCTCCAGTGCGCCCACGGTGAGCTACGAAGTGTTAAAAACCATCAACGCAGATCATGAGACGGCACTGGAAAAGGGTCTCTCGGAAGTCAACATGAAGGTTGTTCAGAGAAACGACTCCATCATCTTCTACCTCACCGCGCCATTCATCTGTGATCACTGGAGTGGCTGCTACCAGCGCGGCAGGTGGATGGATGGCCCGGAGGATTACAGTTTTACCTTCGACTACCAGCTACAAATCCCGGCTTCCGCCAACCTGAAAGTGCAGACAGTGGATCAGGGAAAGGTAACCATCACAGGGATCACGGGGATGGTAAGTGCCGAAAATGTCAACGGAGATGTGGAAATCAAAGGGGCTCATTCAGTCGCCAGAGCTACTACAGTCAATGGAGATGTGGAAGTCACCTTTCAGAAGCGTCCCAATCTGGATGGCAGGTTCAGCACCATCAATGGTACGATCAACCTGTATTGTACATCGGATCTGAGCGCATCGGTCACTGCCAAGACCATGCATGGGAGTCTCTACAGTGCCTTTGACTTTGAAACCAAAAAACCCGAACTCAAGAAGGTGGTTTCCAAAAAAGGCACTTCCACCACTCATCAACTCAACGAAACTTTTGGGATAGAAATAGGAAAAGACGGACCTACGCTCAGCTTTGAAACCCTCAATGGGGACATCTACCTAAGAAAACTTTAAACCAGACTCATAGACATTAAAAAAATAGCATCATGAAAAAATCAATCATTATATGCATAGGCCTCTTCGCAGCAGTAGCCGCTTTGGCCCAGGAAAAATTCTCAGAGCAGTTTACCATCCCACTGAGTAAGCCGGGCGCACCCGCCCGCATCGAGCTGGATCACCTGAATGGGGACATCACGGTGACAGGCTACAGCGGAAGTGAAGTGATCATCACCGCCTCGGCATCTGGTAGTTCACTACAGCACGGATGTGACGACTGCCATGAAGATAAGAAGTCAGCGCCTCCCGGAATGAAGCGGGTCAATGCCAACCCAATGGAACTCCGAGCCAAGGAAAGCAACAATGTTGTGAGCATAGAGTCCGACTCGTGGAAGCGCCGAATGAACATTGAGATCAAAGCGCCCATCAAAGCCGACCTGGACCTGAACACTGTACATGGTACCATTACCGTGAAGGGCATCAACGGCACCATGGAAATCTCCGGCGTGAATGGTGGCATCGCGCTGGAAAACATCTCCGGGTCAGTAGTGGCCAATACAGTGAATGGGGATGTGAAGGTCACCTTCAAGTCTTTGACCGCTGGTGAGCCTATGTCCTTTGTCACACTCAATGGAGACGTGGATGTGACCCTCCCGGCCAACGCCAAAGCCACCACCAAGCTGCGCTCGGAGCGTGGTGAGATCTACACCGACTTTGATATGGCGCTGGAGCGATCCAAAACCAATGTGAAAAAAGAGAGTGGCGAGTATGAAGTGTCTATCAATAGCTGGGTCTATGGCAAAATCAATGGCGGTGGCCCCGAGTTTACCTTCAAAAACATGCACGGGAGCATCATTGTGCGTAAGGGAAATTAAGTTTTTATTTGAATAAAGAACCGCTGCCATGGATACCTTTGGTAGCGGTTCTTAACCCTTATAGTTACCCATAATTCCCTGCTCTTTACCAGAAACAAAAACACTCCCATCACATCGCTTCACACCTCCTGTTTGCAGAGATATGCAATGCCCTACATACCAATTAACGGGGTTGGTTATTTTCTAAAAATCAGGCATTCACCGGGCTTTTTCCCCTATTCAGCCTGAATTTGAGGTCTTCTACCGAGTCGGGTAGGATTAGGTTTGTCTCATTCGCTAATTCACATCCAAAACCCGAATCAACATGATTTTTACTTCACAAAACATCGACATTAAGTCCAACTCATCATTTGGCCCTCACTGCCTTCATTTCGTTTTCAAAGGAAAATTTACCGAACAGGCAAGTTTGGAATCCACCGAAGCCTGGAAAGCCCACACCCGGCAGTTTCCTTCTGAGAAATTTACCATGGTCTGGGATTGTCTGAAAATGGACGGATTCGAGCTGTCTGCGCGGCGAGAGTGGGTCGCCTGTATGCAAAGTGAAAAGGGACAAATACTCAAAGTCATTGTCATTTCGGATAATATAGCCATTCGAGGAGCCGCCTACCTCATGCTCAAATTATTCACCTTCGAATCGCTGGTAGTCAAATCGCTGATGGAACTCGCCCAGCGAATGTAGCGCTCCGATATCCTCTGGCCTTAAATTTCTTTCGGTACCCTTTGCAACCTTTTAGTACTTGCCAAGTACTTTCTCTATCTAGTGTCCAACAAAACCCTGACTACACATGATACGGAATTTCCTGAAAGTAGCCCTCAGAAGCATCCAACGAAACAAAGTTTACAGTCTGCTGAATATCCTCGGACTGGCCATTGGACTGGCCTGCGCCATGCTCATCCTTCTATGGGTGCAAGACGAAATGAACTACGACAGCCACCACCAAAATGTCAAAAGTATTTATCAGGTGATGGAAAACCAGCATTATGCAGACCGCATAGGCACCACCTTTTCTACCCCCGGGCCACTGGGACCCTACCTCAAAGAAACGTACCCTGAGGTGAAGTATTCCAGCAGGCTCACCTGGGAGTCTGAGAATCTTTTCACTTATCAAGAGCAGTCATTTTACGAGCAGGGCCGATTCGTAGATGCCGACTTCTTCCACATCTTCACCTTCGAGTTTTTGGAAGGAAACCCACAATCACCCTTCACCGACAAAACCTCCATGGTGCTCACAGAGAAGCTGGCGCAGAAGTACTTTGGCAACGAAAGCGCCGTGGGCAAGGTGATCAAAATGAACAATGAGACCAACTTCACCGTGACAGGCGTGGTGAAAAGCTGGCCAGCCAATACCACCAATGGTGATTTTGATTACCTGATCAATTTTGACTACTTCTGGGAGGATAACCTCACCTGGCTGGACCGCTGGGGCAACAACAACGTTCGCTGCTTCATACAGCTGCAAGAAAACATTGAATCAAGTGACTTTGAGGGCAAAATCGCCCACCTGCTGGATGAAAAGAATGAAGACAATGCCATTGTACTCTTTCTTCATCCACTCGAAAGGGTACACCTCTACTCCAGCTGGGACAATGGAGTGGCAGACGGAGGCCGTATTCGCTATGTGCGCATTTTTACCATCGTGGCTTTCTTTATTCTCCTGATCGCCTGCATCAACTTCATGAACCTGGCCACCGCACAGGCCGTCAAGCGTGCCAAGGAGGTGGGCTTGAGAAAAGTAGTCGGCGCCTACAGAGGCAACCTGATCGCTCAGTTTCTGAGTGAGTCGGTGATCTTTGCATTTTTAGGTGGTGTCATCGCCCTGCTGCTGGTGTTGCTACTGCTACCGGCCTTTAACACCCTCACAGAAAAAGCCATCCCCTTCGTACTCAACCCAAGCGCCCTTCTCCTCCTCGCCACCCTGGTATTTGTCACCGGGCTACTATCGGGGAGCTATCCCGCATTCTATATCGCCAGCTTCCAGCCGGCCAGCGTGCTGAAGGGTCAGATGAAAAGTGGGAAAGGAGCTTCCCGGTTTAGAAAAGTATTGGTCACCACCCAGTTTGTGCTTTCGATCATCATGATTTTCTGCACCATAGTGGTCTATCAGCAGTTGGTCTTTGTGCAAAACCAGGAAACAGGATTTGACAAACAAGGCTTGGTCTACGTGGAAATGCACCAAAACATGCGTGACAAATTCCAGGTCATCAAGCAGCAGTTGTCGCAAAATCCGGCCATCCAGTCTGTAGCGGCTATGAGTCAGGCACCGCTGGGTTTCAATAGTTCCACCTGGGGTTTTGACTGGCCCGGTAAAGACCCACAGTCCAAAATTCTCTTTACCAACCTCTCCATTGATAACACCTTTACTGAGACCTTCCGGATCCCACTGGCAGCGGGCAGAAGCTTCGACCCACAGTTCACCACCGACACCCTCCACTTCATGATCAACGAAGCCTCTGCTGTAGCCATGGGTTTCAAGCCTGAAGAAGTGGTAGATCAGCCAGTCACCCTCTGGGGCGACCGCAAAGGGAAGGTCATTGGAGTATTCAAGGATTTTAATTTCAGCTCTTCGAAGAGCAAAATCAGACCGCTCCTCATGCTTCACGATCCCGACTGGTACAATCACATCGTGGTGAGGGCCAATGAAGGGCAAAATGCTGCAGCCATTCAGGCATTGGAAGAAATCTATCAGGAATTCGCTCCGGCATACCCTTTCGAATACCAGTTTGTCGATGACAAATGGAAGGAGTTTTATGACAATGAAGCCCGCACGGCCAGCCTGTTCAACACCTTCGCGCTGGTGGCTATTTTCATTTCATGCCTTGGCCTGTTTGGCCTGGCAGCTTTCACCATCCAGCAGCGCACCAAAGAAATAGGGGTGCGAAAGGTGCTGGGAGCATCGGTGTTGTCCATCATTCAGATCACCACCCGCGAGTTCACCATACTGGTTCTAATGGCAGCGCTCATTGGATCACCCGTGGCCTGGTACCTCATGGACATGTGGTTGGAAGATTTTGCTTTTCGGATAGACGTCACCTTCTTCATTCCGTTGGTGGCTACGGCCATTGCCATCAGTGTAGCCATCGTCACCGTGGCCTATCATGCCTTCATGGCCAGCCATACCAATCCGGTGGAGGCACTTAAGTATGAATAATCTATTTTGACAGAGTAGACACTTTTTCTGGGCATCTGTTAAGATAATTTCAATAATCAGCTTGATTATTTGTACTTATCTTGAATGATTAATGATTATTTTTGTTAATCTTCAAATAGCAAAAATCAGCAGGTATGTCCATAAAAGTAGCAGTCAGGCATTACACCAAATACACCTACGACAAGCACATCGAGCTGAGCCCGCAAGTGATCCGTCTTCGCCCTGCTCCGCATTCGCGTACTTTCATCAAGGGGTATTCGCTCAACATCAAGCCGGAGGGGCATTTCATCAACTGGCAGCAGGACCCCTTTGGCAACTACCTGGCGCGGATTGTCTTTCCAGAAAAGGTAGATCACTTTGAAGTAGACGTTGAGGTGATTGCTGACATGGTGGTGATCAATCCGTTTGACTTTTTCATTGAAGAGTATGCGGAAAAATTTCCTTTTCAGTATGAAGAATACCTGAAAAGGCAACTCTCTCCCTACCTGGAGGTCACTGAAAATGGGCCCCTCCTGATGGAACTGGTGACACGCGCCAAAGAGAAAAAACTGGAAGAGATGAACACCGTGGATTATCTGGTCGCCCTCAATCAGATGGTCAATCAGGCGCTCTCCTATAACATACGCATGGAGCCCGGGGTACAATCCTGTGAGGAAACACTCCAGCTGGCTTCCGGTTCTTGCCGTGACTTTTCATGGGTTCTTGTGCAGCTCCTGCGGCATGTCGGACTGGCCTCCCGGTTTGTATCTGGCTACCTCATCCAGCTCAAAGCTGACCAAAAAGCCCTGGACGGACCTTCGGGCACCGAAGAAGACTTCACCGACCTGCATGCCTGGGCGGAAGTGTACCTGCCAGGTGCCGGGTGGGTAGGGTTGGACTCCACTTCAGGTCTCTTTGCCGGAGAAGGTCACATACCCCTCGCCTGCACACCAGAGCCGCAAAGCGCAGCCCCCATTTCAGGATTTGCAGAACCCGCCAAAACAGAATTTTACTTTGAGAATACCGTCAAACGAATTGAAGAGACACCCAGGGTGACTAAGCCCTATTCCGAAGAGCAATGGGCCCAGATCATGGCAGTAGGAGATCAGGTAGATGCGGATCTGAATGCAAACAACGTGAAAATGACAATGGGTGGCGAGCCCACCTTTGTGTCCATAGATAACAACGACGCCCCTGAATGGAACTCCGAAGCAGATGGTGAGCACAAGAGAAAGCTCTCCAATCAGCTATTTCACCAACTGAAAGAATCCTATGGAAAGGGAGCGTTGATGCAGTACGGACAAGGTAAATGGTATCCCGGAGAGCCACTGCCTCGCTGGAAACTGGCCTGCTACTGGCGCCTGGATGGCCAACCCATCTGGCACAATGACGCCCTGCTGGCAGATATCTCCAAAGATTATGACCTCAAACACACAGATGCCGCTAAATTCATAGAAGCACTCACCTCCGAACTGAATGTTGACAAGACCAATATCACTCCGGCCTATGAAGACCCCTTCTATTTCATCTGGGAGGAAAGCAAAGTGCCCGTGAATGTGGATCTCCTTAAAATAGACCTGAAATCTCCACTGGAAAGGCAAAAACTGGCCCAGCTGCTACAAGATGGACTGGACAAACCTGTGGGCTATGCCGTGCCTTTGTCATGGGATTTGGAGCACACATCCTGGCAGAGCTGCAAGTGGAGCTTTCGCAAAAAGAACCTATTCCTTGTACCTGGAAACTCACCCATCGGGCTCCGGCTACCACTGGACTCTATCCAATATACCGACCCGGAAGACGAGGAAATCCGTCCGGAGCGAGACCTTTTTGAAGAAACCGACGCCTTGCCCTTATCGGGTGAAGCTGCTTCTTTCGAACCCGACAGCAGGCCGTTCAACAACTCCGACAAAATCTTTAAAACCTCATTGCTTACTGAAATTCGGGACGGCAAACTCTTTGTCTTTTTCCCGCCGGTCACTCATTTTGAGCACTACCTGGACCTGGTAGGGGCTGTAGAGCGAACAGCCGAAAAGCTGCAAATTCCGGTTTTGATAGAAGGGTATGACCCGCCTGCCGACAACCGGGTGCAAAAGCTCATGATCACACCCGATCCGGGGGTGATAGAGGTGAATATCCATCCGGCCAAAACATGGCGAGAGCTCCTCAGCAACTACGAAATCCTTTATGACAAAGCCCGCGAGTCGCGCCTGACTACTGAAAAATTTAACCTGGATGGCAGGCACACCGGCACTGGTGGCGGAAATCATGTAACCATTGGGGGCAGCAAGCCCGCAGAAAGTCCAATCCTTCGCAGGCCCGATGTGTTGAAGAGTTTTATCACCTACTGGCAGCACCATCCGGCACTTTCCTATCTGTTCTCCACGCAATTTATTGGGCCCACCAGTCAGGCCCCACGTGTGGATGAAGGCCGGGATGATATCCTCTATGAACTAGAGTTGGCTTTTCAGCAAGTACCCAACCACAAAGAAGACGATGTGCCATATTGGCTCGTAGATCGCATTTTCAGAAACCTGCTGGTGGACATCACAGGCAATACCCATCGGGCGGAGTTCTGTATAGACAAACTTTACTCGCCAGACTCCAGCACGGGGCGTTTGGGAATTTTGGAGTTTCGGGGCTTCGATATGCCACCACACTACCGCATGGGGATGGTGCAGTTTCTGCTGATCAGAGCCCTGCTTAGTTGGTTTTGGAAAAACCCATATGACCACAAGCTGGTCAGGTGGGGCACGCAGCTCCACGACCGGTTTTTGCTGCCTCACTATTGCTATAAAGACATGACCGAGGTGGTCAATGACCTGCGCAATGCCGGGTATGACTTTGACATTTCATGGTTCGATCCGTTTTTCAGTTTCCGCTTTCCATTTGTTGGGGAGCTACAGGTAGATGACATCCATATCGAACTGAAAATGGCGATAGAGCCCTGGCATGTACTGGGTGAGGAAATGTCCAGCTCAGGTACAGCCCGCTTTGTGGACAGCTCTCTGGAGCGACTGCAAGTGAAAATTTCGGGGATGACAGACTCGCGCTACCAGCTCATGTGCAATGGCCTGAGGATTCCACTGAAAAACACTGGCGTGCAGGGAGAGTATGTGTCGGGTATTCGCTATCGGGCATGGCAGCCACCATCTGCGCTCCACCCCACCCTGGGTGTGGATACTCCGCTGGTCATAGACCTATACGACACCTGGACAAAAAAATCTGTGGCCGCCTGCAAATACCATGTGGCCCATCCAGGAGGTAGAAATTACAACACCTTCCCGGTCAATAGCTTTGAGGCAGAGTCACGAAGGATCTCCAGATTTTTTGACTTTGGACATTCTATCAACCTGGTGGAGCCCACAGTGGAGCAACCCACTTCGGTAGGCAGATTTATCACCAAAGTGAATATCCTCACCAACTATGAAGCAACCGGTGAGGTAGTGAACCCGGAGTTTCCACACACCATGGACCTCAGAAGATACAAAAGCGTGAAGTAGTCTTTTATATTCAGGAAAAGGATAATTTTACTGGTATGATCGAATCATATCTTGTTGATCGAATGTTCAACAATGAGCCGTTTCTGGACGAGCTGGCTACATCTGAAAATAAAGTCTCCTCACAGTGGCAAAAACTGGCCATGTACTATGACCGGCTCGGCCCTGAAAAGCTCGGTCAGTATCATGATGAGGTGAGCAGGCAGCTCCGTGAAAATGGTGTGACCTATAACATCTATGGCGATCCGGAAGGGATGAACAGGCCCTGGACGCTCGATCCGGTTCCGATGATTTTCAGTGGACAGGACTGGGCTGTGATAGAAAAAGGGCTTATTCAGCGCGCCGAGCTCCTCAATCATATCCTTTCGGATATCTACGGGAGCCGAAGCCTCATCAAAGACGGGTTCATTCCCTTCGAGCTGATCTACAATCATCAGGGATTTTTGCGGCAGGTCGATAAAATCAAGCTGGACGGCGAACAGCAGCTGATCCAGTACGCAGCGGACCTGGCTCGCGGACCAGATGGTAAAATGTGGGTACTACACGACCGAACAGATGCCCCGTCAGGTGCAGGCTATACCTTTGAAAACCGGGCAGCCATGACACGTGTTTTCCCGGATCTGATCAGAGAAAATGAGGTCAGGAAGATTTCTACCTACTATCAGACCCTCAAAAATACACTGGTCAATCTTTCATCCCGAAACAAAGAGAACCCGCGAATTGTGCTCCTCTCCCCCGGGCCAACCAACGAAACTTATTTTGAGCACGCCTACCTTTCTTCTTTCATGGGCTTCACACTGGCCCTGGGTGAAGACCTCACCGTGAGTGATGGGTACGTATGGCTAAAAACCATCAAAGGATTAGAAAAAGTAGACGTGATCATCCGGCGGGTAGATGATGTGTTTTGTGATCCCCTTGAGTTTCGAAGCAATTCACACCTGGGCGTAGTGGGACTCATGGAGGCCGTGCGCCAAAAAAAGGTGATCGTGATCAATCCCCTGGGTTGTAGAATACTTGAAAATCCTGGTTTGATGGCCTTTTTGCCAAGGCTTTCCCGACATATCCTGGGTGAAGAACTCATCCTCCCCTCTGTGGCCACGTGGTGGTGTGGGCAGGACAAAGAGAAAAAATATGTGCTCGATCACCTGGAGACGCTGATTATCCGCAAGATTTATCGGAGTGCAGATAACCGGTCGATATACGGAGGCTCCCTTTCCAAAGAGGAACTAAACCAGCTAAGAGCACAAATAGACAGGAGCCCCTACCTCTACGTGGGGCAGGAGTTGGTCAACTTCTCCACTACTCCGTCCTGGATCAATCAGAAGATGGAGGCGAGAAACGCGGTGTTCAGAAGCTACATTGTGGCGGATACTCAAAGCAGCACGTACTCGGTGATGCCGGGTGGCCTTTCTCGTAGCTCTGCGCAAAAAGGAGCCTTTATTGTATCCAACCAGCAGGGGGGCATCAGCAAAGACACCTGGGTACTCGGCAAGCGGGAGGAATCCAAAGTCACACCTGTAACAGAGGCTGGTCTTCGGCCCGAACTCAAAAGCGTGCTTCCCAGCCGAACTGGTGAACACCTTTTCTGGATCGGGAGATACATGGAGCGCTCCGTATACACGGTGCGTCTGATGAGGATGGTGCTCATGACCTACAATGAGGTAGATGAAGACATTCATATTAAAGAAAACCCTGTAGTATCCACCCTGCTAAGAACCCTGACCAAACTTACCGGTACACAGCCGGGATTTAAAGACAAAAAAATCCTCAGACATCCCGAAGAAGAACTGATTTCGCTGGTCCTCGACTCCAGTCGTGTAGGAAGTCTGGCCTACTCACTCAATGCTTTTCTATCTAATGGCTATGCCGTGCGTGACCGGCTGAGTCTGGATACCTGGAGAATCCTCGACAGCATTTCTGAGGAGCTTTCCCGAATGAAAAAAATGGGCTCCGATCTTACTCAGATATATGACGGGCTGGATAGTATGGTCATAAAGCTCATGGCATTCTACGGGCTCAACATTGACAACATGACCAGGGAACCTACGTGGCATTTACTGAATGTGGGACGATTCATAGAGTCCGCCATCAACAATTGTACGGTCCTGGGGTCGATGCTTGGCAAGCGCTTTGGATCAGAGACCGACAAATCCCTGATGGAGGATACCCTCCGCTGTAGCGAAAGTCTGGTCACCTATCGGTATCGCTATCGATCTGTGATGGAAATGAAAGGTGTGCTCAGTCTGCTCATTTTGCACGAGGAGAATCCCCGATCTGTCATCTACCAGATCATGCGGATAGAAAAACACCTAAGTAGTATGCCTCCGCAGGATCAGGAGGTGGAGGAGTTTCTCAGCCCAGCACGGAAAAAACTGCTGGAGGCTGTGACCAAAATTCGCCTGTGCGACATAGACCTACTGGCCACTGCCGATGGAAAGAAAGGGAATTACACTCATTTGAAAACCTTTCTGGATGAAATCACCGCGCTACTGAGCGACACTTCAGACCTGATCTACCAAAAGTATTTCAGCCATACCAGCAATCGCTACCACATGATTCAAACCTCTCTCCTCCCGGAAATATGAGATATCAGGTCACCCACATTACCGACTACATTTATCAAAACACTGCCTCTCTGTGTCACAACATCATGGTGCAGCTGCCAAAAGACTCAGAGTGCCAGACCGTAGAGGAAAGCAGTTATGAGATAGATCCGGAACCCAGCTTTCTGGGCGAGCGAAAGGATTTTTTTGACAATCAGTACCTCTATTTTTCCATAGAAAGGGCGCACAAAAAACTTACGGTAACCTCCAGAACCAGAGTAACTCTGAAATCACCAAAATGGATGGGAGTGGACCCGGCGAGCACCAGCCCGTGGGAAGAAGTGGTGAAATGGCTCCGAACCACGGATGCCCTGAATGACATTCGCCAGTTTTATCTGGAGTCCAAGCATGTGCATTTCGTAGAAGGGATTAAAGCCTATACCCTTCAGTCCTTCACCCCCGGCCGACCCATCATGGAGGCCATGATGGAACTCAACTCCAGGATCTTTCATGATTTTAGTTTCACTCCTGGCTTTACAGACATCAGTACTCCCCTTGAAAAGGTTTTTGAAACTAAAAAAGGGGTTTGTCAGGACTTTGCTCACTTTGCCCTGGCCTGCCTGCGCTCCATCAATCTGGCCGCCAGGTATGTGAGTGGCTATATAGAAACATTGCCTCCTCCAGGCAAGCCTAAACTGGTAGGTGCAGATGCATCTCATGCCTGGGTAGCCCTCTACATTCCAGAGTTGGAATGGGTGGAGTTTGATGCCACCAACAACCTGCTGGTGGATGACAAGCACGTGCGGGTGGCCGTAGGCAGAGACTTTGCAGACATTACGCCCCTCAAAGGGATTGTCTACAGTGTGGGTAAACAAACCATGAAGGTCAGCGTGGATGTACGCAATCTGGATAATGTGTAGGATCTTATTCAATAATTCTGTCTAATCCACCCGCCAAACCTGACCGTCTCTGACTATTTTAGAATAAATTTCAGGCTATGGCAGACCAAAATCCTCAGACTCCCCAGCTTAAGAAAACATTAGGTCCGCTGATGCTCTGGGGACTGGGCGTAGGCTATGTGATCTCCGGCATGTACTTTGGCTGGAACCTTGGCCTGGCTGAGGGGGGCACGCTGGGGCTGGCTATCGCCACGTTCTTCATTATCATCATGTACCTCACCTTCACCTTTAGCTACACGGAGCTTGCTTGTGCCATTCCCAAAGCCGGAGGAGCTTTTGATTATGCGGACAGAGCCCTGGGTAAGAAACTGGGATTTCTGGCCGGTATGGCTCAGAATGTAGAGTTCATCTTTGCACCTCCAGCCATAGCCGCAGCCATTGGTGCCTACTTCAATATTTTCTTCCCGCAGGTCGATACGCTCTACATTGCCATTCTGGCTTACCTGCTGTTTACCGGCCTGAATATCCTCGGTGTGAGGGCTGCCGCCATCTTCGAGCTGGTCATCACCGTCCTTGCCGTGCTGGAGCTGTTGATCTTTGCAGGGGTTTGCCTGCCTCACATGAAAGTTGAAAACCTCACCCTCAATGCCCTACCCAATGGGTTTCAGGGGGCGTTCGCAGCCATCCCATTTGCCATCTGGTTTTTCCTGGCCATAGAGGGAGTGGCCAATGTTGCTGAAGAAGCCAAAAACCCACAACGAAGTATTTTGATTGGCTTTGGCTCTGCCATTTTCACACTGGTGGTGCTGTGTCTGCTCACCTTCGTGTCGGCAGTCGGTGTGGATGGCTGGGAATCTATTGTCTACCCTCCAGGGAGCACTGAAGCTTCCGACTCTCCTTTGCCTTTGGCTCTGGCCAAAATAGTCGGCGACAGCCACCTGCTGTATCACCTGCTGATCACCGTAGGCCTGTTTGGTCTGGTAGCTTCCTTTCACGGGATCATCCTGGCGGCAGGGCGTTCCACGTTCGAGTTTGGCCGGGTAGGCTATATCCCCAAATCGCTGGGCAAAGTGCATCCTAAAACCCTCACTCCGGCCAATGCCCTGGTGGTAAATATGCTCATAGGGATTGTGGCCCTTCTAACCGGAAAAACAGGCGAAATCATCACCATTGCCTGCTTTGGGGCTTTGACTTTGTATATAGTATCCATGTTCTCATTTTTTGCGCTGCGCAAAAATGAGCCCGACCTTGCTCGTCCGTTTAAGGTGCCACTTTACCCCTTTTTCCCAGCCTGTGCCCTCATCATAGCCAGTCTGGCGCTGGTGGCTATGACCATTTATAACCTGAAGCTGGCATTGATTTACGGGCTGATTATGTTGGCCGCTTACTTATGGTTTCTCTTTACAGAGAAAAAGAATTAATTTGATCTATGTCATTTCGTTCCATCACATCACGGAGTTTCCTTTATGCAAAACAGGCTGAACTTTAACTTTCCTACGCCCATCCGGTTTGGGGCCGGGGTAATCGATGAACTACCCGATCACCTGCTGGCTCAGGGGCTTAGTCATCCACTTCTGGTGACGGACCCAGTGGTATCTGAGCTGGAGTTTTTTCAGGATATCCTGAATGGGTTGAGGTCAAAAAACATGACCCCTGAGGTGCATACAGAAATGCACAAAAATCCGATCGAATCAGATGTGCTCAAAGGTGGAGATCATTATCACCGCTCCGGATGTGATTGTATTGTGGGCATCGGCGGGGGTGTAGCATTGGATGTAGCCCGGGCCATTGTGCTCCGCATTCATCATCATCGGCCCCTCTTTGACTATGATGACCTGATAGGTGGCGACCAGTATGTAACCGAAGAAGTGCCTTATTTTGTGACGGTTCCCACCACGGCCGGTACCGGAAGTGAAGTGGGGCGCAGTGCCATTATTTCGGAGGATATTTCCAAGAAAAAAAGAATCCTCTTTGCTCCTAAACTGATGGCCCGACAGGTGTTTGCCGATCCCATGCTCACCATGGAGTTGCCCCCCTTTGTCACAGCCGCTACGGGTATGGATGCTCTCACGCATAACATGGAGGCTTACCTGGCCAAAAACTACCACCCCATGTGCGATGGAATCGCCCTGGAGGGCATGGCCCTCATAGCCAAATCCATAGAAAAAGCTACACACCACCCCGACCTGGAAGCCCGCTCAAATATGCTCCTGGGATCCCTCATGGGTGCCGTAGCTTTCCAGAAAGGCCTGGGTGTGGTGCATAGCCTGGCACATCCGCTTTCCAGTCTGCTGGACACTCACCATGGACTGGCCAACGCCGTGAATCTGCCCTATGGCATGGAATTTAACTATGCTGGTTTGGAGTCCCGATTTGATAAAATGGCGGAGTTTCTGGGTGTGGTGGACGCAGACGGAGCGCGCGTGGTAGATTTCCTCTTTGAGCTCAATCAGCGGCTGGAACTGCCAACCAAGCTGAGTGAAATCGGCGTACGGCCAGAACATATCGAAGAACTTTCGAACATGGCGGTGGCAGACTTTGCTCATCCCAACAATCCCAAGCCTGTGAGCTGGGATGACTTTCATACCTTGTATCAAAATGCACTTTGAGCATGTTAAAAATCGGCATTTCTGCCTGCTTTCTCTATCCCGACCCCCAACGTTCGGTTTTTGGACCAAAGACCCTGAGTTATCTTGAAAATGACATGGCCAGGTACCTTACCAAAGAAGGAGTGATCCCTGTACTCATTCCCGATGTGGAAGATAAACTTCTCCTTCCACTCGTAGAGGAAATGGATGGCTTCATTTTCCAGGGCGGCACTGATCTGGCACCAGAGTCTTACGGTGAAAAGCCGATAGAAAATGGTCGTTGGAAGGGTGATCCCGTAAGAGACAAGTATGAACTCAAACTCATGAATTTGGCTATGGAGAGTGATAAACCCATCCTGGGGATCTGCCGTGGGATGCAGCTCATGAATGTATATTTCGGTGGCACGCTCTATCAGGACACCAAAACCCAGCGACCAGAAGTATTGGTACACCGTGATGCCGAACAGTACGATACCGTCTCCCATGAAATTTCCTTTACGGAAAAAAAGATCCTATCGAAAATCTACAAAAACGCCCAAAGCACCCGGGTGAACAGTGTACACCACCAATCCATCAAGAACCTGGGCAAAAATCTGGAGGTCCTGGCCGAAAGCCCTGAAGATGGGGTGATTGAGGCCATTGGCTATACCAAAGCCCCAGACGGCTGGGTAATGGGGGTGCAGTGGCATCCTGAGTTTTCTCATACCCTGGGTAGTCAGGTCATCAATGCCGACAAACTTTATCTCTATTTTCTGGAACATGTAAAATCGCTGAAAAGCTAACCCTATGAACGTCATCAATCCTGCAACGGAAGAAGTCATCTCCGTGCTGACACCAGACACGGCCGCTACGGTCGCTGCAAAACTCAAGGCACTCAGGGCTGGTCAAAAGGACTGGCAAAATCATAGTGTGGAAGAGCGGCTGGCCATCATTGAGCGATTTGGTGAACTGGTCATGGAAAACAAACCCGAACTGGCCCGGATTCTGACCAGCGAAACGGGCAAGCCCATCTCACAATCCATCAATGAGATCAATGGCTCACTGGGCCGAATCCAGCACCTGAAGACCAATGCCGAAAAATGGCTGGAAAGTGAAATGATCACGCCAAAGGATGCTACAGTGGAGTTCATCACCCATGAGCCACTGGGAGTCATTGCCAACATTTCTGCCTGGAATTTTCCTTACAATGTAGGCTACAATGTATTCCTATATGCCCTGGTGGCTGGCAATGCCGTGCTCTATAAGCCTTCGGAGTTTGCATCCCTGACAGGATTAAAATTTAAAGCCCTCTTACATGAAGCCGGAGTCCCCGCCAATGTGTTTGAAGTAGTCATTGGCTCAGGTGCTGTGGGCCAGTACTTGCTGGAAGCCGATCTGGATGGGTATTTTTTCACGGGCTCATACAAGACCGGAGTACACATCACCCAAACTGTCGCACACAAGCTGGTGCCAGTCCAGCTGGAGCTGGGTGGCAAAGATCCCCTTTATGTGATGGATGATGTGGTGGATGTTCGGCAGGCGGCTATCAATGCGGCAGAAGGTGCTTTCTACAACAATGGTCAGAGCTGCTGCGCCGTAGAGCGCATCTATGTGCAGGAAGACATTTATGAGGAGTTTGTGCAGCACTTCACGGAAGAGGTAAAATCCTACAAACTGGGTGATCCCATGGAGGAGGACACCTTCACCGGGCCACTGACCAGGCCACAGCAAATAGCGGTCCTCTCAGACCAAATTAAAGATGCTGTTGCCAAAGGTGCCCAACTGGTGCTGGGAGGAGAGTCCCTCAGCAGAAAAGGATATTTTATGAGCCCGGCTGTACTTACCGGTGTAAATCACACCATGGAACTCATGCGGGAGGAATCTTTCGGGCCGATCATCGGAATCCAGAAAGTAAGCTCCGATGAAGAAGCTACCGATCTGATGCGAGACACCCCGTATGGCCTGACTGCAGCGGTGTTTTCCGAAGATGAGGCCAGAGCCCGCAAAGTATTGGATCAAATGAATGTTGGCACCGTATACTGGAACTGCTGCGACCGTGTGAGCCCCAATTTACCCTGGTCGGGAAGAAAAAACTCAGGGCTTGGGGCCACCCTTTCGTATATGGGCATTCGCGCTTTCACCCAGCCCAAAGCGTATCATTGGCGGGGGTAGACCATTTTCACCAAAACCATTATCTTTCGAGGCTGAAATATGGAATCAATAGACAATATCACCATCAACTTCTCAGACCAAAACATTTTTATCCTCAACCTCAGTTTAGGGTTTATCATGTTTGGTGTGGCGCTCAAACTAACTCCTGCTGATTTTAAAATGGTGCTGGCACAGCCGCTGGGCACCCTGGCCGGAGTGCTTTCACAGTTCATCATCCTGCCTTTTCTCACGTTTGTGCTGGTATGGATTCTGGAGCCGCACCCCACTTTCGCCCTGGGAATGATGATGGTGGCGGCCTGCCCTGGCGGCAACATCTCCAACTTCTTCTCTGCCCTGGCTCGTGGAAATATCGCCCTTTCAGTCAGCCTTACGGCCATTTCCAGCATTTTAGCCATCTTCATGACCCCCATCAACCTGTCTTTTTGGGCCAGTATGTATGCACCCACTGCCGCGCTACTCACTGAGGTGAGCCTCGACTTTTGGGATGTCTTCAAAACCATTGTTACCATTTTGGGAATTCCAATCGTGCTGGGCATGAGCTTCAGACACAAGTACCCTAAAACAGCTGAAAAACTTCACCCTTATATGCACTTTGGGTCCATCGTTATTTTCGCAGCGATCGTCATCCTGGCTTTTTCTGCCAACCTGGACATCTTCCTCAATTACATTTATCTGGTGGTCTTTTTGGTCTTTCTTCACAATGCCATCGCCCTCATTTCCGGATATCAGTTGGGGAGAATTTTCGGGCTGCCAGAGGCCGACAGACGCTCTCTGGCCATAGAAACCGGCATTCAAAATTCAGGACTCGGATTACTCCTTATATTTGCGTTTTTTCAAGGCCTGGGTGGCATGGCCATTGTCGCCGCCTGGTGGGGCATCTGGCACATACTGTCAGGCTTGTCCCTGGCTTATTGGTGGAACTATAGGGTAGCAGTAGCATTAAAATGAGAGCACACTGGTTTTATTATTTAGTAAAGGTTGCGAGTTGGATTGGGTTAAAATTATTCTTTGGCGGGGTAAAAATCTATGGCGCTAAAAACATCCCCAGGGATGCAGCGCTAATATTCACCCCCAACCATCAGGGTGCCTTCATGGATGCGGTGCTGGTGGGTACATTCAACAGAGTGCCAGTCTCTTTTCTCACCCGATCTGATGTGTTTAACAAATGGTCCATGCCCTTTTTGAAGGCGCTGAACATGATGCCGATCTATCGCATTAGGGATGGAATTGCCAGTCTTTCTCAAAACGATGCAGTATTTGACACCTGCTTCAGGATGCTCTCTGAGAAACGTGCGATCCTCATTTTCCCGGAAGGAAATCACGGAATAGAATATTATCTGAGACCTCTCTCCAAAGGAACTGCACGACTGGCGCTGGATGCACGGGCGCAGGTGGATCCCAATACCAAAATATACATCATCCCCACGGGCATCAACTATTTTTCGCATTACCGTCCATTGGCGAAAGTACTGATCAAGTTTGGTGAGCCCATCGAGCTGGAGGACTACATGGCGCAGTACCACGAGCATAAACAAAAGGGATATAATCAGCTGAAGCAAGACCTGGCCGAGGCGATGAAAAAGACCCTGATTCTGGCTGAAGATGGAACAGACTATACCCAGAAAAGAGACTGGATTTTCCAGCCCAAACATGAGCATCTGTCATTTGATGAGCTCAAGACCATGGCCGAGGGGGATCACTTTGAAGCACGTGAGCCAATGAAAAAAGGGCCTGTGCGAAAGGCGCTTATCTGGATATTATCCATATTCAACCTGCCTCCAATGCTGGGCCTCAGCAAAATCATCCGTGGCATCAAAGATCACGTGTTTTACGTCTCCATCAAGTACATGGTAGGGTCATTCCTCCACATCTTATGGTGGTCGTTTCTCTTTGCCGCTGGTGTTATCTGGATTGGCTGGGAGGCAGGACTTCTGTTTGCCTTTACGGCCATTATGGTGGCTATGGCGCGTCAGTCGCTCATCAAATTCTAGTTGACCCTCGCCTCGTACTTTTTGCGGTCATAGATGATATGCCCCTCCCTGTCCCACTCTTTGGTGATGACGGGTTTGGCTTTCTTATCAAAGGCCTCCAACGGGTAAGTCACTTCTCTTTTCACGCGCTCATTGTCATAATATTCGCGCCAGACACCTACCCGATGGTCAAACTGATAATGACCCACCACAGCAAGCTTCCCGTTCGGATGGTAAGCGTAGTACTCCCCTTGTCTTTCGCCAAAATGCACCGGAATCATTTCCTTGAGCTGCGTGCGATCAAAGTCATAGTAGGCCAAAAGTGACTCTTTCGGCCACCCCTTCCAGTAAATTTCCTTTTCTTGCAGGATATCGTGTCGGTTGTACCTGACCCATCGGCCGTGCTTCATTCCCTTATAGAAGTAGCCCTCCTCAATCACCTGATCACCCATCTTCTTTTCGTAATGGCCGTGCAGCACCCCTGCATTCTCACGTTTCACACGTAGGGAGTTCACGATCTTCTTTTTCTTAAAATCATACCAGTAGAAGTCCCGGGCATATGGATCAGGACCCTCATAGTCTTTGTCTTTGAGGTAGTAAAAAAGCTCCACCACGGTTCGGTCGCCAAAGCCCTGCTTGGCAAAACCACGCTTGGCTTTGATCTTATAGTAGATTTTAGGGTTTTTCTTCTTTTCCTTCTTCTTGGTCTCCGCCTTATCCAGAGGGTCTTTCTCCAGATCGGCTTTCATATCCAGAGTCAGAGGAGTTTCGTAATTCACCTTGAAAAGCTCATCGATGGACTCGCCATCTTGCCCCATCAAGGCAAAGGCCACAAAAAAGAATACAAGTAGCGATAATATTTTCTTCATTTCGGGATACTTCTTGCTCACTTCAACGATCAAACCTACCAAAAAATTTCATTCTTCTGCCGCTGCGCTGCTGATCGTTTGTCCAAAGAAAAGTGCATTCAGAAAAAGCTTATTGGTTCCGTACCAAAAGGCCCTGAAATTGGGGTTGTCAGCAAAGGTGATAATCCGCCCCTTTCTCAGTGCTGAAATGGTCACTGCCGGAGTAGCGGAGATTTGCTTCAGTCTTTCATCAGAAATATAGCCACTGAGCAGCGGGGTATCCAGGTAGACCATAGGATAAGCATATGGATTTGATGCTTTTTTCATCATAAGGCTATGGTCTCTAAAAAGCGGAATTTGAGCAGATTCGAGTCCGTAGCTGAGGGGGTGCCCCAGATCCACACGGGCCTCAAAAATAGCTCCGCCAACCACCTGTGCTCCACGATTTTGATCCAGCTCCAGGTACTTTTTGTAGCCGGTGGTGTCCGGTACGGCCTTCGCATACTGGACTTTGGAAATCTCCTTGTCCGACAACCATTTACCTCCTCGTTTCCATGTCACTATTACTCCACCTCTTGTGACCCATTGTTTCAGGTTTTCCACTCCCGTGTCAGATATGGCACGGTAATTACCATCTGTCATCACGATTCTATTGTATCGGCTCAGATCGGTCCGGTTGAGCGCTTCTACTGGCAAAAGGGTCACCTGCATATCCATTCGCTGATCCAGCAAATGCCATACCTCCCCGGCCTCATTACTATCCACACCATCTCCCACCAGTACAGCTACCTTCGGCATGGTCAACACTTCGGCCTGCCTGGTGCCCAGATCCGATCCTCCAATGGCTAAGCCGGTATTAAGCCCATAAACATTGATGCCATCCAGTACGGCAATCTCCTGAATAATCGCTTCTATGACGTCCCTTTTCTCCCGCTGCAGGCCCACAGGAATAACAATAGATCCCCGGACATATGATCGGTCGCGATCTGTATGTATGGAATGATTCACTTCCGTGACAATTCCCGCCTTTAACAACCGCATAATCGCCCTTGGAGTATAATACCCATTGGGCTCAAACAGGTAAGCATAGTCTGAACTACCAACGACCCGTCCCTTAGGAAACTGAGGCGTGGCAATCACCTCACCCAACTGGGTCTGCACGTAATCCCTGGCGCCGAGCTCATCATACTTGAGGTTGAAAGCCAGGGGCAGCGTCCAGGTAGACACGTCATAGAACAGGCTGTCCTGAAATGAAGTGCGGGTCTCAAATAGTGCCTTGATCAGCCGGTACTGTGGCTGATTAGTGGGGATCACGTAGCTACCAGTGCTGTATGCCTGTGTTCCTTTTTTAATGTTTTTTTCTACAGGATAAATGAGGATATCGTGCCGATGGAGTATTTCCATTAGGTGAAATGCCCTGGCAGGGTCACCCTCAGAACCAAAAACATAGGCCTTTACCGGGTCAGCTCCCGCCAGCTTTATCGACTCCTGGTAGAAAAGACTCTGGTGTTTGAGCAGGTCCGCTCGCAGATCGTTGGCTGCTTTGAGGGTGGACAATGATGTGACAAAATGATTCCTGATGGCCTCAGGAAATCCTATGCTCCCGAACTGATTCTCCTGCAGATGGCCTCTGGCACTGGCCTGCTCAAACAATATACCCACTGCTCCATTCATATCCGGATATGTGGATCCCTTGCCTACATAAAAATCATCAAATCCCTCCTTGGAGTAGTATAGTGAACCAACGCTATCCAGCGCGGCGGCATGGTATTGTGCGATTTTTTCTGTCAGGGTAACATTGTTCTGAGGAGTCAGGGGATACTTCCGGGAGGGTACACCCGGCTGAAAAAAGAAGGTACTATTACTCCCCATCTCGTGATGGTCTGTAAGAATGTTAGGTTTCCACCGATGATAGAGAGAGAGCCTGCCCTTTGACTCGGGGTGCTGCACAGGCATCCAGTCTCTGTTCAGATCAAACCAGTAATGATTGGTTCGTCCTCCCGGCCAGGCCTCGTCAAATTCCCTGGAGCTGGGATCAGACACCAGGTTGGCAGATTTATGCATGTTCACCCAGGTGGAAAATCGCTGAAGCCCATCCGGGTTAAATGAGGGATCGAGTAAGATGACCGTTTCAGAAAGCAGGCGGTCCACCCATGGGCCCTGAGCTGCTGCCAGGTAGTAGGCGGCCAACAAAGCAGCATTGGAGCCACTGGCCTCATTGCCATGAACACTGTAGCCCATATAATGGACGAGTTTTGAGTCACTATTGGGGGAGCCTTTTGTATTCACCAGCTGAACATGCTCGGAGCGGATGGCCTCAAGGTTCAGGTGGTTTTCAGGGCTGGTGATTACTAGTACCATCAGAGGTCTGTGCTCATAGCTGTAGCCGTATTCCTGTAAGGCGATGCGATCAGATACCCGGGCCAGTTCGCGCATGTATGAGACCAACTGGTCGTGACTCACATGCCATTCCCCCACCTCATAACCCAATATTTCTTCCGGTGTAGGGATCGCCAAATCATAGCTTACGTTTTGCGGGAGGTAGTCTTCGATGGGTGTCTGTCCCAGCGTAATCCAAGCCAGGAAAAGAAGCACCGATGACAATATTAATTTCTTCATACTAATGAATTTCCATGGTGTAATGGCAGCTAAAAATGGCAGAAGCATCCAGTTTCCTGATCCCTTCTTTGGCGCTTAGCTCTCCCGAGTGGTCCCCATAGTCAGCCAACCCATACCAGGGCTCTATACACACAAATGGGGATTCCTGGCTTTTCGACCAAATTCCCAGGTAGGGAAATCCTTCGAAATGAAAAGTCAGCCATTTCTGAGAGAGACTGGACAGGCTGACGCGGGTAGAATTGAGCTGCTTAAAGACGAGCGCATCTTGGTCAAAAAGATGATCTGTAATATGAAGACGTTGCCCATCCAGGTCAATGGCTTCCTTCTTGCCTGTAAATAATCCCCCATCAAGCCTGTGTGTAAATAAAGTTTCTTGCTGATCAAACTCCAGCCAGTAGTCAGATCGAAACTCCTCCGGATTAAGAGGGCAATCAAATGCCGGGTGTCCACCAATGGAAAAGTACATGACTTGTTTTCCTTTATTTTTTACTTCATAGGTGGTTCGCAAAGAGTGCCCCTCCAACTGGTAGATGATCCTCAATTCGAATCTGAAAGGGTATTTCTTCAAAGTATTTGAATCCGCATCCAGCTGAAAAATAATTTGATCTGAAGTGTGTTCTACAATTTCAAAATCCAAATCCCGAGCAAATCCATGCTGTCCCATCTCATAGGTTTTACCCTCATGCCGATACTGATCCTTTTTCAACTTGCCCACAAAAGGAAAAAGCACAGGAGCATGCCGTCCCCAATATTTGGTTCGAGCCTGCCAGATATATTCCCGGCCGGTGGCATTATGTGTCAAACTCGTGATCTCTGCTCCCCTAACATTGAAAGTCGCTTTGAGGTGATTGTTTGAAATCTTCATTCACTAAAAATAAAAAAAGGTAGCTTCTTGAGTGCTATTTTCAGCCTTTATCTCAAAAGTATCATTGGTTCCATAAGACCATAAAAAAAGGCACCCCGGTGGGGTGCCTTCTCCTCTGTTATGTTTTTTTCTATCAATAGAGGTAATTCAGTGCGGTTCTGTCATCGTTGTTGAAAGGTCTGTCACCACCATCTGTACAGGCCAGCATCCAGGACTTAGCAGAAGCAGTAGCTCCAGTAGGCGTGCCAGGGATGTGGTTGGCACCTACTCCACCGTCACCTTCATTGGAGGTTCCTCCTCCACAAGAGATGCTTCTGTCAAAATAATCTGTATGACGGAAACCAACACAGTGGCCCATCTCGTGCGCAATAATGGTAGCAATACCAGCAGTACTCAAACCATAAGAAGACTCCAGCACACCACTCATTTTGATTTCTCCGTAAGGATCACCAGAAGCTGTTGGGAATCCGGCAGATCCCAAAACACCTCTTCGCTCATCTCTTTTGTTCAGTCTGGTCATTACGATATCCGCATTGCTAGACGAAGTGACCCTTTGAAAAGAAATCTCCAGGTTTTGAGCATTGTAGCGGGAAATGGCTAAATCAAGGCCCGCGATCATTCCTGGGCTATAGCCTCCTGAACCGCCACCTTTTTTGCCTTTACCTCCTCCTCCGGAGCTTTCCTCTGGAGCGTAAACGGTGATCACTCTGTTACCACCAGTAGTCACCAGATTGTTGGTGCTGTACTGCTCCTCTACAGGTACACGTACTCCCGCTTTCATTCTAGCCAAATCAGCGTCGGTCAGATAAATATCTCCTTCTACCAAATAACCCTCTTCAAAAATCAGGGGAGCCTGGTCGGTGACGTCAAATCCAAGGTCGGTCAATCTGGCCATTACTTCAGGTGAAACAGTTTCTTCTTTCATCACTTGATCGGACTCACATGCAAAGAATGTTGCGCTTGCAAGAAGCATACATGCTGTGAAATAATTGAGCTTTTTCATTGTTGTAAGATTTAAGTGTTTAAATAAGTAAAATCAGCCAGTTGGAATAGCTATAAAACGGAAAGGACATCCTTTTGAGATGTCCTTCCAATATGTCATACTAAAAATATCAATACAGGTAATTAAGTGCTGTTCTGTCGTCGTTGTTGAAAGGTCTGTCACCACCATCTGTACAGGCAAGCATCCAGGACTTGGCAGCTGCTGTAGCGCCAGTAGGTGTGCCAGGGATATGGTTGGCACCTACACCAGCGGTTCCCTCATTTGAAGCAGACCCTCCACATGAAATACTCCTGTTGAAGTAATCTGTGTGACGGAAACCTATGCAATGACCCATTTCGTGAGCGATGATGGTAGCGATTCCTGCAGTGCTCAGACCGTAAGAAGACTCCAAAATACCACTCATTTTGATTTCGCCGTAAGGATCACCCGAAGAAGTAGGAAATCCGGCTGAGCCAAGGATACCTTGACGCTCTTCTCCCTTTTTAAGTCTCGTCATCACAATGTCAGCATTGCTTGAAGAAGTCACTCTCTGAAAAGAGATGGCCAGGTTCTGAGCATTGTAACGAGAGATGGCCAAATCCAAGCCAGCGATCATTCCAGAGCTATAACCATTTCTTCCGCCCTCAGGAGCGTACATGGTGATGGTTCTTGATCCGCCAGTAGATACCAGATTGTTGGTGCTGTACTGCTCTTCTACGGCCAGTCTTGTGCCTTCTTTCAAAGAAGCAAGATCAGCTGCAGGGATGTAGATATCTCCCTCTACGAGATAACCGTCATCGAATTTGATGGGTGCTTGTTGTGTTACATCAAATCCAGCATTGGTTAGGGCCGCAAGTACTGATTCAGAAACTTCATCCTGTGCAACCACAGCATCGTTCTGCTGTTCACAAGAAACAAATAGCATGCTCACTGCCAGAGTAAACACCGCTAGGTAATTAGTTTTTCTCATTGTGTAATAAGTTTTGAATTAGGTTTGAAAGATTCTTGATACCTCACCAAGAATTCCCCTAAAGTATCCAAAAAGTTGATTTGAGCAAAATATTCTTTCGAATTAGAATGTATTCATGAATTTATGTTTTTTTACAAAATATAATTCCGTCAAAAAATAGAATTTTGTCCGAAAATTCTGTCGTGCGATGACTTTGTCGAGGTAAACCCTCAAAACAAGCCCTCAGAGCCGAATTACCTCGCAAATCTGGCCGGATGTGTACTCACATTATCTTAATTATATTCGCTGCTATGAAGTGGCTGTTTTGGGTGCTTTTGGTCTCCCTGATGTGTGTGAATACGGTTTTGGCTCAGTCCAAGCTCTCTCCTAAACTGATAGAAGAGTCTCAGAGGCGCGCACACCTCAGCACCATGGATACATTTACAATTGCAGTGCAGAACCGGCCTCTTTTTGTGAGGCAATATGGGGGTCGGGTGAAGATACTCACCTGGCATTCGGCTTCATCCACGCTCACTTTCTATGCCACTCAAAGTCTGATCTTCGGTGAATTAATAGAGGACGAAAATATTCTCTTCATTGATGCCCCCGATCAGCCCAGAGAAGAATCGGTACTGGATGTGCCGAACTTTCAATACAACAGAATCCGAAAAGCACAACATCAATATCCCGACAACAGCGGCAGCGGTCTCAGGTTGTCGCTCAAAGAGCGAAAATTTGATGAAGCAGATATCGACCTGACTGGCAATACCTTTTCCATAGGTCTGGAAGCCGAAGACGTGTCGCAACATGCCACGGACATGGCTACAATCATCCTGGGTGCAGGCAACACTTCTCCCTTTTATAAAGGGATCGCTCCGGGGGCCCTGGTGGCCTCCTCAGACTTTAACAACCTGCTCCCCGATGATGAAACGGTACTGACTCAAAATGGCATTTATCTTCAAAACCACTCCTATGGAGTGGGCATTGAAAACTATTACGGGGTAGAAGCATACGCCTATGATCAGTCCATCTTTTCCGAACCTGAAATCGTGCATGTGTTTTCGGCAGGTAATGCCGGCACCTCCAGCCCTGAGGATGGTACTTACAGCGGTCTCTCTTTTGCCAATCTCACTGGTACATTTAAGCAAGCCAAAAACACCCTGATCGTAAGCGCTGTAGATACCAGTCTGGCCATAAGCCCCTACAACTCCAGAGGGCCTGCCTTTGACGGACGTATCAAGCCTGAGTTGACGGCCTATGGTGGTGGGGGCACCTCAGATGCTGCAGCGATTGTTTCAGGCATAGTGACATTGCTTCAGGAATCCTTTCAAAAAAAGACCCTGCACTTGCCTTCTTCGGCTTTGATCAAAACAGTGCTCATAGCTGGTGCTGAAGATATAGGGCCGGAAGGAATTGATTTCTACTCCGGATATGGTAGTGCAAATGCCTCCAAATCGCTGCAAATTCTGGAAAGCGGCTGGCACGATGAAGTGGTTGTCACCAAAGGAGAGAATACCACATTGGAAATAGAAATCCCCACAGGTGTAAAACAAATCAAACTGGCAGTCAGCTGGGTGGACCCTGCTGCTGAACTCAATGTCACCCGGGCCTTGATCAACGATGTGGATGCCCAACTCTCTCATGGTGGTGCTACCTGGCTGCCATGGGTTCTCAATCATAGTCCCTCGGAGGCCGCGCTGAATGAACCTCCCCAAAGAGCAATGGATCACCTGAACAATGTAGAATTCATCTCTCTGGAGTCTCCAGAGGCCGGAACCTATCATCTGGAATTATCCGGCGCAAATCTTAGTTCGGCCAGTCAGGAGGTGTCCGTCGCCTGGTATTTCGAAATGGCCGACACTTTTGAGTGGGACTTTCCAACCTCCAGTGATATTCTGGCTGCCAATACTGCTGAATGGCTCAGCTGGAATTCAACTTTCAATGCCAACGAAGGCCTGATGGCTTATCAGCTGAACGATGGGGAGTGGGTGGACATTGGCACGGTGAAGCTGAATGAGCCCTTCAGGTGGGCAACTCCAAAAATCTCTGCCGCGGCCCGGCTGAAAATGACCGTGGGGGTCAACGAGTTTGTTTCCAACAATTTTTCCATCTCTGAATTACCAAAGGTGTCTGTAGCATTTAACTGCGAAGAAACTTTTGGGCTTCAGTGGCCACAAATCGAGGCAGCACAGTCTTATGAGGTGTACGAGATGGGGGCCACTTCCCTCCACCTGATCGGGACAACAACAGACACTATCTATACCATCGAGAAGTCTGCCAGTGTATATTACTCAGTAGCTCCGGTGATTGGCAATGCCGGTGGTTTGCGGAGCCAGGCACTCAATTACACATTTCAGGGGACCTTTTGCTATTTCAATTTCTTTGCGGCAGAGCGTGCAAATGAAGAAACCGTACGGATCACACTCAACCTGAGCACGTCGGCCAACATAGAGCACGTGGAAGTGCTCAAATCCGTGAATGCTTCCGAGGAATTATTGACCGATATAGTACCCGAGGGGCAAACTTCTTTTGTGCTTTCAGACCCTGATTTAGATCCTGGCCTCATGACTTATCAGGCGATATTGTATTTCAAAGACGGAACTACCTTAAGGTCGGACGAGAGCTCTCTTTATATAGAGATTCCCGGGAAGCTGCTCCTATTCCCAAATCCCGCGACCGACCCCTACATCAACCTGCTGTCCTCTGGCAATGGGCAACTACTACAGATCACAGACGACCAGGGCAAATTGGTGCTGGAAAAGAAGTTGGTGGAGTCCTTTGAATACATCATCGTGCAGGACTTTCGGGAGGGCCTGTACCTCTACAGACTCCTGGAAGGGAAAAAAGTAGTGGATACAGGAAAATTTATCAAATACTAGCAATTAAAAAAGCTGTCCCGAAATGTAACCCGCGACTGGAATTAGCCGGGATTTATTCAGGACAGCTTTCTGATTCTACCTCGACAGAAATTTATTTTACCGCCAACTCCACACTCCTGTTGATGAAGTTGGTCAGGTTTTTACCACTCAGCATCCCCTGTGAGAGGAGCGCCCAGTCATAAGCCTGCTTAGCCAGCGCAATCTGATCTTCTTCACTTTCGGCCTCCACAATCTTGCGGGTAAACGCATGGTTGGCATTCACCGATACCGCAAGGTTGAGCGGCATCTCACCGAACATCATCGGGCCTCCACCGCCCTGCGCCTGCATGTCTCTCATCCTTCGGATAAACTCAGGCAGGGTGATCGTCACCGGCATGTCATCGGTGGCCATAGGCTCCACGGTCACATTGTTTTTATCATCCCCAATGGCTTTCTTGAAGGCCGCCGATACTTTCTCTTTTTCAGCATCAGATAATACAGATTCCTTTTTCTCATCTTTATCGATGAGCTTGTCTATCACGTCGGCATCCACCCGCTTGAGGGTAACGCCTTCATATTTCTGCTCCACGTGGTTGATAAAGTGGCTGTCCACAGGTCCGTCCAGTACCAGTACATCATAGCTTCGCTTCTTCGCAGTTTCGAGGTAGCTGTGCTGCTTTTCTTCATCCGTGGTATAAAGGAAAACCACACTCTTGTCCTTGTTGGTCTGGTTAGTGGCCACCTCTGTTTTGTACTCCTCTATGTTGAAGAACTTTCCCTCCACGTTTTTCACCAAAGTGAAATCCTTGGCTTTTTCTTCAAATTTCTCCTCGGAGATCATTCCGTATTTCACGAAAACACCAATATCACTCCATTTTTGCTCATAGCTCGGTCTGTCTTTTTTGAACAAGTCACCAAGCTTATCTGCTACTTTTTTGGTAATGTACCCGTTGATCTTCTTCACGTTGCTGTCTGACTGCAGATAGCTACGAGATACGTTTAGCGGGATGTCCGGAGAGTCAATCACCCCATGGAGCAACTGCAAAAAGTCCGGCACTATGTCCTTCACCTCATCGGTGATAAACACCTGACGCGAGTACAGCTGGATCTTATTCCGCTGCACCTCGAAATCTTTTTTCAATTTTGGGAAATAGAGGATTCCGGTAAGGTTGAAAGGATAATCCACATTCAAATGAATCCAGAATAGTGGCTCTTCTGAAAAAGGATACAGTTCCTTGTAGAATTCGAGATAATCTTCATCCTTCAGTTCGCTTGGTGACTTGGCCCAGAGCGGCTCAGGATTGTTGATAATGTTATCTTCTTTGACGGTTTTCCATTTTTTCTTACCGTCTTTGTCTTCTCCATCCTCTACTTGTCTGTCCTTTTGTCCGAATCGGATCGGTACAGGCAAAAATTTGGAGTATTTGTCCAGAATCCCCTGGATTCTGTGTTCTTCTAAAAATTCCTCTGAGTCATCAGCAATGTGCAGGATAATGTCTGTGCCGCGTTCCTTTTTCTTGCTGGTTTTGATCTCAAACTCTGTGTTTCCATCGCACAGCCAGGCGGCGGGCTCTGCGCCTTCCTGATAAGAGAGTGTCTGGATTTCCACCTGCTTAGCCACCATGAATGCTGAGTAAAAACCCAACCCAAAATGACCAATGATCTGCTGCTCATCACCCTTGTCTTTGTATTTCTCCACAAACTCTGTGGCGCCAGAAAAAGCTATCTGGTTGATGTACTTCTTGATTTCATCGGCAGTCATTCCGATCCCTTTGTCAGAAATCGTGATCGTTTTTTTCTTTTTGTCAACGCTGACATCAATGGTCAGGTCTCCAAGCTCACCTTTGTATTCTCCCAGGGAAGCCAATCTCTTGATCTTCTGGGTGGCGTCTACGGCGTTGGAGGTCAGCTCGCGTAGGAATATCTCATGATCGGAGTATAAAAACTTCTTGATGATCGGGAAGATATTCTCCGTGTGGATTGAAATAGTACCTTTCTCTTGCATATCGTTATTGTAATTTTTTTAATTCTGAGAGTCCTTGAAATCAAATACTATTCCAGAGGCTAAAGACTGTCAAGATGGCAGAACGTTGACAGCTCCAGGTGACCTGGCTCCAAACAAAAAATCCGTCTGAAGACGGATTTGGAATGTTACTATGTCGTGAAATATTATCTGATCCTATCAGCACTTCTCACCAGCTTCTCATCCTTACGAATAAAGCGGTTGGCCAAAGAGTTGAACAAAAGGGCTGCAGCGATAATATAAAAGCCAATTTCAAAGTTGCCTGCCGTATTCGGATTTAGCATTTGGTCACCCTTGGTGGAGTAGTAATACGTCATACCCAGGCAGCCGCCCATGATCAGGGAATTCAGCGCACCGAGTTTCATCTGCCTTAGCCTGGCTTTGTATTGAAAAATAGAAAACAAGGCAATACCAGCCGCTAAAATAGCCAGCGCCGAAATCCAAAAAGTATCCACAGAAGCCATCACTGTAGGTTCCCCAGCCTCATCGTAAGAGGAGTACACCATTTTAAAAGCATTGAGGGTCACTTTCTCCTGGGCATCAAGATCCAGTTTGTTCCAGATAGGTAAAAAAAGCACGGTCACCATGATAGCGGCTACCAGAAACAAAAAGACAGATTGGATTCTTTGAATCATAATTTCTAATATTTCCCGCAAAAATGCCGATACCTCCCCACAAAGCCAATCGAATCCTTACAAATTCTTTACAAGGTAAAGTCTTACTTTTGCAGCCATGAGATATTTCCTGGACATTTCATATCGCGGCACGGCATTTCATGGATGGCAAATACAGCCGAATGCTCATACTGTGCAGGAAGAAATCAACCGGGCGCTGAGCATCATCTTACAGCAGGACATCAGCTGTCTGGGCAGCGGCCGAACGGACACTGGCGTGCATGCCCTCCAGCAAATTGCACACTTTGATGCGGAGCTTTCTGATACGCTGGATCAACTTCAGTATCGACTGAACGGATTACTCCCGGCTGAGGTCAGTATCAACTCCATCCGACCGGTAAAACCGGAAGCACACGCCCGCTTTGATGCCGTACGGCGTACTTATCATTATCATCTGCACCGTCAGAAAGATCCCTTCAAAACGGGGGTCTCCTATTTTTTTTCAAGAAGCCTGGAAGCCGCGCCCATACAGGAGGCCATTGGCTTGATGAAGAATTGGAAGAACTTTCAGGCTTTCAGCAAGGTTCATACTGATGTCAATCATTTTGATTGTGATATTTACGAGATAAACTGGCAAGAAACCAACGAGGGTTACGTATTTTCCGTAAGTGCCAATAGATTTTTGAGAGGCATGATCAGGGCCATGGTGGGCACATTGCTCGAAGTAGGGCAGGGCAGACTTAACCAGACAGACCTTAAGAACATATTAGAAAGCGGTGAAAGATCACGCGCAGGGCGGGCTGTGCCTGCCGAAGGGCTTTTCCTTACTGAAGTAAAATACCCCGAGTCCATATACCTAGACATTTAAGCATTGGAGAAAGAAAAGACGATTAGTGGGAATATATTGGATTTGCAGATATTGAGGAGACTCTTTGTCTTCGCAAAACCCTATCAAAAGCAATTTTATCTGGTGGTGTTTCTCACCATTGCCTTGGCGGTGCTCACACCTTTACGCCCGTGGATCATCCAGTATACCATAGATAATGACGTGGCAATCGGAAACTACAACGGCCTGGTATTTTGGGTCATTGTACTGATTGTGCTACTCGTTGCGCAGGCCATTGTGCAGTACTTCCACACCTATATGTCTGGATGGCTGGGGCAGTACATTATCAAGGATATACGGGTTAAACTTTTCAACCACCTCCAAAACCTTCGTCTCCGTTTTTTTGATAAAACGCCCATCGGCCGACTGGTCACCAGAAGTGTAAGTGATATAGAAACCCTCTCAGAAGTATTCAGTACGGGTATTGCAGGCATCATTGCCGACATCCTCCAGCTGCTCGTCATCCTGGTGTTTATGTTTGCTCTGAGCTGGCAACTCACGCTCGTCAGCCTGGCCCTATTGCCGATCCTCCTCTTTGCCACTTATGTTTTCAAGGAAAAGGTGAAGGTATCTTTCAATGAAGTGCGAACTGCCGTTTCCAACCTTAACGCTTTTGTGCAGGAGCACATTACCGGGATGAACATTGTGCAGATTTTCAATGCGGAGAAGAGAGAGCTGGAAAAATTCAAAGAAATCAACCGCGAGCACCGCAAAGCCAATATCAAAGGGGTCTTTTATTATGCCACCTATTTCCCGGTGGCAGAAATCATTCAGGCCGGAGGTATCGGACTCATCGTGTGGTACGGGGCGGGCAGTGTCATCCAGGAGCAACTGACCCTCGGGGTACTCATTGCCTTCATCATGTACATTCAGATGTTTTTCAGACCCATCCGAATGATTGCGGATCGGTTCAATACCCTGCAGATGGGGATAGTGGCCTCCAACAGGATTCTGGATCTCATGGATAGCAAGGAGTACATAGAAGATAATGGAAGCCACCACCCGGAAGACATAGAAGGCACCGTGAAATTTGAAAATGTCTGGTTTGCCTACAACGATGAAGACTGGGTCTTGAAAGACATCAATTTTGAGGTGCAAAAAGGCGAGGCTTTGGCCCTGGTGGGAGCTACAGGCGCGGGTAAGTCATCGGTGATCAATCTACTCACCCGGTTTTATGAGATCAACAAAGGAACGATCGCCATTGATGAGACCAATATCCGTGAGTTTGAACTGGGAAATCTCAGAAATCACATTGCGGTGGTGCTGCAGGATGTGTTCCTGTTTTCTGACACCATCTACAATAACATCACCCTGCGCAATCCTGACATCACCCTGGAAAAGGTGAAAGAAGCGGCTGAGCTGGTGGGCGCCAAGTCATTCATCGAACGCCTTCCGGGTGGATTTGACTACAATGTCATGGAACGTGGCGCCACCCTTTCGGTAGGCCAGCGACAATTAATTTCATTTGTACGCGCCATGGTATATGATCCGAAAATCATCGTGCTGGATGAAGCTACCAGCTCTGTGGATACAGAGACCGAAGAGCTCATCCAGGAGGCCATACAGAAGCTCATGAAAGGCCGGACGTCCATCGTGATAGCCCACAGGCTCTCTACCATCCAAAACGCCGATAAAATCCTGGTGCTGGATAAAGGAGAGATTGTAGAAGAAGGAACCCACGAAACTCTGCTTGAATTAGACGGCTTTTATACGCAACTTCACCAAATGCAGTACAAAGAAGTAGTATCATGAATGTGACCCTGAGCAGGTATTTCTACCTGAGCCTTATCATTTTATTTCTCACCATCATCATCGGTTCCGTCTATTATATGCTGGGCGGTTTTGAAGAGGTAAAAGTGTATAAGCTAGACCCCATCAACAGAACTGTGGCTGGTAAAATGTTTATCACCCACTATACCGACCAGGCTCCGATAGACTTTGGCACCGAATGTAGGGAGATGGTTGCCAATGGCGACATAGACGGAACACTTACCATCATTACTTTTCAAAACGACACACTCCCAAAAAATAAGATCGCCAGGTTTATAGGCATTAGTTTGGCCGCAGAGATGTCTGAGATTCCTGAGAATTTCGAAGTGCGTCAATTTCAATCAAACTCACGCTATGCAGTGTTTCTCAGCATGCACGTGCTGGTACAGCCAAGGCCGCACAAAATTGAGGCGATGCTTCACGCAAAGGCACAGGAAGAAGGCGATGAACTTGATGATTTCTTTATGGAGATCCGTTTTCCGGACAATTCACTGACTGTGGAAGGCTGGACCAGGTAGATCAGATCTCCAGCTTTTCCTCAGATTCACTGACCAACTGCTTGTCGTGCAGCTCTCTGTAGGCACCACCTCGTGCGAGAAGTTCTTCATGAGTGCCACTTTCCAGTACTACCCCGTCATCCAGCATGATCACTTTATCAGCCAGCTTGGCAGACGATACCCTGTGAGAAATAATCACAGAAGTACGCCCCTTCATGATTCGGGCCATGGCGTTCAGGATGGCATTCTCTGTTTTGGTATCCACCGCAGAGAGGGCGTCATCCAAAATCAGAATTTTGGGCTCCCTGGCGATAGCCCTGGCAATAGACACCCTTTGCTTTTGTCCTCCAGAAAGAGTGATCCCTCGTTCGCCCACTCTGGTGTCAAAGCCATTGGGGAAACGGTCAATGTTTTCCAGTAAATCCGCATCAGCAGCAGCTTTGTGAACATCCGCTGTCTCCATAGAGTCAGCCCCAAAAGCAATATTTTCAGCAATGGTGTCCGAAAACAGGAAAACGTCCTGTGGTACATATCCTATCTGGCTCCTGACAGAGTCAAGGGAGTATTTTCGAATGTCCTCTCCATCTATGGTCAGAGTGCCCTCCGTGGTGTCATACATCCGGCAGATGAGGTTAGCAATGGTGCTTTTGCCAGATCCCGTGGTACCAATAATGGCCAATGACTGACCCGGGCTGATCTCAAAGGATACATGCTTCAGCGCGGTGATACCTGAGTCGGGGTAGTTGAAAGAAACATCTTCAAACCGGATGTGGCCTTCAATTTCTCTGGAAAGATTCTCTGTGGAAACAATCTCGCTTTTGGTATCCAAAAACTCATTGATCCTGCGCTGAGAAGCCGCTGCCCGCTGAATAATACTGGTGATCCATCCCAGAGAGGCCACCGGCCAGGTGAGCATATTCACATAAATAATAAACTCAGCGATCACTCCGGTACTGATGGAGCCGTTGAAAACCTCCACCGATCCGATGTACACCGTCAGGATCACACTCAGACCAATCAGCCCCATGATGAGGGGGAAAAACAGCGCCTGCACATTGGCCAGCTTCAGCGATTTGTCTTTGTAATTTTCGCTCGCTTTATCAAACTCCTGATCCATGTCGCGCTCACGCACAAATGCCTTCACCACCCGGATACCCGAAAAAGCCTCCTGTACATAGGTCGAAAGGTCTGACAAGCTCTTCTGAATCTCTTCGGATCGCTTGTCGATGATGTTATTGACAAAATAAATACTCAGCGACAGCAGCGGCAGTGGAATCAACGAATAAAGCGTGAGCCTTGGATTGATCGAAAACATAAAGGGGATCACCATGGCAAACAGTGTGAACAGACTGATTCCGTACATGATGGCCGGGCCCACATACATTCTCACTTTACTCACATCCTCTGAAATACGCGCCATCAGGTCACCCGTGTTGTTTCTTCGGTAGAAACTCAGCGGCAGCGACTGATAATGCTCATAAATTTCATTTTTCAGGTCATACTCGATATGCCGGGACATCACAATGATCGTCTGGCGCATAAAAAACATGAACACACCTTTGAGGAGCGCGGAGATCAAAATGAGCAGACCGAGTATAAAAATACTGGAAGCAAACACGTCATACGTCTCAGACTGGAGCTCAAAACCACTAAAGGCTTTAAAAATATCATAGCTGCGCTGAAGCAGATCAAAAGAATATCTGACTACTACGGCAGGCACAATGCCAAATAAGTTGGAGACAATGATGAAAATTGTCCCAAGAATCAAATGCCATTTGTATTTTCGGAAGTATTTATTGAGATGAGCTAAGTCTTTCACTAGGAATAAAACGGTGAGTACACCAAATGGTTATTTACTTAAAAACAACTAATTTTGAGGCCCCATAATTCCGGGTGCTCCGTTTTTTAGTCGGGGCAACAAAAGTAGCTAAAACAACAAGAATGATAGATACCCAGCCCCAAGTAAAAAACAGTGAGATTTTCAGCACAATGGCTCGTATGGAACACGAGCAGCTTGTGTTTTGCCACGATGAAGTATTAGGCCTGAAAGCCATCATAGCGGTGCACAATACCGTACTCGGCCCTGCCATGGGCGGCACACGAATGTGGAATTATCAGTCGGAAGAGGAAGCCGTAAAGGATGCCTTGAGACTTTCGCGTGGGATGACTTTCAAAAATGCCATCGCCGGACTGAATATCGGGGGAGGAAAAGCCGTAATTATCGGTGACGCCAAGAAAATCAAAACTGAGGCCCTGATGCGCAGGTTTGGCAAGTTTGTGCACAGCCTGAATGGAAAATACTGGACCGCAGAAGATGTGAACATGAGTGCCCGCGACATGGAGTATATCCGTATGGAAACCCCGTATGTCACTGGTATCCCAGAGAGCATGGGTGGATCAGGAGACCCCAGCCCGGTGACGGCATATGGTGTATACATAGGCATGAAAGCCAGTGCCAAAAAGGCCTATGGATCTGATAACCTGAAGGGCAAGAAAATAGTGGTGCAAGGTGCCGGAAATGTGGGCACCTACCTCATTGAGCACCTCCTCAAGGAAGAAGCCACAGTATTCGTTTCCGACATTTTCGAAGACAAACTTGCTGCGGTGACCAAGAAATTTAACGTGTCGGTAGTAGATCCCAAAGACCTCTACACCATGGATATGGACATCTATGCGCCATGTGCCCTGGGTGCCACACTGAATGATATCACCATCCCTCAACTCAAATGTGCCATAGTAGCCGGAGCGGCCAATAACCAACTGGACGAAGAGGATCAGCACGCCGAAATGCTGAAAAGCAGAGGGATTATTTATGCTCCCGATTTCCTGATTAATTCGGGAGGGATAACCAACGTATATTACGAACAACAAGGCAACTACAACCGACAGAGAGTCTACGAACAGACAGAACGGATTTATGAAGTTTGCCAGGAAGTACTCGAATACGCTGAAAATAACGAAACAACAACACACCAGGCAGCTTTGCAACTAGCCCTCAACCGGATCAAGGATGTAGGGAAAGTAAAGCTCGCTTACTAAAATAAAGTCAATATATGCTTAATCGTAGGATTCTTCGTGTCAAAGCCATGCAGGCACTTTACAGTTATTTCACGGCACAGGAATCGCTGAAAGATGTAGTCAGAGAAAGACTGGAAAGTCAGTTTTACCCGGACCCGGCCAAGGATGACTTTGCCGAATCAGATAAGTTCACTGCTCGTCGAAAGACAGCGGCGCGCCTTTTCACCGAAAACCTCCAGCACAGATCTGTGACTGAAGAGACCGAAGAAGATGTGAAAGATGCCGCTGAGAGAAGCATAGAGGCTTACCACACAGAGCTCAGAAAGGAGCAAAGAAATATTCGCAACGTCATGATCAATGACATTGCGGATATTCATAAGCTTTATTTCAAGCTGGTGGCCCTCCCTCTGGAGTTTGCCCATCAGGAAAAGCTGGAGAAGGATAAGAAGGAAAAAGCCCACATTCACAAAGAGAGTGCATGGAGGTGGCACTTCATTCAAAATCCGGTCATCGATGCACTTACCAAGCACGAACCCTTCACCAAAGGGCTGATCGAGCTTAAAATCTCCTGGGACGAGGATGCGGATCAGATCAGAACCTGGTACAAGGACATTCTGAAAGCGGACCCTGTTTTGATCGAATACCAAACCAAGGAGCAGCCGACGGACGATGAGCATAAAGAAGCCATTCTGCATCTCTTCAAAAAAATCATTTTCAAAAATGAGTCCATCAATGAGTTCTTGTCAGAGTCTGACCTTCGCTGGACCGAAAACAAGGCGGTGCTCAAGAGCCTCGTCGTGAAGACTTTTCAGGATTATGAAAAAGACCTGGATCCATCCTATGAGATGAAAGAAGTCATCACCAACAAAGAAGATGACATGGAATTCTTTGAGGTTCTTTTTGACGAAACACTCAAGAAGAGCAAGGAATGGGATGATTTGATTGTGAAAAAAGTGAAAAACTGGGACATCTCCAGAGTGGCTCTGATGGATAGAATTATCCTGAAAATGGCCCTTACCGAAATGATGCAGTTTCACAGCATTCCAGTGAAAGTGACCATCAACGAGTTCATAGAAATATCCAAGTTGTACAGCACCCCGAAAAGCAAACAATTTGTGAACGGCATTTTGGATGTATTGGCAAACGAACTAACTTCGGATGGCGTTATAAGAAAAAGTGGTCGTGGACTTATCGACAACAAATAAATTCAGAATAATATGAGCAGTCGAGGAAATTCATTTTTTGCATTCATCTTAGGAGCCATCACAGGAGGTGTTCTGGGTGTTCTTTTTGCCCCAGACAAAGGCACCAATACCAGAGATAAACTTACCTATCGTCTGGACAAGTATAAGAAGCGGCTTGAAGAGATCGTGGAAGATCTGGTAGAAGGTGCAGACATGGTGGAAAACGAAGCAAAGTCAGAAGGTGAAAAAATCGTGAAGGACGCCAAGGTAAAAGCCGAAAAGCTTCTGGATGACGTCAACGGACTCATCGATCAGATCAAAACCAAATAATCAAGTGGCTAAAGACCCAGGTTTAGAGGGTCATCGTTAACAAATCATTAGGAATTATTAGGGCCTGAAAATCCTTATTGTTCTTTAAGTTTGTAATGATTTTAGCAATAAAAACTAAGTTTTATTATTATGAAAAGACATACCATTAACATTTTACTCGTTGCCATATTGGGCGTAGTAGCACTGAGCTGTGGCAACAAAGAATTGGAATCAAGAATTGCCAAGCTGGAAGGAAAAATTGCAGAATTGGAATCTAAGGGCTCTCCTGCCCGTCCTGCAGCCAACCCAGCTCCGGAAGCTGCCGAACCTGAGGTAAAACCAGAAGGTCCGCTACCTGCTATCGAGTTTGCTGAAGAAGACCATGACTTTGGTACCATCAAAGAAGGTGAGATCGTTGAGCACATGTTCAAATTCAAAAACACCGGAGATGCTCCTTTGATTATTTCTTCTGCTACAGCTTCATGTGGTTGTACTGTACCAGTTTGGCCTAAAGAGCCTATTGCAGTAGGTGAGGAAGCAGAAATTCAGGTAAGGTTCAACAGTAAAGGCAAGCCGGGTATCCAGAACAAAACGGTAACCATTACGGCCAATACCTATCCTAAAATCAACAGGGTAAAGATCAAAGCGAACGTAACCAAAGAGGCTAATCCCTCATAATCTCGAATAAACTGAAATGATAAAAGCACTTTTACTCCAGGTAGATGCTGGAGGTACCAATTATACGCAATTCATCATGCTGGCGGGCATGATAGCTATTTTCTATTTTTTCTTCATCAGACCTCAGCAAAAAAAGCAAAAGGATCAGAAGAAGTTTATAGAGGCTGTTAAAAAAGGAGATCAGGTAATCACAGTAGGTGGAATTCACGGAAAAATTGTTTCTGTAGAAGATACCACTGTTACCCTGGATGTGGATAAAGGCAATAAGCTGACCATTGAAAAGTCATCCATTTCTCTCGATGCCAGCAAAAGATTGGCACAATAAACAAGTATATAAAATATACCAATAAGTGTTAAAGGCATTCAACAACTGGAAGGTAGTCCTGCTCTCAATCATTGGGGCGACTACCTTTTGGTTTTTTAATGCCCTGAACAAAGATTACGACGCAAGGATCAGCTACCCCATAGAGTTCCAGTTTGACCGGGACAGTGTAGTGATCATGCAACCACTCCCCACTACTTTGTCCATAGATGTATCCAGCGGAGGGTGGAATCTTCTTAGAAAAACCTTTTGGTTCAATGTCACGCCTATCCAGATCGTACTGGAAAACCCTACGGAAATAGGATTTTACACCCGCAATTCGCTCATGCCGATTGTGTCTGATCAGCTGGACGAGCTCAAAATCAACTACCTGGCCACTGATACGATCTACATCAACATCGAAAGAAAGCGACAGAAAAAAGTGGCGCTCTTTATCGATTCCCTGGGTATAGACCTGGCAGAAAATCACCGGATCACCTCACCCATTTCTCTTGCCCCGGATAGCGTCATCCTGGTAGGACCACAGAGTTTCTACGATACGCTGGGTACATCCCACCAGGTCTGGATAGAAAGCCGTGGAATCAGTAGCAATTTCAATCGGGAGATCGATGTGAAACTAAAGGGTGGCAGACTCACCTCCAGTATTCCTGATCAGGTTAGAATTCAGTTTCAGGTTGATAAATTCGAGCGACGAAGTATTCAAATCCCCATCGAAAAGGAAAATTTCCCTGAGGATTCATCCGTGGTACTCTCCACCGATTTTGTGCAGATTTTCTATACCATACAGCAATCAAAAGAAGAGGACTACAGTACCCGCGATTTTGCCATCACGGCGGACCTCCACATGCTGGATCGGGCTGACTCTACTGTACTCGCCATCCTGGTTTACCAACCGGAGGAAGCCATGGATATAGATGTGATCCCGGAGAACATAAAAGTGATTCATGTCCGGAAATAGACCCGCTCTCGTTGGTATTACTGGCGGGATAGGGGCAGGAAAAAGCACAGTAGCCCGCATATTCAAAACCCTCGGTATTCCCGTGTATGATGCAGACAGCCGCGCCAAGTGGCTCATGAACAATGATCGGGAATTAAAGGAAGGCATTGTGTCCTTATTCGGGACTGAAGCCTATGATCACCAGCAAATCAATCGAACGCACATTGCCCGGCTGGCCTTTTCTGATCAGTCTCTACTATCAAGCCTGAACGCCCTGGTACATCCGGCAGTAGCCAAAGATTTTGACCATTGGGCTGGAAAGCAAGCCACTCCGTATGTCCTGAAAGAAGCTGCTCTGCTTTTCGAATCGGGATCGTACCAATCGCTGAGTGCCATAATCACAGTGACTGCAGACGAATCTCTGAGAATGCGTCGCGTACTCAAAAGAGATGCCCATAGAACCGAACAGGATGTGAAAAAAATGATGGCCGCCCAATGGGCAGAGGATAAAAAAGTAGCTCGCTCCCAATACATCATCACCAATGATGAAACCACGGCTGTCATCCCTCAGGTCTTAAAAATACATGAGCAATTATTGGGTAAGATCTCTGGGTAATTTGATCTGATCTGCATAAAAATTCATTCTCTTGGACCGCACATCCAGGGGCTCTATCCGGTCCACACGATCCTCGCTGTTGTTGTAAAATACCTCCACATATACCCTGTCCAGCAGGTACAAATTGATTTTGTGCCGATAATATCTGATGGAAGTAATCAACTGTCCATTAAAGTAGAGCCACTTGGCCCTTTCAGGGAATGAAAGTCCGAGAAAACGATTTTTGGTCATGCATTTAAGTTACTAAAGAATTTACTGATCACAGTAAATCCGTTCATATTCTTCCGGGCGAAAGGCCTGAGACCGAATGGGCGCACCGGCCAGGTCAAAATAAGTTACCACGAAAAAGGCTGCCGTTTTAAGATGTTGCTCAGCAAAAAACAAAGGAGCCTCCTTTGTTCCCAGGTTGAGAATGTCATTGTATTGCATAGGAAGCAAAATGCCCCTGGTATCGGTCATCAACCCATGGCCGTCTTCTCCCACCACGATGGCCAAAGACTGACCATCCACCGAAAACCATGGACGCACCGACCGAATGGCATCCATTACCACTTCATTTTCAAAGGTCCTAAGCGACCAGATGGTCCCTGACCGCACCCAGCAGGTGGTATCATTCCACTTCAAAAGCTGATCAAATTCAGCCGGAAGCATCCATTTATTGGCCCCATTCACCAGCCCCACTTTGCCCCCTTTTTTAACCTCATAGTACTGACCGAATGTCTGGATTCGAGTCTCATACTCAGAGGGCAGGAGTACGCCATTGTTCAGATCCAGGCATCCGATCTTTCCATCTTGCAAGAGAAAAACGAGGCCATTCTTTTCATCAATCACTTCATATTTGAAAGGAAGGACTTCCTTGCCTTTGGTATTCATGAGGCCTATCTTTTTTCCTTTTTTCACACGAAACAATGAATCCGTCAGCAGAGCCACTTCGTCCAGTTGTTTTTCCAGAATCACGTCTCCAGACGCACCAATCACTGATTGTTTTTTGGCCTGACTCAGTAGCAGATAGCTCGCCTTTGATTCCCGTGCCTGCGGCCCAATGACCCTAATGCCATCACCTGCGCCCAACGTCCTTGTTAAACCATTCTGAAACAAAAGCTGACCCTGATCTCCTCTTTGTACATAGGCGGCATGCTGCGATAGCAGTTTGACTGAATCCAGGCCCGTCAGCAGGTCCACCGACTCCTGACCCAGACGTGAGAGCAACATCCAGGCATCTGGCTTTCTGAAAGCCAGCCACCCATCGTTTACCTCGATTTCTGCAAATACCGGTGCTTTCCTCTTGTGAAATTCATCCAGGAGGTAATACCCCTCAGAATCCTTCACATACCAAAACGAACCATCAAAATAAATCTGGTGAGCCGCCAAAGGCACCAATACCTCCAGGTTCCGGCCAATTAAACTTTCCTGATCTTCCCGAAACACCTGCACCAGACTATCACCAATCATTTCATAGTCATCATATACAAATGACAATCCGGAAGAGATTCCCTGTGCCACCTCGCTCACGTCAGAAATAGCAAAAAGGCCGTCCGATTCAAATAGGATGAATGATCCCTGAGAGGCAATAGAAGTATAGCCAGGCTTGGCCAAAAGATAACCGCCAGGCGTAATCAACCCCCACTCATAATTATGTTTAAAAGCGATCCATCCATTGGACAGTTCTTGTGCATCATCAACAGTCAGTCCTGAAATTTGATAGCCCGAACTGTGGTACAAAAACCCTTCGCCATCACGATACACAATCCTGACAGCTGCGCTGATCTCTTTAATGTCCTCAACGTCAGAGACAATCACCTGCCCCAACCTATTGACCACAGCAGTTGTCTTGTCTGCCCGCACCTGCAGCCAATCGCTGGTGATACCCCCGCATATATAGTCTTCAGAAATCTCATGATAAGCAGGCGGGATAATGGTTACTCCCTTCAGATCCATTAGTCCAAATTTATTCCCTTCCAAAAATGGCAACAGAAGCTTATCCTGCACACCAGCGATGCTCCGTAATGAATCAGGCTGCGGATGCAAACTCGCGAGCCGTTGAAGGGAGTCAGGAGCGCCCAGGTAATACAGCATGTCCACTGCTTTTTTTCTCAGATGGGAGGCTGGATAAGTCTTCACAAACCAGCTATAATCTGACCACTGATTCAGAATGGTACGCCGCTCAAAAATGATCTCCTCTGCCATTTTCCGAAAGGGGGTATCCGGATGATCCTCCAAAAACTTGATGTAGCTCTCCAGCTTATCATCTTTGGTGTAGTCTTTAAAAATTAAGGACTGGTACCTGCTGCGTGCGTCTGGCACAAAGGTGGATTGCGGATATTCCTCAAAAAATCGCTCATAAGCCTGCCAGGTGTCCTGCTCAGAAGCCTGTCCAAACGCCAGGCTATCACGCATGAAAATGGCCCTTCCCTTCTTCACTGCCTCAGGGAATTTCGCTAGGTATTGTTCAAAAGCCGCAATTGACATCTCGCTCTCCGTCCGTGCAAAAGCAGCCAATTCTACCTGTTGTCTTTGGGCTACAAATCTTGAGGAATCCAACCCGGCCTCCATGAGTTCCTCCCTGACCTCAGCAGTCGCCACCCCCAGATCAGACAGTGCGTTGGTGATATAGGCATATGCTGAATCCACCTGATAAAGGTGATACCTCTCCTCCAAAAAAAGGAGCGACATATAGTATCTGGATCCGGGATTCACACGCTCCTTCTCCAGGGATTTACGCGCCACCTTTTCGGCTTTTTCGTAATCCCCCTTTTCCATCAGTTTTTGGAGTTTTTCCAAAGGACCAGCCCAAAGAGTTGCCCCAAAATGGGCCGTCAATAAAACAATAATTAAAATTTTCTTCGCCATCTTTCTATGCTGCCAGCTGCGCAAAATAATAACAAATATTTACGACCTCCCTCAAAAAATTGAGTCCCTGTTTATTGAGTCAAAGAATATTCCCGTTTAAACGCAATTTGCTCCGTTTATTCATTTGACTTATTGCTTTTTAAGTGTTTTCAATACATTTACCTAATTAATTCGCAAAGGCGAGTAAATTTTAGGCGGTGATTGATCTGGCGAAAGCCAGATCCTAAGATTCGATTCCAACCAGTTATGGATCGATCTTAAACTGGGGGCAAGTTTCTTGCCCCCTTTTTTTGTGCCCGTCTAAACCCGATCAAACGGAAATTAGGGATCAAGCGGAATTCCTGTGGGGGGATTGTACTATGCATAGATTTTAGAGAGTCGATATAGGAAGAAACATACTTTTCTTACGCCTCTAAACTGAGCCCTTAGAGCTTTGATTTTGGCATTGAAAGATTCGGCAGCAGCATTGGTACTTCTTTGATTGAAGTAATTGAGGGATCAAGCGGAATTCCTGTGGGGAGATTGCATTAAAGATGGATGGTGAAGTTGTGATCTGATACCTTATATACCTCAATCTAGTTGATTGGCCACTTACCCTTCATTTTCTTTGCTTGCCCCGGGCCGCGTAGGCAAAGAAAACAATTGGTGGTCGTCCTACAGAAGGGCACCAACCTGGCCGGTCGCACGCAAAAAATCATTTTAACTCATCGTGTTTCAGCCTTTTTTTGGAATTTTATTGGAGTCAAAATGATTCACACTTGTCCCGGCCGGGCAAGGCTTGGATGCCCCACCCTCCTGAGCGTTCCTACTTTTCGAAATTCACAGTCCATTAATTGGGCTTTACAAAATATAACTATATAGAGTTACCACACACCAATATTGCTTGATCCGAGATTGTATTAAAAGTGGATAGTGATCCGTAATCTGGCACCTCATGTGACTCAATCCAACTGATTGGCTACCTATCTTCATTTCTTTGCTTGCCCTAGGCGGCGTGGACAAAGAAAGCATTTAGTGATACTACAGAAGGGCACCAACTTAGCCGGTCGCACGCAAAAAATCATTTTGACTAATCGTGCTAGGGTTTTTAGGAATTGTTAGAGTCAAAATGATTCACGCTTATCCCAGGCGGGCAAGACTTGGATGCCCCGCCCTCATTTGCGTCACTATGTTCTGAATCCGGAGTGAATTAATTCTTCCTTACAAAATATAACTATATAGTGTTACCCCACACGAATATTGCTTGATCCGTAGTGATCCCAAAAAAGCACTAACCTCACTGGTCCGACAAGGCCTGGCACCAATCCTCCTTTATACCTGTACATTCCTGAATTACGACGTACACCGTAACCTTTTGCAAGTATTTTAGAATACGTTTTGTCCCTTTCGGATATTCAGGCCTTCTGGTACTGCTCGTTCACTTTGGGTTCTCCCAACAGAATGTCCGCTCCGGTATTCCCTCTGAATTGGTCAAAGTTCTTATGGAACTTCAAGACCAGCTTATTAGCCATTTGGTAAAATGCCTGGTCGTTCTTCCAGGTTTCTCGTGGACTTAGAATTTCTGCCGGCACACCAGGGCAGCTGGTAGGAATCTCCGCACCAAATAGTGAGTGGGTTCGATATCCGACATTGTCCAAAATGCCGGAAAGCGCAGCTGAGATCATGGCTCGGGTATATTTGAGTTTAATTCTGGAACCCACTCCATAAGGCCCTCCTGTCCATCCTGTATTGATGAGCCACACGTTAGTATGATTTTCCTCCAATTTGCGCCCGAGCAGCTTGGCATACTCAGCCGGGTGGAGGGGCATGAAAGGTGCACCGAAGCAGGCAGAAAACACAGGCGTTGGCTCTTTCACACCATCCTCAGTACCAGCTACTTTTGAGGTATACCCGGATACAAAATGATACATCGCTTGAGCAGTGGACAATCGCTGGATAGGGGGCATTACCCCAAAAGCATCGCAAGTCAGGAAAAAAATGTTTTTCGGAATACCTCCTATAGAGGGCTCCACTGCATTAGGAATGTAACTAATAGGATAAGAAACCCTCGTGTTTTCAGTGACCTCTACATTGTCATAATCCACCTCGCGTGATTCTGGCAAAAATCGGGTGTTTTCCAAAATGGCTCCGAACTTTATGGCATTGAATATTTCGGGTTCCTTCTCATGACTCAAACCAACTGTCTTGGCATAGCATCCTCCTTCGAAGTTGAATACATTGCGCATAGTCCAGCCATGCTCGTCATCACCAATCAATAGTCTTTCCGGATCAGCCGAAAGGGTGGTTTTACCGGTTCCGGACAGTCCAAAAAAGATAGCCGTATCCCGATCCTTTATACCCATATTGGCAGAGCAGTGCATGGGGAAGACTCCCTCCTCAAGGGGCAGGAGAAAATTGAGCACAGAAAAAATTCCCTTTTTCATTTCTCCAGAGTAGCCTGTACCTCCAATAAGGATGATCCGACGGGTCAGGTCAATGACTGAAAAATTTTCCTGTCGTGTCCCATCTGTTTCGGGATCTGCCAAGAACCCCGGGCAGTTGATGATGGTAAAGTTTGGTACGAAAGTCTCCAGTTGGTACCGCTCTGGTCGGATAAACATGTTGAAGCAAAAAAGATTATGCCAGGCCACAGTATTAATCACCCTCAATTTGATGCGATGGGTCTTATCTGCTCCAGCATAAGCGTCTCGTACATAGACTTTCTTATCAGCCAGATAGCCAAGCATTTTGGCATACAATCGGTCAAAACTATCCGGAGAGATTGGAATGTTAATATCCCCCCACCACACGGCATTTTCAGTTTTAGAATCCCTGACTATAAATCTGTCTTTGGGTGAGCGCCCGGTAAACTGACCCGTATCGCACATGAGGGCACCTGTGTCCGAAAGTGTCCCTTCGCGGTTTTGTAGTGCGATTTCGGTGAGTTGAGAGGGATCCAGATTCCACCAGGCCTCTTTTACCTGTTTGATTCCTGATTCTGTGAGCCCCGATTTTTTGGACTTAATACCAAACTCTAGCATGGTTATATAAATTATTAGTGGTTGATTAATTGAGTTTTTCGCTCAGAAGTATGGAGAATTCCTGTGACAGGAACATCCCTTGTCCATCGTGTCCTATCCCGTCCACAATGCTACGGGTATGTGCATGCTGACCCGGATAATAAGCATTCATAAAAGTGAAGATATTCTCTCCGCGCTGATACCTGGTGGACCCAAGCAGTGTTGCGCTGCAGTCAGAGGTGTTTAGGGCGCCATCGTTGCTCGTGTTATTGCCCAAAAAGTAAACCACTTTTCTGCCAGCAAACTGACCATTGAAGTCTTCTGGGGAAAGTCCATTCAGATAAGATGGAGCACTCTGAAAGCCAAGCGGCCAGTAATTGTATCCTGCACAATCTGATGGCTCAAAAAAGGTTCCGGCCTGTTCATTGTATCGATAGTTATTGGGATAATACAAGTACTGACTGTTAGCTACCACATATTCGAAATCGATGGCGCTATGAATGCTTTGTGAGAAATTGGCCCCTGCATAAACATGGGTGAAAAGGCCCCCGGAAGAATGACCCGTAACCAGTATTTTTTCCAAAACTGGAAACCGTGACTTGTCCACTAAGATATTGATCAAGTTATCTACTAAAGCAAACGAGCTGATCCTTACATGGCCATTGGAGGGTTGCCCTTCCCGCCAACTGGAAGTATTCCAGTAAAAATCCTGATCATTAGCGTCGGATTCTTCTTTGAACCATGGAGCCAGGAGTACCGTATTGTTTTGAAGTTCCGTATTTCTGAGTGCAGTTGTGAGGTAGGTGAAGTAATTATCAGCGTCCCTGTTTTGTCCATGCACCACAATGACAGCATTTCGAAGTGTTTCCCATTGAGCGTTTTCCAGAAGGATGGGGTGGCTGCTATAAAAGTCAAAGCTTGCCGATTGTCCCTGATCCTCTACCTCCAATGTCTCGATACACGAGAGGTTAGTACAGGGAGCCAATTCGCGGATGATTTCGTCTTCGGCTGTGGTGAAGTTGACCATGAACCCTTCCTGAAGTGATTCGCCGCTGGCTCCTATTTCTCCTACTGACAGTGTGAGCGTATATTGAGTCTTGTAGCTCAGATCTGCGGTGATCTGAGCCTTTGACTGTGCATTGGACAGTAAAACCTCCACCGGAACCATCGTGTCCTCTGCCTCCAGGGAAAGGTGAGCCTTCAGCTGGTCCAAATCCACAGAAGCATCAAACACAAGTGAAATCTCAGAATCTATCTGCACCCCTGACAACCCATCCGTCAAAGCTGCTCCATTTATAGTGGCAGAAATAATGATGAGGTTCTTCGGTGCAGGAGTTTGATCTCCGCAAGACACTAAAGCCATGCTCAGTATCACTAGCAGCATTAATTTTAACTTCATCGAACGTTTTTTAGTAAAAAAAACCAAGGATGTCTCAATTCACACTTAATGAGACACCCTTAATTTCATTTTAATCACAAAAAGTATATGGACAGGCAGAATTTTGAGTGGTGGTGGATGTTGCTGCACAATCCACCCCTCCATGGGTCCATTTACTGCCTACTTTGTAAGCCCATGATCCGGCATACTCCCAAGGCTGACCTGTGCCGTCCACATCAGAATCTCCGAATACCTCAATAATCGTAGATCCCTCAAATAGCTCAATGGCATCATCTCCATTTTGATTCATGGCATCCGTCTCAAAGACATGATTGAATCCACTAAAGCAGGTGCCAAAATAGGTGCTCAGCGTGTTTACTTCCCTTGCCAGAAGAATGTGATCTCCCTCAGACACAGACATGGATGTTAGAGAATACTCCAGCCCATCGGTGCCTCCGCCATTATTTGCTACACCTACACCATATACTCCCAGATCGGCTATGTCTCGATTTGCCAAAAGGTGCACGGCCTTTCCTCCATTGGTACCAGAACCATCCCACGAAATGGCCAAAACCCCCTTGAGAATAAGTGGATTGTCACACAATGGATATATGCAGTCCGACTCCAAGGTACTGGAAGACCCCTCGCTGCAATTAACTAATCCTGTAGTCCAATTGCCACCCAACTTATATGCCCATGACCCGGCATATTCCCAAGACTGGTCTGTTCCATCTACATCAGCATCTCCGTAAGTCTCTATCACCGCTGTACCCTTGAATAACTCAATGGCATCATCCCCGTTCTGGCTCATTTCATCGGTTTGAATGATGTGCTCAAACTCCCCATAACATGTAGTTTCAAAATAGCTCTCGAGCGCCGATGGTTCACGAGCTATCAGGATATCCTCACCCGCCAATACCGACATAGTGGGTAGGTTGAACTCTATGCTGTCGGTTCCACCTCCATTATTGGCGACCCCCAGGCTATACAGGCTAAGATCGGCAATATCCTCAACGGCCTTCAGGTGTACAGCCTTACCGCTGTTGCCGTCAGTTTCAGTAGCCCATCGCAACGCCATCACCCCTTTAATGATCAAGGCTGGCAGTTCATCATTGATCGTCAGGTTGATTTGTTGTGTTCCACTCTCTACGGCATTGATGAGCTCACCAATGGTAACCTGAACACTCTCCTCTCCCTCAATGTCCGAATCGTTAATGGCTGTAAGGGTCACAGTGCTACTTGTGCTCCCTTTGGGGATACTTAAACTTTCAGCACTGAGAGAATAGTCCATACCGTGTATCGCATTCCCTGCAAAAGACAAACTCACCGTCACATCCACTGTGGTAGGTTGATTAATTGTAGCGCTGATCGATGCAGACTCTCCTTCAAGAAGGCCTGTTTTATCCACCGATAGCGTGACCTGCGATGGAACAAATGCTTTGGTGGAAAAAGTAAGAGCATAGTCGTCTACCAGAGCCTCTCCGCTGGCACCATAGCTTCCTCCAGGCAAACTGAGGGTATAACTTGTCTCATAATCAAGAGGTGAGGAAAATGCGATGGTGACAAATGAATTGGTTTCGTCGTAACTGAACACATAGTCAGTCACATTGCTAATGGACAAAGCCTCCTCCAGAGCCGTAGTGTTCAATGAGTGTGAAAAGACCATTTCAATCTGTGGGTTTTCTGTTTCCACTTCACTACCCTCCTCCAGTGCCGTAGCATTATAAGTAATAGAAATCACCCGCAGGTCGTTCGAGATGGCTGGGTTTTCTTCCTCTGTGCAGGCAGTCAGCAAGGTCATCGAGACTACCAGCAAAGCAATCAGGTATTTGATATTAGAGTTTATATTTTTCATGATCATCAACGATTGAGGTTAGTACTATTTAGATTTTGAAATTGCTTAAACCCTTCCGGGAAAAGGTTGGGATCAATGTCCCACAAGTAAGGCAGCGCGAAATAGGTAGCTATGGTGATCAGCATTATGGAAATGAGGTTCATCCAGAACCCTGAGCTGATCATATCAGGAATTCGGAGGTAGCCAGACCCGAAGACCACTGCATTAGGGGGTGTGGCCACCGGGAGCATAAAAGCACATGAAGCTGCCAGAGTTACAGGTACCATGATCATAAATGGATGCAAATTGAAAGACAGAGCCATAGGGGCAAGTACTGGTAAAAGCATGGCCGTAGTGGCCAGGTTGGAGGTGATTTCCGTCAGAAAATTCACAATGGTCACCAGTACCAAAATCAACACAATCAATGTAAGTCCATCCATTCTGGTCATTTGATTGGCAATCCACTCAGCCAGACCGGTAGAAGTAAATCCTTTGGCCAGAGCCATTCCACCACCAAAGAGCAAAATGATGCCCCAGGGCAGTTTCACAGCCTCTTTCCATTTGATCAGTTTTCTTGACCTTGTTTTGTCCGGGATCATAAAGAGGACCACCGCAGAAGTCATGGCAATGATGGTATCATCAAGTCCGGGAATAACCTTTTGGAGCAGTGACCTGAAAATCCATGCGAACGCTGTACAGATAAATACCACCAAAACGGCCTTTTCTTCAAAGCTGATTTTGCCCAGTGCCCGAATCATGTCTCTAATCTCCCCTTTGCCTCCCGGAAACTCGATTTCATCAAATCGAAAAGCATATTTGGTAAGATATCTCCAGCAAATCACCGTGAGAATAGCGGAAGTCGGCAAACCAAACATCATCCATTCAAAGAAGCTCAGTTTCACATTGTAGATTTCCTCCAAAATGCCGGCCAACACCAGGTTGGGAGGTGTGCCGATCAATGTGGCAATGCCACCGATCGATGCACTGTAAGCAATCCCCAGCATTAAAGCTTTTCCCAGAGCATTTCCATCATGTGCCGAGCCATTGGTATTTTTCTTAAACTGAGAAACAATGGCCGTGCCTATCGGGAGCATCATCACAGAAGTCGCTGTATTGGATATCCACATGGAGAGGAAAGCCGTAGCTACCATAAATCCCAGAATGATGTTGGAAACATTTGAACCTATAATTCGAATGATGTTCAAGGCTATACGTCTATGAAGGCCCCATTTTTCTATGGCAATGGCCAAAATAAACCCACCCATATACAGGAATATGTACTTGTGCCCGAATGACTCTGTGGTACTGCCAATATCCAGTGCGCCGGTCATTGGGAAAAGTAAAATAGGCAGCAGGGCTGTCACCGCTATCGGTACAGCTTCCATCACCCACCAGATAGCTATCCAGACGGTAGAGGCCAGCACATGATAGGCTTCTATATTCATGGACTCCGGTGGCCCCACCATCTCCATGATCAGGAAAGAGAGCGGCCCCAAAATCAAAGCAAATGTTTTGTTATACTTTCTGATCATTTCTTAATGTGTTCTGGGTTGAGGATGTGAGCCTCCACTACCGTTTGCAGAAACTCTGCGTTATCCTTGCCCATCATCGCCAGGTACAGCTCTTCTCCATTCTTATCTGTAATTTTGATCCGATCTGCTAAACCGATAGGGCTCTCGCCAGTGAGCATGGCGTAAAAAACGCAGGCCGTCAGATATGTCCCCGCTGTAGATGGATGACTTCCATCATCATGAAACAACTCCAAATCCGGTCGCAGACTTCTCACCTGTGCCCACACCTGCCCAACAGGCGCGACCTCCGTAGTGCTCACCTTACCCAGATTGCTATAACCTGCAGAAATCTTTTCCTGCATCAGTGGGTTATATGCTCTGGCCCACGTTTCATACAGCATCGGCCTGGCGCCTGACTCTCTGATCAGATCAATAAACTTTTGGCCATAGGATAAAAATTCTTCAGGTGTATCGATGCTGCTCAGGCTGTGGTTTTGAATGACCACCACGTCCCATTGACTTTGTGTTATGAGTTGTCTGGTTTTTAGTCCCTTTTCACCATCCCAGTGTTGCCTAAGTGAAGCGCCACCGGCAGTGGATTTTCTTGCCATCACCGGGAAATCCCGCGATGCTCCCATCGCAGCCACCATCTGGGGAAGGTTCCAGAAGTAGGTATAACTATTGCCTACAAAAAGCACTCGGAGGGTATCCTTAGGCTGAGCATCCAGACGGCTGGCTACCAGACAAAAGAAAAAGACCAACAAAACAGAGAGATTCTGCCTATATCGAAACTGCATCATAATATTATTGATTTACCATTGTGGCCTCAAAAAACCCGGGAATGGGATTCGGCACATTTTTATTTCTATCTATTTCTGACTGTGGATAAATAAACCTCTGGGGCAATTCATTGCCTGTATTGGGAGCCACCGGCACCCGCACCGTACCCTCACCCAAAGTGCGCCGAGTATCACAAAAGCCCTCTATCTGCCCAAAAAGGGTTACATATCGCTCCTGCAGAATTTCCCGTAGCAAAGCATTTTCTGAAGACAGTCCATCAGGATTTTCCATGCCTCCATTATCAAAGTCAGCAGAAACATAAGGATCGTAAAGGATGTCGGCAGGGCTCGCACTAGTCAGGTAACCACCTGTAGACATAAAGGCCCTGAACTCGTTGAGATGACTAAGGCCAATGCCAAAACTCTGGGATCTAAGGCCCGCCTCAGCCAGGATCAATAGGTTTTCTTGATAGGTGACCATCGGAGCGGAGGCCTCTTGGGCGGCCAACCCACTAATGGTATTAGGTTGGGTACCTACATCATTAATTTGGAAATAAAATTTATACCTCCCCGTTTCGTTGGTCTTGGTATTGCCCCGATAGTTAGCGATCTGCGGGTTTGTAGCAGGGTCTGGTGCCACCAGACTAGTCATAAAGTCTGAGGTGATCAGGTCGGCTCCTCTCACCTGCACGGCAAAAAACTGATAAGTGAGATTAGACTCATCGGCACCACTCCCATGCGGGGCATAGAGTGAGCTGGCCATAGACTGAATGCCATTGGCTGCCGCCGCATAAGCTGCTTCATAATTCTTCACATGCAGGAAATATCTCGCCTTAAGCGTATATGCCACCTCAGTCCAGGCATCAGGGTTCCCATCGAAGAAGATGTCGGATCCGCTGGTAGGCCTGCCTGTACCAGTGGATAGGTTGAGAATGGCTTCATCCAAAAGCAAATGTATTTTCTGATAAACCTGAACCTGTGCTTCAAACTTTGGATGCTCTATGGAAATGTCCGCTGCTTCATCAAAAGGGATATCACCAAATAGAGATGCCTCTGTACCATAGGCCATGGCCTGGATAACCTGAGCAATCCCGGCAGTAACGCCCTCTATGCCCTCCTGAGCTGCTGCTTCCTGAGCCTCCTTGGCATTCCGAAGTGTGTTCACAAAAGCATCATCCCACAAGTTGTCAAAGTCACTGGTAGTGACAGTATAGGAGTCAAACCCCTGGTGCTGCCGCTGTATCCCCGTATAATATCCACAGAAGATACCAGCCCTTCGTGCTGTTTCACCTGTCTGTAAAATGATGTTTCCCACTTCCGCACCTGTAAGGATGTTTTGATAAGATGCTGTTGTAGGGTTATTGGGGTCATCGTTTAGGCCTTCCACCAGTCCTTCACATGAGATCAGAATGCCCACGCCCAATAGTGATAATATGAATATGCTAGGTAATTTCATGTCTTTATCGTTTAGAGGTTGAGAAGTAGGGTGAATACATAGGATTTTGTGCTGGGGTTATTGAAGTAATCAATTCCCCTGGCAGCGCTCACTCCGTTCAAATTGGTATCGGGATCATTTCCTTCAAACTTGGTCCAGAGGAAGAGATTTCTTCCTGTGGCCGAGATCTCTGCGGATTTCACCCCGAGTTTTTTCAGAAGTGAATTAGACATTTGATAACTCAGGCCAAGCTCTCTTAACCTGGTCCACGAACCATCTTCGATGTAGAGTTCATCATTTCCATTGCCAAAGAATCCGCCATCTCCCAGATACCAGGGTTCAGTGAGGGCCACAGGCCCTGCGCCGAAATCATGTACCACTCCCCGGAAGGTTGTCCCCATCGGAATAACGTTACCGTTGTAATCCAGCAAATTCTGTGTTGACATTGATTCTTTTGCCGACCCTTCCCATCGGCCCAGGTCATATAAGACAGATTTGGTGCCTGCATAGATATCTGCTCCCTGAAATGTCTCAAGAAGTGCAGAAAGTGCGAAGTTTTTGTAGCGAATGGTGGTGGACACAGATCCTTGCCAGTCTGGATTAGGATCACCGATCACGCCTTCCAGTTGATCCTGCTCTGGAAATCCGTTTTTGTCATAGACGATATTTCCGGCATCATCTCTGAGCGTTCTGGATCCCCAGAGTACTCCGAGTGACTTGCCTTCCACCGCTCGGTTGTTTACAGCATCCAATCCTCCTAGTGCGAGGGACTCCACACCGGCCAGATCTGTCACTTTGTTTTGCACATCCGTGTAGATTACATTGGCTTGCCAACCAAAATCCTTCGTCTCAATAATGGTATAACCCAGGTCAAGTTCTACTCCTTTATTTTCAATTTCAGCGCCATTCGAATAAATCCGATCGTAGCCTCTTGAATTTGCAATAGGAAAATCGAGGAGCACATTTTCGGTAGTGTTTTGAAAATAAGTTGCACTCAGGGAAAGTCTGTCTTTGAGGAACCTCAGGTCGCCTCCCAGTTCAAATTCCTTTTTTCTTTCTGGCTGAAGGTTAGGGTTTCCACGAGAAGTGCTTGGAACAAAACCTCCGTTGCCATAGAGTCCCAGGTTGAGCCCACCACCGAATTGATCAGAGTAAGTAGGAGACACAAATACATTGCTGGTATTATACCGGGCAGGCTGCACACCCACCTCACCATAAGATGCGCGAAGCTTACCAAAAGAAACGCCTTCCACGTCCAACAGTTGATGAAACTGCCATGCCGCCGATACTGAAGGGAAAATAAAAGTATTATCTGCCTGGCTACCGAAAGTTGACGCAGATTCTGCCCGTATGGTTCCATTGATAAAGAGGGCATCAAATGCAGAAAACGTCATGGAGGAATATAAACCCACCGTTCTTTCCTGTCCAAAGGAGCTCTCTACCGTCCTGTTCTCAGGCAGGGCGTTGTCTATATCTCTGGTGGGGCTGGCCACATCAGTAAATTGTATAAAGTTAGAAATCTCACTGCCATCTACTTTCAGCTGCTTATGGTTGAAATTGAAACCAACCAGAAGGGACAAATCAAAATCACCACCAATGGATTTGGTTGCCTTGGCGATATAATCCATATTAAAAATAAGATTGGAGGCAAGGTTGGAACTGAAAGTGCCTGTGCGGTATTCTCCGGCCGCAGATCCGGGCGTATTGAACTCCTGTCTTTCCTCACTATAATGATCTATGCCCACCCGACCGATGAGATCAATCCAGCTTGTGGGTGAGTAAGTCAGCTTCAGGGTATTGATAAAACGATTGACGGTAGCCAGATTCTCTTGTTCATTAATGGTCCAGAGCGGATTATTATAGGTAGGAGTAGCGTCTGCGGCTAATGGCTCCCGATACGACCTGTGTCTGTTAGACACTGGTGCCGCATCCGGCCCTGCATAATAATCTCCTCGGTACCCCGAGATATCAAAGTCTGTGGGATTCCGCAATAGGCCGAGATAAAGACCTGATGAGCTCGCCCCTCTTCTTATCCTGTTAGAATTAGTTTTGGCGTAAGTCAGGTTAGCATTTATTCTAAATTTTTCATTGAGCATGTGCTCACCATTGAATCTTACGCTCGTTCTCCGATAATCAGAATTATTGCGAATAATTCCCTCCTGATTCAGATCGCTCACGCTAAAGAACGCAGTGCTGTTAGCATTCCCTGCGGACAAGCTAATGTTGTTTTCGAGAAAATGACCATTTTGAAAAACCTGATCGAAATTGGAGTCATCGTATGTTTCCTGAGATTTTTTGTCACTGATCGGGTACCAGATTTTGCCATCCTGATCCACAAAGTACTCGCCAGAAGTTTCAAACTCATCTTGCCCGCCAGCCCTTTCGGATATTTTGTCTCCCCAGGAATCCCGTGCCCGCCCATTATACACGCCATCGTTGCCCTGACCAAAAGTGTTTTGGAGCGGGTATTTCCGATTGATTTGATCTACTGAATAGCTCGACTTAATAGTCACTTTCAGGTCTTGATTGTATTTGCCACTCTTGGTCGTAATCATAATGACCCCTCCAAGTGCCTGAGTGCCCCATAGTGCTGCCGCCGATGCGCCCTTCAACACCGTAATATTTTCAATGTCGTTGGGGTTGATGTCATTCAGCCTCGACTGCTGGGCTATTCGACCAGCACCGTTGCCACGCACATCGTTGCTAATAGGCACTCCATCTACAACGATCAGCGGCTGGGCATCACGCGTGATCGTAGACAGTCCACGTATCTGAATGTACGCCCCGGCACCCGGGTCTCCAGAGTTTCGGGAAACCCTCACCCCAGAAGACTTTCCTGAGAGCGAATTCAGCAGAGTGCTCTCAGCAGCTTTGCTCACGGATTCACTATTGACCACCGAATTGGCATATCCGAGGTTATCACGATTTTCCTTGAAACCCAATGCTGTCACAATCACCTCATCCAACTCTTCCAGGTCAATCTCTAAGGATACATCAATCGACTCAGGCCCATTGACCGTTTTCCTGAGGGTTTCAAATCCCACAAAACTAAAAGTGAGGAATGAACCATTCTGCGCCTTGATGCTAAATCTGCCATCAACATCTGAAGTGGTTCCGTAGTTGGTGCCCTCTACCATAATAGTGGCCCCTATGATGGGCTCACCATCCGGGTCCTTCACAGTACCACTGATGGTCTGCTGCGCAATTGCCCCCAGACTGGATAGCCACAAGGCGCAGAGGATTAGAATTAGTTTGTTTTTTGGCATAGGTGTCATTTTTTGGTTGATAAAAAGTATAAAACCACTCGCCAGCAGCCCTCGAAAGCAACATATTCATAATATATCGCATTCGTATAGGTTTAAAAATGAGTGATTCGTAATTATAGGGGCATTTTTTTGCGAAATACATACTTTGAGAGATTATATCCTTTTTCAAGGAATTTTATGCGATTTCAACAAATCCGGCCAAAAAGAATCGGAGCCTATTTGCAGGAATTTATTAGAATTACACCATAATGACGGAACTCTACAGTGATTTCATCCATAAGCTCAAGAAACTCTTTGGAAAATTTGATGAAAGCCATAAGAGGTTCGAGAAATCGAGCAATTCTGAAATTGCACGGGAGCTTGGATATAGTGATGCACAGTTTTCCAGATTGATCAACGAATCGGCCACCGCAGGGGAATATCAGCGTGCCATCCAAAGCATAGACAGGATATTGATGGTGGTGCAACTAGAATCTGAGCTTGGACGCAAGCTGGGTGGCACCCAAGATTGGAAAAAGCACCCCGGTTGGCTTGGTGCCACCGTGCTTGTCGTACTCTTACTCATCCTGACAATCATTTGGCGACCTGGCAGCTATCAGGAGCTACCAGACTCTGAGAAGTCTCCCAGGGACAACATGCTCAAATGGACTTTCGAAACGGCATTTATCAATCCATATGTTAAACTGGATGACTTACCGGAAGACTGCAATTATCCATGCTATAAGTATCAGGGCAAATGGGAACTGAAGGAAGGATATAAAATTCCTTTTTTCAGGGAAAGAAATGGATTCCACTACTCTGCTACCGAGGTGAATATGTATGCCCGCTGTATGAGTGAGAAAGACCCCAAGGGAAAAATCATAGAAGGCTACGAATACCAAAAGCATGAAATCTGGTATGACAGAAGGGAGCTTCCGATTGATTCTTTCATCAGGAAAGACCTGGCCCTCAAGGACTTTTATAAGCAACTAGACTTCAGCCTTGACAATAACTTTGTGAAAGTGGCCACAGTACATACCTTCTTTAGAAATGAATTTGAAATTGACTCATTGGTCATCCATCGTTCAGGAAAGGTGATCGGACGCGATCTCGAATTTACCGATCAGGAGGAGTTGGAAGAGCTCTTTTCTAGTAAAAACTTGATCAAAGATATTTTAAGTGAGTTAAACAGAATAGCTACCAACCGGCTGGAAGATTTTTCCAGACCAATAACCTGTGAGCCCGCACAAGTACCCTCTTCAAACATACATTTGATCAAGGATGGAGATGAAATGAGCTTCAATTGTCAACTGACCACCAGCCGACTGGCGATGAATTACACCAAGACCTTTGTCCTCAAAGATCAGTACATTAAAAACACCTGTAGGGTGAGTAGTAATTAGGAGAACACCTCCCTCCGATTTCGAACCAACCCCCCGCTGGTTCTCATCCAGGCCATAAAACGCAAAAAGCCAACCTAAACAGGTTGGCTTTGCTGGTCGAGGTGACTGGATTACTCATACGCACAGCCATGCGCGCAAACCCCTCGTGAATCTACGCTGCGCTCCGATTTCGAACCGACCCCCCGCTGGTTCTCATCCAGGCCATAAAACGCAAAAAGCCAA